>NC_012623.1:361875-723750 GCF_000022485.1 Sulfolobus islandicus Y.N.15.51 | reverse complement strand
GCGGGGGCAGATGTAATTGCTTTAGCAGATACTAATGGTGGTACACCACCATTTGAGGTTTATGAGATAACAAAGAAAGTTAGAGAAGTATTACATGTTAAACTAGGTATTCATGCCCATAATGATATAGGATGTGCAGTTGCCAACTCTTTAATGGCTATAAAAGCAGGAGCTAGGCATGTCCAAGGAACAATAAATGGAATTGGCGAGAGAACTGGTAATGCTGATCTAATACAGATAATACCCACATTAGTGTTAAAAATGGGATTTAATGTATTAAAAGGTAGAGATAGTTTAAGGAAATTGAGGGAGGTTTCAAGAATAGTATATGAAATACTAGGATTACCTCCTAATCCCTATCAACCTTATGTTGGTGATAACGCCTTCGCACACAAAGCTGGTGTTCATGTTGATGCTGTAATGAAGGTACCCAGAGCGTATGAACATGTTGATCCTTTATTGGTAGGTAATGACAGAAAGTTTGTAATTTCAGAATTGTCTGGAACTGCAAATCTAGTCTCATATTTACAAGGCATAGGAATAGTTGTTGACAAGAAAGACGAAAGGCTTAAAAAAGCTTTAAATAAGATTAAGGAACTTGAGACTAAAGGATATAGTTTTGATGTTGGTCCAGCTTCCGCAATTTTGATAACACTAAAGGAGCTAAACATGTATACGAATTATATAAATTTAGAATACTGGAAAGTAATAAACGAGAATAATGGTCTTTCAATAGGGATCGTTAAAGTTAATTCTCAGCTCGAAGTTGCTGAAGGGGTAGGTCCAGTAAACGCAATAGATAGAGCGCTAAGAATGGCACTTCAGCGGGTATATCCAGAAATAAGTGAAGTTAAGTTAATAGATTATAGGGTTATATTGCCTAGTGAAGTTAAGAACACTGAGAGTGTCGTTAGGGTTACCATAGAATTTACAGATAATAAAATGAACTGGAGAACAGAAGGAGTATCTAAAAGCGTTGTGGAAGCTTCAGTCATGGCATTAGTAGATGGGCTTGATTATTACCTACAATTAAAGAAGACATTAAAAACAAGTGCAGATAATTATATTGTGTGAGCTGGGATCCTGGCGGATTAAACAAGAATACTAGAAGTAAATTTTACGTAATTTTGCGATTCTTAAGGATAGAGCAGACTTTCTTTAGTTTACCTATGGCCTATTTAGGAGCTTTCGTTGCAATTAAAGGAATTTCTCCAATTTCAACATTAATATTGATTTTTTTGGCTTTATTCTTTTTAAGAACTGCTGGAATGACTAACGATAACTTAGCAGATGTCGAGATAGATGCGAAGAATCCTAGAACCAAAAATAGACCTTTAGTAACTGGTGCAATAAAAATAAGTGAAGCAAAGGCTATGATTACTACTTCTCTGATTTTATTCTTTATTACGTCATATTTTGTCAATATCTGGGCATTTATCTTATCTCCTATTGTAGCGATAATAGTAATGTCATACCCTTATATGAAAAGATATACTGCATTCGCTAACTATCATCTGGCATCAATCCAAGGATTGGCAGTATTTAGTGGTGCCGTGGCTGTATTGGGTTTGTACTATAATTCCCTAGTTCAGATTCTTTTGAAAGTCCCATGGTTTTTCGTAATTGGAACAATTTTATGGGCTGCGGGGTTCGATCTTTATAATCATATACCTGATGCCGAATTCGACAAAGAGATGGGTTTACATAGTTTCGCTGTGGTACTAGGGAGATGGGCTCTAACATTTGCTGGACTCAATCAACTATTCTCTGTAGTACTCGATCTTCTAGGTGATTTGTATTATGGATTAGGTCCAATAGCTATATTTGCAACTATTCTTCACGGTCTTATAATGGCATATGCGTACTATTTAGCATCGCAGAAAAATGATTTCGGCAGAGCATTTTATTACAATATATATTCATCTATTGTGTTAGGATTAGGTGCTGATATAGATGTTGTGCTAGGCATTCCATTTTAGGAAAAATAGGAAAAAGTTAAAACCCCCTAATACAAAAAATAAAGTAGAGATATCCAGGGACCTTAGGATAGATGAGAGGAGCCCCTTGATATTTCCCCCCAGGGTCCCTGGATATCTTATAAGTTGTAAAGTATGCCCATTTTTCCCTTTCTGATAATGTAATACCTTTCGATAAATCTCTTCATTATTGCCCTTAGTTTTGATACCCTTACACTTTCGAAATTCCCATTCCATGGAACATTAGACCTTATATGTATAGCCTCTCCTTTACCAGTATCGATAATGTTAATGAAAATCGGTTTAAAGCTTTCATTAATTTTTCTAGATATTAACCTGCCCACATATATACCCTCTCTCATTGCCAACTCTCCCAATTTGGGGTAATTCTTTATCATATCTCCAATTACAAACACATCGTTCTTATATTCCAATTTATCATTTATAGGTAAGAAATCCCCAATTATCTCATTAGGGTCACAAGCAGGAATTATATCATCAGATTTTTCAGATAATCGTATTCCATTCTTTTCTAATAATTCAAGAACTTTAGTACTTACTTTTTCCCCTAACCATTTTAGGACTGGGCCGTAGTAAGAGACTTCCTTGTTTAGCTTTCTCAAATAAAAAGCCAGTTGAATACCAAGATACTCATCTAGATGATTTTCTACACTTATGCTAACTCTATCCTTTCCTATTATCCTTCCTATAATATCTAATTGGCGTTCTCTTTTACATCCCATAGCAAGGATTAGTTTATGACCTTGAATCTCTGTACCATTTTCAATTTTCACTGTTTTTCTTTCTAAATCGATTTCCTTTACCTTGCTCGTTATGGTTGGTTTTATGTTAGCTGTATATTTAATATTTTTATTAAACATGAGTTTTTGGAGATATGCAGTATAAAATACAAGTTGAGCTTTATCAGCTATTAGTGTTTTAACTACATGATTCCCTAATTCATAATAAGCGTTAAGTCCCGAGTACCCCGCACCCACGATTACAACTTTCTCTGTTTCCATTTCGGTTATTAGTAATCTAATGTTTCCTTTTAAAAGATAAGTTAAAATAAAGGTTCAGAAAAAGTTCTACTATGTGAGGCTACGTCTAGGATACGTGAGTGAAAAAGAGTTAGAGGTTATAGAACCCCTATTAAGCAATGAAATCAATAGAAATGTTGAATTAGAGCCTATACGTGTTAAGGAAGACGAATTGAAGTTCAAACTTAAAGAATTAGACCTAGCTTTTATACCCTTACCTTTAACACTTTTTTATGAAAACATAAGATTTATAAGTAATGGTGCATTTGTGACTACTAAAATTGGATTAAAGGTTATAAATAATAGATTTGCTAGATTATGTATTAGTAGTTCCAATTCAACAGAGTATTATTTGTTTAAAATACTTACAAATTATAAAAACCCAATAGAGGTAGTCAGAAGTGAATCATGTACCGATACTGACGTACTAATAAGTTATGAGGATTACCATATCTCTTTAGATGAACTCTGGAGAAAGAATTGCGGTGATCTTCCTATAGTTATAAGCTTAATTGGTTCTTTACGTCTAGATGAACAAACTCTATCTAAAGTTAAAGTAATTATCAGAGAAGCAGCATCTTTACAAGAGTCTAGGAAGAAAGTCTCACAGTATAGTAAAGAATTAGGTCTTAAAGGGAGGCAAGCAGTGGAATGTTTCTTCCAACTCTGTTTAAAAAAGGGTTTATGTAGGAGTACGATTTCTCCTCAGATTCTATGAAGGTTCTTAGTTTTTCTAGTTAATATAAACATTGCCGCTGCTATGAAAATTGAGTTAATAGTTAATGCGTATTGAAGTGCCTCATTATTAATTTTAGTTGATAAAACCGAAATTGTTAATAAGACCAATGTTACATAGATGAGTAATGTAGCTTTCATATTTAGTTATTCGTGTAATCTAATATAGAGTAATCTTATGTAAGTCCTAATATTACCTTATGCCTAGATGACGATAAGAATATTAAACGTTAAAATTTGAATTACACTTAAGTTGAAGGATATAGTAAAGTTTTTGACTACTGTGCTATATTACGTGGAAAAGAAGAATTATCCCTTGGCGGTAGCGTTTAAACGAGCGTATCTGCACAACAAACCAAGGAAGATAGAGTCTAACCTCTTATACGAATATAGTAAAAGGATGCTATTATCTTATTATGCATTACCTCAAAGCAAAAGGTCATTTAAGGTAAGATATTGGCTTGAAAATAAGGAAAGTATTGAGATTAAGTTTCCTAACTGGATGGAAGAAAAACTATCCACATTATTAGATATTAATGCTCTAAAAAGAAAACTATCAGAAAGATGGATGTGGGCTCGTGTAAATATCCTCAAGACTGGTATCGATAAAATTTATAGGGAGTTAGAGAGTCAAAATATAGAATTTGAAGTGGATAAGAATTTTTATTATATGATAAAGATCAAGAAGTCACCAGTAAGATTATCTTCTTTGAGCATAGTAAAAGACTGTAAATTAGTAATTCACGATAAAGCTAGTTCCTTAGTGGTAGAAGCACTTAAGCCAGAGATAGGTGAAAAACTAGTCGATCTGTCTTCAGCTCCCGGGATTAAGGCTTCTTTATACATGATGCTAACAGAAAATAGAGCGGAAACTTTCCTAGCCGACGTCGATTTTAAGAGGTTATCGAGGGAATATAATTTGTTAAAAAGGTGTGGAGTAGATTTACGTAAGATTCATATAATATATCAAGATTCCACAAAAAATAGTGTAATAAAATCAGATAAGATATTATTAGATGCTCCATGTTCCTCCTCCGGAATGATAAATAATGATCCTTCTATTTTATTGAAATTAAGTGATAATGAAAAAATAAAAAAGTTCGCTAAATTGCAGAAATCTTTACTAAATGAGTCCTTAAAGATTAGGGCCAATAAACTCGTTTATGCAGTATGTTCATTATTTCCAGAAGAGGGTGAAAGGGTAATAGAAGACTATTATGATATAGCTGAAATGCCATTTTCTAATTATCAATCTGGTTATTCTTTATACAAGGTAGGAAAGAGATCCAATAGGACTTTCCCTCATATCGATTCTACTGAAGGGTTCTTTATATCAGTCTTGAATTTAACTAAATTATAAATTCACATTACACTCCGTCTTTTTATAAAGGATTAAAAAGAGGATATATGGTGATTCCTGATTTTATACTTTACCAGAAATTAGATTTAAATTTTATCACTAAATTCAATTGCTGGCTTAAGTTGAAGGATGAAGATTCTGTACAGTTAGTATGTAACGTTTTGCGTCAACCCTCAGTTGATATTAATGAATTTGGGATAAGAATGAGTGATAATAAGTGGATTTTCAGAAAGGGCAATTTTGTTGTTATGATTGAGGACGATAAGGAAACGATAATTAGGAAAGATGAAAATGAATATGTAGTAGATTATATTATGTATAATAATAATGAAATTTATCCAATTTATCTAAAAGGAAGAAAATATATTTTGAATGGAGAGGAGTATGAGAAGTATCTGTCTTATTTAGATAAAAAAATTTTGATAGGAAAAAGTAAGCTAACTATAATATTAGGAAATAAACACTTGGACGTTGATCGTGGAGACAGAGTTTACGTTTCAAGACACTCTATTTCTATAATATATGATAATGTTACTAAAGTTATTAATAATAAAGGTATTGCGTCATATTTTAATTTTAAGGGAGATTATCTAGGTTTTATTCAATCCTATGGTAATATATATAGATCAAGTGAGGGAATAATAGTCTCTTCTAAAAAGGGAAATATTGGAATATGTATTGATGATGCATACTTAATAGGAGAGTTTTCTGGAGGATTACTAATTCTATGTGGTGAAAGCTTAAAGCAGTACTATAATACTGGTTGGAGGGAGATCGAGAGAACTATAGATTCGGAGTTCTTTGTTAACTCAAATAGAAACTTGTTTGGAATTCTAAAAAACGGAAAACTTTACATTTTTGACAATAATTTTAACAAGTTATTTATTTTTGATAATGTTACTTCATTCAATTTTAACTTTAAAAGGATTTATCTGGTTTCTAATGACGGAACTGTTGGAATAGCTACATTGGAAGACAACTATAAGCCGATCAAAGTTATAAATAGAAACAATAGTATTCAGAATCCAATTATTCTGCAAGTTGACGAAAATTATTCCCACAGTTTTAATATAAAAAACGGCAAGATGCTAGATATTAAGGTTGTTGAAGATAAAAAGAAAATCGTACTAATAGAGCCTTTTGAATATAGTAAAGATTCCCTCGAAATCTCTGCTGGAAATACGTTCTTCTCTTTTATGTACACTATTCCTTATACTTCTCAACTCCCAAAAATTGAATTCTCAAATGCAAAGATACTTGCAGCAGATGAAGGTGGAGCGTTAATTGGTAATCCAGACAAGAACGCGTTATTAATGTTTAATATAAAGTATTCCATTCCAACTAGATCTCAAATAACATTTACAATAGAAGCTCTAAGTCAAATATATAAGCTTACTACTATGGAAAATTATGGTAAGAAATCACTTAAAATACCACTAACCATTAATAATTTAAAGCTTTCAGACGTTCAAGTCAATGTTTACGCTCATGTAGATGATCGATTAGTTGCGTCATTAGAATTTTTAGCACCTATGGAAATAGTTAGAAAGAAAGCTAATTTAAATAGAAATAAAATCATAATTATAAATAATAGTGTTGAGAAAGAAGTTGCCATAGTAAAAAACGAGATTTTCGAATGGAAAGAGTTATTTGAATATCCTTTAGAATACAAAGGAATATTATTTGGAAAAGTAGGTGAAAAAATAGAAGTTGACGGTGAAAAGATAATTGTAAGAGATGGATATGATTTGGTCAAGATTGTCAAAGATAATGGGAATTATATCAGAGAATACTTATTAATTAGCATTAAAAACCCCATTAAGTCAATCAATGCTGAGTTAAAAGGTGATCAACTGATAATAAAATTAGATATGGAACCTAATATTCCTTTCGAAATATTTTATGGGCCTCATTCATTTAGAGGCATATCTAAAGAAGGAAATCACATCATTTTCCCGATAGAGCCTGTATATAATTCAATAAAAATCAGAGCCTATACGCAGGGTTTTACGTGGGAGTCACAATATGACTTAGTCAATATTATAAAGTTATCAATCTCTATGGCTTTAAGTGAAGCAATGGCTATAAAGGAAGTTTTAAGTAATTTCGGTATTGCGTGAGTATATTTTTTCTGAATACTCAGTATTATGAATATTCTTCAAGAGTATTCTGTTCTAAATGCTAAAGTCATTATATATGAGGATAATGGAATTGGCTATTATAAAGTAAGCGAACCTAGCCTAGATCAGAAGGAAATTGAACTACTTAATTCTATATTAGAGTATACCTATTCAACTCCTAGTATATCTAATATAGAAGAGACAGTAGTCAAGATACTTAAGAATAAAGGTATTACTGATCAAGGTATTATTGAAAAAATGATCTATTATTTGAGAAAAAGGTTAGGTTATGATGAGCTAACTGTTCCCTTAGCAGATCCTTATGTTGAAGAAGTAGAATGCAAAGGATTCTCATATCCTGTAACTGTAGTTCATAGAATTGTTACGAGATTCCCAAGATTGTATACCAATATAGTCTTTGAGCAAGAGGATCATGTTCTAAAGGTTATTGAAAAGCTTGCAAACAAGGCGGATAAGCCAGTCAGTATTGCCAAGCCATACCTTGAATTTTCCCTACCTGAGGGCCATAGAGTTGCTGCTACGGTATCTCGTGAGGTTTCATTACCTGGTTCTACATTTGATATAAGGAAATTTCCTTTAAAGCCAATAAGTCCTATATTATTGATTAAAAACGTATCGATAAGTTCGCTAATGTTAGCTTATATTTGGTTTTTATTGGATTATAAACCGTTCTTTTTAGTCATAGGTTCTACCGGATCTGGAAAGACTACCTTACTTAACTCGATACTCAGTATGGTTAACCCTTTCTTTAAGGTAATTACGATTGAGGATACTCCAGAAATAAACATAGTTCATGATAACTGGATAAGGTTTTTTGCCAGACAATCAATCTCTTCCCAATTTGAAGTATCGTTGATGGATTTAGCTAGACTATCATTAAGATATAGGCCGGATTACTTAGTTATAGGTGAGATTCGAGGCAAGGAGATAGAGGCATTGGTTCATGCCTCAGCTTCTGGCCATGGTTCGTTAGCCACATTTCATGCAGGCAATCCACATGAGGCCCTAACCAGATTAATTAGTCTTTTAAATAAGGATGTTGCTAAATTGTTTTTACAAAATCTATGGGGGATTATAGTTTTAGGAACATTAAGAGATCGTAATGGGAATATAAGGCGCATTATAAGGTCGATTTATGAAATAGTTTACGTTAAAGGTAAACTAAGATTCAAACCAGTGTTAAAATGGTCTTTCTCCTCTAACACATTTTTACCTAACAGTGTTAATGATTTAGTTAAAAAGTCCTATAGGATCAATTATATATCAAAGACATATGAAATACCAATTTCAGAAATAACAGAGGAGATTAGTAATAGAGTTAAAATCCTTGATAAGTTAGTAAATAATGAGGTCTTAGATCTTGAAGATTTTAGTATTTATCTAAAGAAAATAACCCAAGGTGGTCAAGTTGAGACAAAGGCTATTTGAAAAAATTAATTTATTTAACTTGATTGCTACGAGAATAAATGATAATATTAAATATTATGGTGATGACATAGAAAGACTCCGTAAAGAGTATACTAGGATATCATTTTTAATACCTGTTATCTCCATTATCTCTGTTATCTTTTATTTAAAATTTAGTAAATATTTTTTATTATTAGATATAATGAATTTTTTCATCTATTTCTATCCTTTATTGATTACTCAAATTAGAAAGGATGAGCAAAGAAAAATTATAGAAAACGAGATACCCATTTTCTTACTATTTGCATATGTTAATAGTCTTTTAGGTAAAAATTTATATAAAACTTTTGAGGAAATAAGGAATTCTAAGGTATTTAAAGGTTTAAGAAGAGAGGCTATGTTACTGGTTAAAGAGGTGGAAGTTTTAGGAAAATCTTCTTTCTCCGCAATGGAAAGTAGAGCAAAAGTTCATAGGGGGGACTTTCTAGGCAAGATTTATACAACATATACAAGTGGCGAGTCAATAGGAATTTCCATGCCCGAAAGAATAAAGGATCTTTTAAATGAGACAATTGATAATTTAAATTTGAATTTTGGAAGTTACGTTGAAAAAGTGAATGAATTAGTTGAGATTCTATTTATGCTGTTTTTAGTCACTCCAATGATTTTACTGGCCTTTCAGTATATTTCGTCAACAATAAATATGTTCGAGCTTATATTTCCTCTTTTACTCTTTCCTATTATTTTCTTTTATGTTTCACTAATACAGCCAAATATAGGATACGATATAAAAATTAATATAAATGAGATTAAAAAATCATTATATATACTACCTATTCCTTTTATATTTACGTTCCTCTTCCATCTTAATTTAGAATACGAGATACTACTATTTTATTCAATATTTATAGTGTTCTCCTTTATTGTCTATCGTAAGATATCGGTCGCTGATGCTGTTCTGAACAATTTGCCATATATATTATCAGATATTGCAGATTATTTGAGAATAGGTTATAGTATAAAAAGTGCAATACTGAAACTTAATGTAGATAGTACAGAATTTAAGAAGTTTTTGGGGGAACTTGTTACAAAGATTAAGAAAAATGAAGCAATGTCTAATGTAAAAACAAATATCTGGATTGTAAATGCTATTTTAGAACTTATAGAAAATATTGACAAAAAAGGTTTCGCTGACACTTACACTTTCAAAGATTTGTCCTTGGTTCTTAACAATTATATTTTGTTACGAAAGAAAGTATTGCAGAATCTTCGTATGTTCAATATTCTAGCCATCATAACTCCGATTATATTCTATTTTGCACTAGGGGTAATGACTAAGATTAAGGCAGTGGGTAACTTAGATTTGATTATTGTTCTATATTCGATAGCGCTTAGTATAATGTATGCTAAAATATCTCGCTTTACTATTTTTAATTTCCCATTACTTGTTTTAGTTCTGGTAAACTTGATACTGATACTATTTTTCGGAAACGTTATCTTTAACTTAATCTAAAAAGGTAAATTATTTTCGATGTTCTCTGAGTAAGATAAATTTTGATATAGTGAGAGATGAAAGGAGTGTATAAATTAAAAAAGAGAAAAGGACTTTCATCGATTTTAGGTACAGTAATAGTATTAGCCATAACTCTAGTGCTAGGTGGTCTACTTTATGCCTACTCAAACGGTTTATTTAGTTCATTAACACAAAATACAAGTCTCCAGACTCAATTAAGTATCTATGTCAATCCTAATACCGGACAAGCATATCTACAATATTACATTTCAAATACAGGGAACACACAGATATATCTAAACAGCATTGTGATTCTAAATGGGACTAAGAATATTGTAATATCACTTAATAACGACCTCTTACAACCTGGCCAATCAATTCAAAATATAACATCAATTAATGGTAAAATAACTGCTGGCCAATACTACACTGTTGAAATTGTTGGTAATTTACCTAATGGAAAACCGTATAGTGTTGTTCAGAACGTGCTAGCTTCAATAGCGTAAATTAGGTGGTTTATTTGAAAGCTATTTCATCTATTTTTTCGACATTGATCGTGGTTATGATTACGCTCTCACTAATTGTTCCATTATACTTATTTTTCGCACAAAGTTATACAAATAGTTCTATCCAAGCAAATAGTGCATACAATAATTATCTAACCGATATTAATGTTAAAATAAGTGTGATATATTTAGGAAATTCAGCTAATACTACTTTTGTATATAATTATGGTAGTGTTCCTATTATAATAGATAAAGTTATAGTCAATAACGTGTCATATAACGTAAAATATGAAATATTAACTGGTAGCTTAGTTCCACTGAGCTCAATAATAAATAGCAACATACCTGTTAAGGAAAACTCTACAATAATTTTGCAGATTAATGGAAACTACTACTATTTTAACCTTGGATCAGATTAGGTTTTACGAATACATGTAATTCATATCCCTTTTTTAATCCCTCAAGTATTTCCTCTCCTTTTTTAGTAAGACGAAATGCCTTATGTGATCCCTTAGAGTATACTGGCTCTATTAAGCCCAATTCCTCTAAAATGTGGAACAGCGCTAAGACTTCGTATCTAGGTAGTCCAGTTTTGATTACTGCATCCCCTGGATTTACAGCACCTTCCTTTATGGCATCAAGAACCATCTCTATTTCGTACATCAAATAATAAGTTAGCTTAAGAATTCCTTATAAGCTGAACTGCATATTCAAATTCGTGAAGTGTGCCCCCGAAATAGTTTATCATAAACTTTCCGCTATCTATACTATAAAAGAGGAGGATTACATTGCATATTATGTCTGGCTTAAGACTAGAAATTGTTTTAAAGTACTTGTAGCCACTATCTTATCTCAAAATTCTACAGATAAATCAGCGCTTAAAGCCTATTTAGAGCTAGAAAAGAAAGTTGGCGTTACTCCAGAAAAACTATCAGATGCGGATTTGAGTGATATAGAAAATGCGCTAAAAATATCTGGCCTTTACAAAACTAAGGCCAAAAGGCTAAAAATAATTTCAAAAATAATTCTGGAGAAATATAATGGATTGATAGATAATCTGCTAAATAGTAGTAATCCCAGAGAGGAACTATTAAAATTCGAGGGAATAGGAGAGAAAACTGCAGATGTTGTATTATTAACTTGTAGGGGATACGAAGTTTTCCCGATTGACACTCACATAACTAGAGTTAGTAAAAGGTTAGGGATAGTTCCTATGAACGCTAAATATGAATTGATATCATCTACTTTAAAAGAACTTTTCTCGGCTTATGATCTTCTTCAACTTCATCACTTGTTAATTGCACATGGAAGACAAATTTGCAAGGCTAGAAAACCTTTATGTAATTCATGTATAATTAAAGAATGTTGTGAGTACTATTCGCATAGAGATGGAGAAGCCCGGAAATCTAATACCTCATGAGGACATATTAATCGACAAAGTTGTCAATATCTCTTTAGAAGTGCAGAAAATAAGGGCTATAAAACCTATTATAGTGGATGAAAATACACATGTTATCTTAGATGGTCATCATAGATTTACTGCTGCTTTACGTCTTTCGCTACCAAGAATACCAGTGATTTACGTAAACTATAATTCTACTTCTATTAGCGTGAGTATATGGCATAGAAGATTCTCAAAGCCTCATATTGTAAAGAGCATATTATCATCAATTTACTCTAGTGGTGGAATATGCGCCCGATTCGATTCTATCCGCATTTGTGATGATAGCTTGTATAAACTTTATTGGAAACTAGAAAAAGTAGAAAGTTTTCTAAATTCGATAGGGATACATGTCGAAAAGGATATGGTTGGTCATTTAGAACCACCTTCAATATATAAGGAAGATGTTATAAGTATTGCTAATAGGGGCTTAAGATTTCCACCTAAGACAACAAGACACGTATATGAATTTATTATTCCCCAAAAGGCAATATTAATAGATGCTTAACTTATTACTTAATCTGGCTATATTTATAGTACCTTCTCTAGTGGTTTGGAATCAGATAATTTTCTATATCTATGGTAAGAATTACAATGCAGTTAATTTAATTCTACACGATAACGGGATTAATTTACCTAAACTATCAATTATAGTACCGACGAAAGGTGAACGAATAGATGTGATTCAAGGGCTAATTAATAATATATATGAGGCTAGATGGGATAAAAACAAGCTAGAGATAATAATCGTATCTGATGATGATCAAGCATATTTTGATAAATTATTATCAACATTAATTATTCCTCCAGGGTTAGATGTAAAGATATTCAGAAGAGAAAAGAGACTTGGCTATAAAAGTGGTGCATTAGCATTTGGCTTGCAGAAAAGTACTGGTGATTTAATTCTAACATTAGATGTTGACGCTAGGATTGAAAAAGATTCGTTAATAAGAGCTTACAATCATATGGTGAATTTAGGCTGTGATGCAGTTACTATGGAATGGCATGGTTACTCTAACATTAGCACATCTCTAGCAAGAGCGTTAATGGTATCAACAGTACTTACTAGTAGATCTATACTGAGAGGAAGAGACAAATTAGGATTAAAAGTATTGCCAATAGGATGTGGAACGATCTTTAAGCGTAATGCATTAGAGGCGGTAAACGGATGGGACTATACTATGGTTCAAGATGATTATGAACTTGGAACCAGACTTATAAATAGAGGATTTAGGATTTGCGCATCTTCATCCCCAGTTTATGTGGAAGTTCCAGACAATCTAATAGCATTTTACGTACAGCAGACTAGGTGGGCGATGGGGACGATGGAGGTTCTTTCTAGGAGGTTCAAATATATCGTAAGTAGTAATATAAAAATTTGGCAAAAAATAGAGATTATAGCTTATCTTTCTCAGTACATTCCAATTATACTAACTTTTATAAGTGCTACTGTTTTTGGAATAGCTGGTTTTCTAGGTATTAGGCTTAGTATGAGTTTGTCAATGTTTGTCATATGGGCTATAACATTATCAGTTTATGCTATTATTTTTGTAAATAGTTCAAAGAGGTCAGGGTTAGATACTATAACAGCAATAAACGCGCTGGGAAGATTATCTGCTTATACCGTTGGAATTTCGCCATTTTTACTTGTTGGTATTCTTAACGCATTTAAGAAGACTAGAACATATATTGTTACTCCAAAAGGTAAGAAGGCTAAGAGTAACATAGGATATCCAATTTTAGCCTTTGGAATATTCTTCCTTTTATCGGCTTTCCTTTATATGTTTAGAGGCGACTTTCTAACCTTTATTTGGCTAGCTTACTATTCAATAGCTTTCCTTTATACTTTTATAGCATATATTAAAGGATTATGAAAGAAGTATTTTTTAAATCATATTCTTAAAGGGACTACAAGTTGAGTAGTACCTACTTTTACTCCGATGAAGAAATATATAACTTACTTAGACCATATGTTGTCAAATGGTTTAAGGAGAAATATACCACGTTCACTCCTCCTCAGAGAGCAGCGATACCCTTAATAAAGCAAAACTATAATGTCTTAGTATCAAGCCCTACGGGAAGTGGGAAAACTTTAGCTGCGTTTCTAGGAATTTTAGATTCGTTATTTGAATTAGGCGATAACAACGAGTTGGAAGATAAGGTTTACGCGGTTTATATTTCACCGTTAAGGGCGCTTAACAATGATATGCAAAGAAACCTATTAGAACCTCTTAATGAGTTAAAGCAGATAAATCCAAGGTTACCAGATATTAGGGTTGGAATTAGAACCAGTGACACTACACCCTATGAAAAGCAGAAAATGTTAAAGAAACCTCCACATATTTTAATAACAACACCAGAATCCTTCGGAATATCCATAACTTCACCGAAGTTCAGCCAGAAATTAACTGATGTGAAATGGGTTATAGTCGATGAAATTCATGAACTAGCTAACAGTAAGAGGGGAGCTTATCTTTCTGCAATGTTAGAACTATTTAGAAGCCTACTTGCTAAGAAAGAATTTGTAAGAATAGGGCTAAGTGCGACTGTATCACCACTTGAAGACGTAGCTCAATTTCTTGTGGGCAAAGGGAGAGAGTATAGAATTGTTGACGCTAGATTTGTAAAACCTATTGATATTAAGGTGATTTCTCCAGTTAAAGATCTAGTTCATTCTTCTGAAAGTGAGGTAGATAAGGGAATATATAAGACAATCTTGAATGAAGTAAAAAAGCATAGAGCTACTCTTATCTTTACAAATACAAGACATGCTACAGAGAGAGTAGCATATAAGTTGAGAAAGTTAGCTGAAAATGAAAAGGTCTTTGATGTTGATGCGATAGAAGCTCATCATAGTAGTCTTAGTAGAGATGTGAGGCTAGATGTTGAAGATAAGCTTAAAAAGGGGATCTTAAAAGTTGTTGTATCATCAACTAGCCTTGAATTAGGAATAGACATAGGCTACATAGATTTAGTTGTTTTACTAAGTAGTCCTAAGAGTGTAAGTAGATTATTACAAAGAATAGGGAGAGCTGGTCATCATATAAGGAGTATTAGTAAAGGAAGAGTGATTGTTGTTGACAGAGATGATTTAGTTGAGTGTTCTGTATTAGCTAAGTTGGCTAGAGATAGGAAAATTGATAACATTCATATTCCTAAAAATCCATTAGATGTCTTGTCGCAGATAATAGTATCTGCTAGTTTAATTTCTCCGATAGATAGGGAAGAGTTGTATAATATTCTAAAGCGGTCATATAATTTCTCAGACCTTAATGAATCTGAGTACTCTTTAGTATTAAGATATCTTAGTGGAGATTTCTTTGGAGTTGAGTTAAAAAACGTTTATGCTAAAATACGACTAAAAGAGGAAAAGATTATTTATCCAAAAAAAGGTAGTAGACTGATATTTTACACTAATAGTGGTACAATTCCAGATGAGGCTATGATAAGCGTAGTTACTGAGAATAATAGATATGTTGGTAATTTAGAAGAAGAATTTGTTGAAATACTATCACCCGGAGATATCTTCGTATTAAGTGGTAGGACCTATGAATTTATTGGGAGCAAAGGTTCAAAGGTAATTGTAAAAGAAGCCATAGGTCAAAGGCCAACAGTTCCAAGCTGGTTTTCTGAAATGCTTCCATTAGCCTATGAATCAGCGCTAGAGGTTGGTAAGTTTAGAAGAGAAATAGCTGAGATGATTAAGAAAGGAGTAACGCATACCGAGATAATACAAAATATTTCTAAGCAATATGATATTGATAAACACTCTTCCATGTCAATATATACCTATATTTTAGAGCAATACCTTTTCACGAATGGAAAAGTTCCTTCTGATAACTTGATTTTAATAGAAATTTATGATGATGAAGAAGGAATTAGGAATTATATTTTTCACGCATTATATGGAAGAAGAGCATTAGATGCTCTTTCTAGAGCTTTTGCATATGTGCTTAGTGAAGAGTTAAATATAGATGTTAAAGTTTCTGTTACTGACAATGGATTTGTGCTTAGTGTGAAAAGAGACATTTCCTTGGATTATGATATTAAGAACCTATTTGAAAAGGTTAATCCAGATAACGTTTATGAAATAGTTACAAATGCTATTATGAGGACAGAAATGCTAAAGAGAAGATTTAGACACTGCGCAGAGAGATCATTTATGATATTGCGAAAATACAAAGGAAGGGAGACTAATCTAGAGAGAAGAGAATTAAATTCAGAGATATTGCTAAAAGCTGTAAGAGAAATTGAAAATTTTCCAGTGATTAAGGAGACTATCAGAGAGATTTTGGAAGATCATATGGATATAATGAGAGCTAAGGAGATTCTCAGAAAAGTTGCTGATCACGAAATAACAATTGATGTATTTGGACCCACTAGCATTCCCAGTCCATTTTCCCATAGTATAATACTTAAAGGGCATTCAGATGTAGTATTAGCGGAAGATAGAAGGGAACTAATGAAGAAGCTTCATGATAGAGTTATAGAGTTCTTGAGACAGAAGGGAGTTAATATCGAGCTCGAGTATACTTCCGTTTGAATATAGTATACCTTTTATACAATTTTTAGATATAATAATCCAAGGTATGTTCCATATTTTCATTGATATGATATCTTTGTAACTAGGTTCACAACTTTCTTCATGAGTGTGAACTATTGCTTTTATTTTACCATTACATTTACTTTGTACAATTGTATAAAAATCAGAAGGATCGCAAAGAAATTCGTGTTCTAGATAACTTATATTTTTTAGCTCATAAAAAGCGCTATTGCAGATGATTCCGCATTTCTCTTTCAAGATGTCCACAAGCCTTCTAGGCCTGCAATGGATCTTAAAATATCTGTTCTGGTTACAATACCTACGGCTTTATTATTACTATCTAACACTAGCAATCTACCAACATTGTAAATTATCATTTTTCTAATTGCATCTAGCAAATCTTCATTTTCATTTATACTTATTACATTGGTCTTCATATACTCTGACACTTTAGCGGTATAGTTTCCTTCGAAAAAGGCTTTAATTATATCTGCTGTAGTTAGAATCCCTACAACTTTTTCGTCTTGATTGATAACAGGCGCACCTCTTATTGCTTCCTTGTAGAATATCATGGAGGCCTCTCTTAAGCTAGTTTCTGGCTTTAACGCTATAAGTTTCTTGGAGATAAGATTTTTAACTTTTTCCTTTGGAATACTTATCATTCTCTTTACATCTACTACGATTTCTTTACTGTTCTCATCTAAGTGTAATACTAATCCTTCTATAACTAGCCTACTATAGGGTGTAGGACCCAATCGTACGGCATCTCCTACTTTTAATTTCCTTAGATCCCCCTCTACCTTTAGGAGAACCCTATTTGCCGAAGGATTAGTAATATCAATTATTTCAATATTCTCTACTTTTATATCAGTTTCTATCATTCCTTTATAGAGATTTAGTTTATCCAGTATTGGAGTTAATGTAGGATTATTGATAATTTCATATGCCTTTAGTGTTGGCATGTAGCCTCCATTAGGTCCCGGTTTCGATTCAACTAGACCTAATACCTTTAAGCTTAGTATAATGTTTCTTACTGTCCCCTCATCTTTCCCTATAATGTCAGCCACTTCCTTACTTTTTATCATTCTTTTTTGCCTATTATAAAGATCTGTAAGTGCTAATAATATTTCCCTTTGTGTAGGCGAGAGATTCTGCATAACTCAATTATAATTTATTTAGTAGTTTAAAATATCTATGCTTATACCTTTATACCCAAAATCTTATTCAATATCTTCTTATTTACGTTAAACACCTCTTTGGCTATTAACGCTACGTAATCAGCTTTTGGTAAAGGATATTTAATACCTATTGATATTGCGATAGCCTTTTTAGTAGCAATATAAGTTAGCCTATCCCTCACTATTCCCTCAGCCATACTTTCTGCAAGTTTAAATGCGGTATAGAATCTTGAAAAACTTCTTGAAGTATGCTTTATTTCGTCTTTTTCTGAAATATTTAGATTTTTTAGCGATTTATACATTTTGTCTTCTGATTCAAAAGAAAATATTATTTTAGTAAATGTTGTTCTTAATGCTCTAGCTAATACCTCTTTGCTATTACCAGACTTTTCAAAGGCTTCATTAACATTTCCATCTATGATTAACTTTGAGATTTCATCGTAGTCTTCCTCCTTAGATAGTAATTTGTCAAATATTTCTTTATTATCTTCAAAGAGACCTAACCCATATTTTCCTACTACAAACAAGCTTACTAGCTCCTTCTCATATAATCCATCTGCATTAAACCCTCTAAATGGCTTAATATTTTTCTTTGTATAAGCATTTTTAACGATTTCAATAACATCTTCCCGACTTAATGATTCCCAGCTTTCCATCAATAAACTCCATATGTCAGTAAGTACTTTTATCCTTTCTCTGTAGATTTCCTTTACCATTCCTAACTACCTCGTTAAGTTTATGTGCACATTTCTTTATAAGGTATACTATATTAAGTAGTTTATCATGAGTTCAGTTACAGAGGATAATTTAAAACCAAATATTGTACTTCTTTCAACTTCTGATCTAGAGCAAGAAATAAGGCAACTAACAGAGGAACTAAAGAACATAAAAGATAATAATAATGAAGAGCATAAAAAAATCTATGCTATGGTTGACAATATAACAAGAACTTTAAACTGGATTAATATAGCAAAATCTCAAGGTGTATGGAAATCAAAAACTTGCAAACATGCAATAAACTTTGTATGCCAAGCGTGGAATATAAGCGATGAAAGTAAGCTCGGAATTCCTAGTGATGTAATAGTAATAAATGATGATGGTACTAAAAGAGTTGTTGTTTCCAAATTTTCAGAAATATGCATTGTATGTCCACTATACGAAGCTAGGAGAAGTTGATAACATTTTATCAAATGCTTTATCAAGTAGTTTTTTAAGTTTCTGTACATTCTCGTTTTCCATTATTTTTTCTATATCTATTTCCCTAGATAGTTCTATTAAAGCCTCTGTTATATCACTAATTATTATTTTAATTATCTCATAATACTCATCTTCTTTAGCAACTTCAATACATTTTTCAATTATTTCATCACTTGGGTGTGTAATTCCCTTCAAGTACTTAGTAATCGCTGCTGGAGTTATACCCAGCTCATCAGCAAGTTCCTTTTTACTTCTGTTTTGTAAGAGAATGTGTATAATGTGCAGTCTAGCGTCTTTCCCTAGATTATGAATTGCCTTTTCCATTGTAGAATGAATTTAATTATAAAATTTAATAAGCAGTAGGAGTTATGTCCCTCAAATGAAAGCTTTGGTATTCAATTTAGGTATTACAATAAACGATGTGCCAGAAAAACAAGTTAATAGAGATTATGTATTATTAAAGCCAAAAAGAGTGTTAGTAAATGGGTTAGAAAACTCTATATATGTGGGTTTATTATGGGTAGAACCAACTAGAATACTCGGTTCAACTGGAATAGGTAGAATTGAAAACGTTGGATTAGATATTGACAAGAGTTTAGAAGGAAAACTAGTTCTCGTCTTACCATATTCTCAGACATATGGTGGGATTGGAACTGAGATAGATGGTATTTTGGCAGAAAAGGCTACTTTACCTCTGGACAGTATAGTAATTCTTCCTCAATCTAATTTCAATGAAAAATATATACTTTATCCTTACGTGAGTTTTGCATTACAATTACCTAAATATATTAGCAGCGGCAATACCTTAATAATAGGTAGTGGGCTCTACGGAATAACCTCAGCACTTTATTTAAGAGACGTAGTCAGTAAAGTTGCTGTATATAGGGAAGACGGAATTAATCCGAAAATAGTTGGAGTTGAGGAGATTCGACACCTTTCACAGGAGTGGGACAATATAGTAATTACAACATTTAGGTCATGGATCAGAGCTTTTGTAGACCATATTTCTAAATCAAATACTAAGATAATAATGCCCAAGTTAATGAACACATGGCCAGTAGTTTCATCTACTAAAGCGATATTTATTCCTCCTAGAGAAGTTGATGGTGTTCTTGAATTTATAGACAAAAAAATTACCGATAAACTATTTAATGAGTTGGTATCATTTTCCAATGACCTTTTGACTTCTTTTCCATCACCGAGGGCTGGGGTAGTAATAAATACTGAAGAGGTTTTTAAGTAGAGAGCTCTTGTTTTATGGTATCTCCTAGTCTCCTAATTCCCTCTACTAGCTCTTCTTTCTTAGGAAAGCTGAAGTTTATCCTCATGGTATTCTTTCCACTATAGTCAGCATAAAAGCTAGAACCGGGCACATAAGCTACGCCTCTTTGCAAAGCCTTTTCTAGCATCTTAGTGGTATCTATTTTTTCTGGTAACCAAGCAAAAACGAACATTCCACCAACTGGTCTAGTCCACCTAGCATCCTTAGGGAAATAAGTTTCTATTGCCTCTAGAATTACGTCTCTCTTTTCCTTATACACTCTCCTTATCTTAGGTAAATTATTTTGAATTACACCTCTCCTTATAGCCTCCATTGCAATATATTGTGAAAATGAAGGTGTATGTAAATCAACATTTTGTTTGTATAATTCCATCTCCTTAATGAAATCTTCATGAGCAATTACCCATCCTAATCTTAAACCTGGTGCAAGTATTTTACTAAATGTGCTAGTATAAATTACCCTTCCTTCTTTATCAAAGGCCTTAATCGGTGGGGGGCTCTCTCCTTCGAACACTAAAAACCCGTAAGCATCGTCTTCAAAAATTAAGAAATCATATTTTGATGCAATTTCCAAGAGTCTTTTCCTATCTTCTGTACTCATTGTCGTACCCGCTGGATTCTGGGCTGTTGGTATTACGTACATTAACTTGATCTTTTTCCCATCGTTATGAGTATTCCTTATTTTTCTTTCTAATTCATCTAGATTTGGCCCTCTTTCCGTTACGGTGATTGATATGAAATTTGGCTTTCTGGTTCTCATGACATTTAAAGCTGCTAAATAAGTTGGCGCCTCGACTATTACATTGTCTCCTGGGTCTAGTAATATATTAAATAGCATGAAAAGTGCTTCTTGGCTTCCTACTGTAACAAAGACATTTCTTTCATCTATTCCACTAATTCCCCTTAACCTAGATAAGTTCACTAGTTCTTTCCTAAATTCAGATATTCCAGCAGTTGCCGTATATTGTAATGCCTTGTCTGCATTATTCAATAAAACATCATCAACTATTTTTTTAATCTCCTCTACCGGAAAAGTCTGAGGATCAGGTAAACCGCCTGCAAAGCTAATTACATTTCTACCTTCGGTTAACTTTAGTAAATCTCTTATTTCTGAGGTGCGTAAATACTTAGTTTCGTTGGATAAAAATCTCTCAAACATGAAGCTCAAGTTTTAATTGGTTCCGATAGTTAATATTTTTATGGATTATTGGTTCGCGGAAATTGTAACTATAGGTAATGAAGTATTAAGTGGAAAGACTGTAAATACTAATGCTTCACATATCGGCCGTAGACTTACATCATTGGGATTCACTGTGAGAAGAATAACTGTAGTTATGGATGATATAGATGAAATTGTATCAGCTTTTAGAGAGGCAATAGATAGAAAGCCGAAAGTCATAGTATCTTCTGGTGGTCTTGGGCCTACGTGGGATGATAAGACAGCAGAAGGGTTAGCAAAAGCGTTAGGGGTTAATTTGGAGTTAAATAAAACAGCCTTTGATATGATTCTAGAAAAGTATACCAAAAGAAATATTCCCCTCACTGAAGAGAGAAAGAAAATGGCTTATTTGCCGTATGGTGCTATGGCCGTCGAAAATAATGAGGGAATAGCACCTGGGATATATATTTATCATAATAACATTGATATATTAGCAACACCGGGCGTACCTAGAGAAATGGAAAACGTATTAGAGAATTTTATAAACAAAATGCTAAGAAACAAGCCCAATTTGAAATATCTAGAGGACTTCATATACGTTGAGAACGTGATGGAATCGGCTTTGGCACCATATGTTAAGGAACTGGTGAAAAAGTATGATATTTATATAAAAACACATCCAAAAAGTTATGAGTTGTTACGCCCTATATTAGAAATACAAATAGCGGGGAGCGGAAGAGAGGAGGAAATTAAAGTAAAAATAGAAAAAGTTAAGAATGAATTACTAGATGCCATAAAGAAATTAAATGGAATTATAAGAAATTCTTTATGATATCCGACAATAATGACGGATTCTCGAAATTAAGAAAGTGACCATAGCCTTCTATAGTTTTTGTTTCCACATTTTTCATGTTGTTCTTAAATACGTTTATATTTGTTATTAATCCGTCATAAGTCCCATACACTAAAAGGGTATTAACGTTTATTTCCCTGAGTTCGTCTGAATAATCTTTTGCTTTCAATAACCCTTCTACTGCGTTTTTATAACCTATTGGCGTTGTTTCCTCATATACTTCTAGAAGAGAATTCCATGCGTGATAGTTACTGACTAATGTCTCCGCAAACTCTTTATGTAATCTTCTGTATTCCGCTAAGGCTCTTAATCCGAAATTCACCGCTATTCTTACATACTTCTCATAAACTTCTGGCGATGGCGCTTTGTACAGAGCTCCAACTAATATTAATTTCTCTACTGGATATTTTAAAGCGTAATCTATTGCAATTAAAGAACCTATTGAGTGTCCAACTAATATTGGTTTTTCTATACCTAGTTGGACTAATAAACCTCTTAAATCACTGGAATGCTCTTCGATATTATAAGGTGAATTGGGAGTTGAAGATCTACCATGTCCTCTTAAATCATATACAACTACAGTGCTATCTAATGTCAACTTTGGAATTACAAATTTCCAGCTCTTATAATTGCCTGCTAAATGGTGGATTAGCACAATCGGTTTTCCATTTCCTCTTACTTCATAATATAGACGAACACCATTCGATATTATAAATGGGATTAATATCACCTCGTCTATTATCTTTGATTTGTAAGTCTTTTACCTATTTCCGAAATATATAATTCAGCAATTACTGCAGGATATTCAATACCGAATCTTATTAATACGTCAGGGTTAACTTCACCTATTACTCCCATTTTCTCGTTTTCGTAAAATATTGATGCTGAGCGCCCCTCAATGAAAATATTATTATTTTCTTCCTTATAATTTACTTCCAAGCCTAAGGATTTTAGAATGTAGTGGATTGGTGCTTGTATGTCCTCATAACTCACCTTATTATCCATTATTGCATACGCAGCCCTTTTATCATTTCTGAATCCAGTATCTGTAGAAGAGTCATAAACTACTACATCTCCAGTCTCAAAAACTCTAATGGGAAATTTCGCATGCTGATTTTTAGATAGGAAATCTAATAATCCTGGAATTAGTGAATCCCTTACTGCATTATATTCCTCAGTAACAGGATTGAGAATTTTTACATATTTATTACTGAATAGTTTTTCATCTTTAATTAACACAAAGTTAGATATTTCTACATATCCTGCTCCGATGCCTAGTTCTCTTATTTTCCTTTCAAGCAGTGTCATGTAATCATAAGAACCATAATTTGTTGAAATATACTTAGAAGGTTCTAGGTTATTATAACCAATACTCATCGCAATATCCTCTACCACGTCAATTTCGTTCAGAATATCTACCCTATATTGAGGCACCGTTACTCTTATGACTCCGTTTTCTATGTCGCAATTCATTCTCATTCTCATTACATGTTTACATATCTCTTCCTTACTGGTTTTAATTCCTAAAATTTTTTTTACATATTCCTCTCTAACATTCTGAATCTTATGTAAAAACAAGGGTGAAGATAATTGTGAAGAATTAGCAGATTTTAGCACTTTTACTCTTCCTATAGTCCCTCCAGCTTCTGCTAGATTTGAAACTATTATATCTAGAGTTTGTGCAACGGCTTCAAACGAAGTTCCTGTAACATCTATAAAGAAATCTTTTGTGTTTTCATCCAGTCTGGTTTTATTAGAGTTAATTATTGGAGGTATACTTAATACTTCTCCATCGTCTTGAACTATTGCTGGTGATACTCCATTAGCTATTGAGATATTTCCATAAAGTTTTCCTTGCTCAGTCTTCTCCAAAATCTCACTGATTGTGAGCTCTTTATTTCCATATAATGGGACAAATTTATAGGAAAGAGGAACTTCCTTATATTCTATCGTCTTTGAATCTACTTTCCTAAGATCATGTATACCTATTGCTACCTTTTTTCTCTTTCTTCCTATAGTGCCATGAAGTTTTTCTTGAAACTGTATCAATTCTTCAAGGTCTATCTTAGCATTATAGACTATAGCAGCTAATGCATAAGGTCTAGTTCTAACATTATCAACAATCAGAGTATATTCTGTATCTGTAACATTATATTTTGCTTCGCCCAACTCTTTTTCTAATAAACCCTTGATTGCTCTAGCTATCCCATCAGAGGAGAGCAGATCCAATCGGTCAGCGTTTATTTCAATTTCAATATTATTTTCATCGATTGGTTTTACTTCTGATTTTAAGTTAAACAATAGATCCTCTAGTTTCTGCTGGCCAATATGTATTTTATCTAGTAATTTATATTTATTTAATACTATAGTTACCATTTATATCACTCTATTTTCACTTTCATATCCCTTATATATTCTATATTATTCGAATAAAGTAATCTAATATCGCTAATGTTCAGAAAGCTCATAGCGAGCCTTTCAATTCCTATGCCCCAAGCTCCGGCTATGCTGTCTATTCCAACCGAACTTAGTATTTCTGGCCTTAACAGTCCAGCTCCACACATCTCCACCCAACCCAATTTTTCCAGATATCCATAGGCTTCTACGCTAGGTTCCGTAAATGGGAAGTATGCTGGTTTAAATTTGATTTCTTTAATTCCTAACCTATAAAATATTTCCTTTAGAACACCTAATAGCTCCCTAAACGTGAAATTATCATCTATAATTACACCATCTAATTGGTGAAATTCTATCAAATGAGTTGCATCTATTGCGTCTGGTCTGAAGACTTTACCTAAAGTGAACAGTTTTTGAGGTGCCTTTGGTCTTGAGGCTAGGACTCTTGCAGTTGTAGCTGTAGTTTGGCTTCTTAACATTAACCTTAGCGTAATATCTTGTTTCCATTCGTACTTCCAGAATTTCTCGTGAATTTCCTTTACATTACTTAGCAACTCTTTATCCTCTATATTTCCCAAACCCTCTACTGCAAAGCTATCGTGAATTTCCCTGGCTGGATGATCTTGAGGTTGAAATAGAAGGTCAAAATTATAAAATTCCATTTCAATATACCCTGTATTAATCTCTTTAAATCCTAAGCTAATCATAATATCCTTGACTTTTTCTAGGAATTCTCTAAAATAATGTTTTTTACTAATAGTATAATAGGGAGGAAATGCTTCTACATTATACTTTCTAAGTTTATACTTTTTCCATTCACCACTAACTATCATTTCTCTAGTAAGATTTGAAATCCCGATCTCTGACTCTTTAGGTTCTTTTACTAACTTCACGTTTACAATTTTCCTTTCCTTTTCTTCTATAAGCCCCCTTTTTTTAAGCAAATTTATTGTATTAATATCAGCTTTTTCAAGATTTAATAGAGCAAGATATTCGGGTGATGTATAAGTTTTTACTTTAGGTATTACTTTTCCTTCTTTTATCTCTATTAATCCCTTTCTCTTTGCCCAACTAATTGCAATATTAAAGTCCTCATCAAGAGTATTTTTTATCTCGTTTAGATCTTTTTCTTGTCCATTCAATGAATTTATTAAAATGTCTTCGGGCAGTCCGTTTTCCTTTCTTTTCCTTCCCTCTTCAGTTAATACATAATATTTCTCAGATATTATCTCCGTTTTTACATAACCCTTTTCTCTTAATAACTCAATTAAACTTAGGACCGAACTTTCTGGAATACCTATTTTTGTTGAAATTTCTATAGAATTTGTTCTTTTAAGATCTTTTAAAAAAAACAATATCTTAGCTTCGTTCTCACTTAACATTCATATCACAACGTTATAGTTTGACCAGGTTGTAACACTATGGGATTATATCCTTTGTTTTTAACTAGTTTAACAAAGTCATTTACGTCAACTTTTATTAGATCCCAAGTATTGTAGTGTATTGGTATCGCGCCTTTTTTAGGCTTAATAAACTCAACGCTTATTGATGCTTGATAGGGGTCCATTGTAAACCTTCCACCTATTGGCAATAGTGCGTAATCAGGCTTAAATACTTCTCCAATTAATTTCATGTCCTCAAATAATCCAGTATCTCCTGCATGGTATATCGTAATTCCTTCAGCCGATACTATTGCGCCAGTTGGATCACTATGTGTACTTGAATGCACAGCTTTGGTCAATGCAAGCTTTATTCCATCCACTTCTACAAATCCCCCTACATTAGCTGGGATAATACTTTCCTCGGATATTTTATAGGTCTCCGCCAAGTAAGCTTCCAAATCGTAAGTTGCGTAGAGTTTTGCCTTAGGATTCATTTTTAGTAATTCTAATGTATCTCCTAAGTGATCGTAGTGGTCATGAGTTACGATTATGATGTCCAAGTTATTTTTAAAATAGTCTATTTTTACCGGGCTTAATGGGTTATCCTTTATCATCGGGTCTATTATTACACTCTTATTTCCAAATATTAACAAGGTTGCTGCATGGCCTAACCATCTTAACTGTGCCATACAAAAGATTTTTATGAGAAAAAAATAAAGCTTATACCCCGAAAACTACATTCATGACTGAGGATGAACTTAACAAGCTCTTATTAGCAGGAAAAATTGCAGCTAAGGCTAGAGATGAAGTTTCCTTAAACGTTAAGGCTAATGCCAAGGTTTTAGATATTTGTGAAGAGGTTGAGAGTATAATACTCGAAAATAAGGCATTTCCATCATTTCCATGTAATATATCCATTAATTCAGAAGCAGCTCATTATAGTCCAGTTATAAATGATGAAAAGAGAATTCCGGAAGGTGCAGTAGTTAAGTTAGATTTGGGAGCTCATATTGATGGTTATATTAGTGATACCGCTACTACCATTAGTTTAGACGCTAAGTATCAAAGGTTGTTAGATGCCTCTAAAACCGCTCTTGAAGCTGCAATTGCTAATTTTAGGGCTGGACTAAGCGTAGGCGAGATAGGTAGAGTTATTGAAAAAATGATAAGAGCTCAAGGATATAAGCCGATAAGGAACTTGGGAGGTCATCTTATAAGGCGCTATGAACTTCATGCTGGCGTCTTTATACCCAATGTTTATGAAAGGGGATTAGGCGCTATACAATCTGATTCTGTTTACGCGATAGAGCCGTTCGCTACTGATGGGGGTGGTGAGGTAGTAGAAGGGAAGGATGTTACAATATATTCCTTAAAAAATCCCAATGTGAAAGGTCTTTCTGCGAGAGAGAGTGAACTGCTAGATTTTATATATACACATTTTAATTATCTGCCATTTTCAGAGAGATGGCTTAAGGAATTTTCTACCAATGTCGACGAATTAAGAAATAATATAAAAAATTTAATTAAAAAAGGTGTATTAAGAGGATATCCTATCCTACTTGAGATTAAAAAAGGCGTTGTTTCCCAGTTCGAGCATACCGTTATAGTTAAGGGCAATTCAATTATAGTGTCTACAAAGTCTCTTTGAAAAAAAGTTTAATTAATTCGAATGAGTAAAGGTTAACGATAAAAATGAGTTTAATTACTTTAGCACAAACATCTTTAAATCAAGCAAGTTCTCTTTACTACATTCTAACATATGTACTATTCTTTGTTTTATTATTTCTGCTATATTTGCCTGGTGTTAATACAAGGCTGACTGTATCGATGTTAGCTAGAGGTATAGAGGGTCAATTAAGTATGATTGAAAGATACTTGAATGAGTCCAAGAGTAAAATGGAGCAGTTATTAAAAGAAAGAGGTGTTCAAGATCCAAAACCATTTATTGAAAGAGTATCTGAAATGTTTATAATAGATCCAGTAAACGTAGAGCCAACGGATATAATAAGTAGAATGAAGCTATTGCTTAGAAGTGGAGAGGATAAGATAAGAGATCTTATAACCCTTATGGTTCCAAATATAGACAACGTTAATAGGAGTAAATTGGAAGTTTCTGCAGAAGTAGTAAATTCGTTGAATCTAATATACAAAGTAGTGAGGCATTACTTAATCTTAGCTAAAAAGCTAAATAGTGTGGTTCTTCTTTATCAATTACAATTTGTTGTTCCACAACTTGTCAAGATATCTGAAGCATACTCAAAGGCAATGAGTACTTTCATAAGAGGAATACCAGTAGGGGATTCATTAGGTCCCTTGGTGGCGGCTTATCTATTTATGAATGCTGATAAAAAATGGAATCCTAGTAGAGATACTGTAGCAGGAGAGGTGGAATTTGAAGGTAGAAGATTGGTCGTAATAAAGGCTGAGGGTCCTATGGCTACAGTAGGAAGGCCTGGGGAAGCAGTAGAGAATGCTGTAGAAGAGTATAAAGGTAAAGTTACAAGAATTATAACTATAGATGCTGCGTTGAAATTAGAAGGCGAAAATACTGGGGCCATAGCTGAAGGTACTGGAGTTGCAATGGGTGATCCAGGCCCAGAAAAGATAAGCATAGAGAGAGTTGCTGTAAGGTACAACATACCGATAGATGCGGTAATAGTGAAGATGAGCATGGAGGAGGCAATTACTGAAATGAGGAAGGAAATCTATCAAGCTGCACCTAAGGCATTGGAATTAGTAAAGAAGATAATTCTAGAAAGAACTAAACCTGGAGATATAGTAGTAGTAGTAGGAGTAGGGAATACTGCAGGGGTGGCTCAATAAATGTCCTCTAATCAACAACAAACTGTAAGCGTTTACACTGTGATTAAGTGCGTTAATGGGGACTATGAAACGGAGAGACCTTTCCAAGATGGAGATTATGTTCTTAAAGTAGTTGGCACTTGTCCAAAGGATGGACGTAACTTATATATAGTAGGTATATACGCAGTGGTGCCTGAGGAAAAGAAGGGTAGTTAATTTTTTATATATGTTATGAGTACTTAATCTTGCCCACCCGGCCACAGTGAGCGGGCAACACCCGGACTCATTTCGAACCCGGAAGTTAAGCCACTCACGTTGGTGGGGCCGTGGATACCGTGAGGATCCGCAGCCCCACCAAGCTGGGATGGGCTTTTATATTTCTCTGATTTTAAGATTAGTCTGAGTTGAATGAAGAAAGTATATGACGAGATTTATGCCTATATTAAACTTGATGATAGAGAAGCCAAGATAATAGACATGCCTGAGTTTCAACGCCTAAGGAGAATAAAACAGACAAGTTTAGCGTACCTGGTATATCCTGGTGCTACTCACACTAGATTTAGCCACTCATTAGGCACCTTTTATCTTACTACAATTTTAAGTGAGAAATTCAAACAACTAGGAATAATAACTGATGAAGAGTCAACCTATCTAAAGTACTCTGCATTACTCCACGATATAGGTCAATTTCCTTTTAGTCATAGTCTCGAGCCTCTATATCTAGAAAAAGGATTATCAAATAAGGATTTAAGATATATGATAATTTCCAAGTCCCCTTACTTTAGGGATTTTTTTGATAAAGAGTCAATTGACTACAATAAGATTCTAGATATTTTAAATGGAAATTCTATGATTTCATCAATTATAAACAGTGACGTAGATGTTGATAGGATGGATTATCTAGTTAGAGATTCGAGACACACAGGGGTGCAATTAGGCAATATTGATTTGTATAGACTTCTAGATACTATCTTCTATGGGAATAATAACGAAATTATTGTCCAAGATAAAGGCATATACAGTTTAGAGAACTTTTTCATATCCAGACTTCACATGTATCAGGCTGTATATTATCATAAGACGATAATAGGTTATGAGTTAATGCTGAGAGAAATTTTTAGAACTATTCATGATTGCTGCTATTCGTCAATTTTAAGCGTTGATAATTTAAGAGATCTTGTATATGATTCCTCAATATCCTATTGGGATGATGAATGGGTCTTCATGATCCTTTACACATATCTCTATTCCTCTAACTCTCCCCTTTATTTAAAAGACAAAATAAGGAATTTCTTGGATAGAAGAGGTCCTAAGGTCGTTTATGAAGAGGTCTCTTATAATAACGAGATGAAAGGAGGAGATGTTGAGATTAAGGAGCTAGTTGACCGATTAGAGAGAAATCAAATTCCTAGGACTTCAATATATCCCATTGAGGAAAAAATAAAAATACTCAGTAAGGATAAAATAAATATAATTTCGAAGAATAATGAGATTAATATAATTAAGTATAAATCCACGTTAATTAATCATATACCAGAGACTTTAACTATTAGAAGAATTTATGTAGATCATGAATACGCCAAGAGAGCTAGAGATGTCGTTCCATGATAAAATTAGTTTTAATGGATTTAGATGGAACGTTAACCGAAGATAGGGATTCTACGAGAATTGACCTAGATGCAATTTACGCAATAAGGCTCTTGCAGGAAAAAAGGATTAAAGTAGGTTTAGTTAGCGGAAATTCTTACCCAATCCTTAGAGGGCTTTACACATATCTTTATTTAGATGGTGGAATTGTCGCAGAAAACGGATGTATAGTATTTTACAAGGAAAAATATAGGTTATGTAAACAAATGGATAAGAGTCTAGTAATTGAATTTAAATCTCTATTTAAGTTAAGGGATACATGGCAAAATGAGTATAGAGAATGTGATTTTGGTTTCGTCCCCGCAAAATTAACTGATGAAATGATAAATTGGGCTAAAGAAAAGAATCTGTATATTAAAAGTAGCGGATATGCTGTTCATATTGCATATAATGCAGCAGGGAAAAGTGTAGGAGTGGAAAAGTTGCTTCAATTACAAGGTTTAAAGAAAGAAGATGTAGCAGCTATTGGTGATTCGTCAACTGATATAGAATTGTTTCAACAAGTAGGATTTAAAGTAGCAGTAGGAAATGCGGATGATGAACTGAAAGATATAGCTGATTATATAACAAGTAATAAAAGCGGAAAAGGTGTAAGGGAATTTGTGGATAAATTACTAAAAGGGGAGCTTGATGTCATCAAGTGAACTACGGGAAATTATATATAAATACGCTCTTCAAAACGCGGTAAAGCATGATGGTAAAGCTGAAGCGGGCCCGGTGATGAGTAAGATCATAGCAGAGAGGCCGGAATTAAGATCTAATGCAAAAGAAATAGTAAAAATTGTCAAGGAGATTATAGATCAAGTTAATTCACTAACCTTGGAGCAACAAATAGCTGAAATTGAGACTAAGTATCCTGAGTTATTAGAAGAGAAGAAGCACGAAGAAAAAAAGAAAATATTACCACCCCTTCCTAACGTTAGAGGACAAGTGGTAACTAGATTCGCACCTAATCCAGACGGTCCTCTTCATTTAGGAAATGCCAGAGCTGCTATCTTATCTTACGAATACGCCAAGATGTATAACGGTAAATTCATACTGAGGTTTGATGATACGGATCCTAAGGTTAAAAGACCAATTCTAGACGCATATGATTGGATTAAGGAGGATCTAAAATGGTTGGGGATTAAATGGGAACAAGAGCTTTACGCTTCAGAGAGACTTGAGGTATACTACAAGTATGCTCGTTATCTGATAGAAAAGGGACATGCTTATGTTGATACATGTGATTCTAGTACTTTCAAGAAGTTTAGAGACAGTAGAGGCAAGATGAGGGAGCCAGAATGTCTACATAGAAGCTCTTCACCAGAGAGTAACCTAGAACTTTTTGAAAAAATGCTAGAAGGAATGTTCAAAGAGGGAGAAGCTGTGGTTAGGTTAAAGACCAATTTAATGGATCCGGATCCCTCTCAAATAGACTGGGTAATGCTTAGGATAATTGATACTACTAAAAATCCTCATCCACGAGTAGGGAGTAAGTATTATGTATGGCCTACCTATAACTTCGCTTCTATAATAGATGATCATGAACTTGGTGTTACTCATATATTAAGAGCTAAAGAACATATGTCGAATACGGAAAAACAGAGGTACATTTCTGAGTATATGGGATGGGAATTTCCAGAAGTCTTACAGTTTGGGAGACTAAAACTTGAGGGTTTTATGATGAGTAAGTCGAAAATAAGAGGAATGCTAGAGAAGGGTGCCAATAGGGATGATCCTAGGCTACCAACTTTGGCTGGACTCAGAAGAAGGGGAATCTTACCAGATACTATTAAAGATGTGATAATTGATGTTGGAGTAAAGGTAACTGATGCTACTATAAGTTTCGAAAACATTGCTGCGATTAATAGGAAAAAATTAGATCCAGTAGCTAAAAGAATAATGTTCATAAAAGATGGGGAAGAGTTTGCCATTGAGCTACCTCAAACGTTGAAAGCTAAGATACCCTTAATTCCTTCTAAACAAGAGGAAGTGGATAGAACTATCATTGTTAATTCTGGTGATAAAATTTTGATAGAATCTATCGATGCAGAGGATGGTAGCGTATTGAGGTTAATGGAGTTGTGTAATGTCAGAGTTGATAAGCGTAATCGTAAGCTTGTTTTTCACAGTAAGACGTTAGATGAGGCTAAGAAAGTCAATGCAAGAATAGTTCAATGGGTAAAATCGGACGAAAAAGTTCCAGTAATAGTAGAAAAAGCGGAAAGAGATGATATAAAAATAATAAATGGTTATGCAGAAAGAATTGTAAAGGATTTGGAGATAGATGAAATTGTGCAATTTTATAGATTTGGATTTGTAAGAGTGGACAAGAAAGACGGTAATATGGTCTCTGTAATCTTTTCACACGATTAATCTCCTCCATGTAATCCAAGGAGATTTTTATTATCGATTTAACGTTATACCTATCATTTAAGTGGCACATGAGAGGAACATAGATAGTGTCATCATTAAGCTATTTATATTTCTATATTAAAATAAGGCATATAATAACTTTATCTTAGTATCTTCTCGACCCAGAGATTAGCCTCAATTAATGAAATTATATACAAATGACGACACTATCGGAACATAGAACAAAAACTCTCAATATAAATATAGAAATTTATATTTATAGACTCCAAAACCTGGATGACACCTATCTCCACCTAAAAGGGCTAAGCTTTTGCTTTATTCTATAGTAAACTTTATTTTTTGCTAATACTTTTAAAGAGTTGCGTGACGAAACTAGAGGAGGATGAACGCGATGTCAAAAGCTAGTTATGTTAAGTTTGAAGTACCGCAAGATCTAGCAGATAAGGTATTGGAGGCAGTAAGAAAAGCTAAGGAAAGTGGAAAAATAAAGAAAGGTACAAATGAGACAACAAAAGCAGTAGAAAGGGGACAAGCTAAATTAGTAGTTATTGCTGAAGATGTACAACCAGAGGAAATAGTTGCACACTTACCATTGCTATGCGATGAGAAAAAGATACCTTATGTGTACGTTTCCTCTAAAAAAGCTTTAGGTGAAGCTTGTGGGTTGCAAGTGGCTACAGCATCTGCTGCTATCTTAGAGCCTGGCGAGGCTAAGGATTTAGTTGACGAAATAGTTAAGAGAGTAAACGAAATTAAAGGTAAAACTTCAAGTTAAATCCAACAATATTTTTTACCAGTAAACTTATTTTGTTTTTAGTCCTATCTAATAATTAGTTATGGGCCCGTAGCTTAGCCAGGTAGAGTGCTGGGCTCCAGATATTAATGCTAGACATTGGGTCTAAAGACCCTTTATGGGGATGAAGTGTATCTGGAGAGGAGAGACCCAGTGGTCGCGGGTTCGAGTCCCGCCGGGCCCATACATCTAAACGAAAAAGAAGACAGACTTTAATTTTTGTCAAGTTATCTAATTGTTGATGAACTGGGACGAAAGGAGAATAAAAATCGTTGAAGAATTAAGAAAAAATGGCATTGAGCCATATCCTCATAAATACGAAATAACACATTTAATCAAAGATATTAAGCTTCTTGCATCATCACAAGGTAACAAATCCCATGAGCCATTTATGTTTAATATATCTACAGCAGGGCGTGTAGCTAATATCAGAAGGCATGGAAAAGCATCATTTGTAGATATATTTGATGAAGGTGAGAAATTACAAATATATATGAGGGTTGATGAGCTTAAAGAGAAATATGACAGATTCTTCACATACGTTGGTAGAGGGGATATAATAGGTGTAAGAGGTGATTTATTTTATACCATGAAGGGAGAATTAAGCCTACTCGTAAAGGATTACCAATTATTATCGAAAGCCCTTATAGAACCTCCAGATTGGTCTAAACTTTCCCCAGAATTTAGATATGCGCATAGATATGTGGATTTCCTCTATAATGATAGTGCTAGGAAGGCTATGGAAATAAGATATATGATCATAAGAGAAATTAGAGAGTTTCTCTATTCTAAAGGCTTTATTGAAGTTGAAACGCCTATTGTTCAACCAGTATATGGTGGGGCATTAGCAAAACCGTTTAAAACACATGTAAATTACTTAAACGAAGATTGGTACTTAAGAATAGCATTAGAATTGTACTTAAAAAGGTATATAATAGGCGGATTTAACAAAGTTTTCGAAATAGGAAAGGTCTTTAGAAACGAAGATATTGATGTAACTCATAACCCTGAGTTTACTCTCTTAGAGCTCTATTGGGCATACGCTGACTACAATGATATAATGAATTTAACTGAAGATCTACTTAAAAGTGTGATCAAAAGGGTTACAAATAGTACTAAGGTAGCATATGGAAAATATGAAATAGACTTTGAAGCTCCCTTCAAGAGAATCAGTATGTATGATTCTTTATCTGAAATTTTAGGCAAGAACGTTGAAAATATGAGTGATGATGAACTTAAGGAGCTAATGAAAAAATATAATCTAATTCCTAGAGGAAACCAGTATGTTAGAGGTCTAATGATAGAGAAATTATTCGATAAACTAGTTACACCCACTTTAACCAACCCAACCTTTATAACTGATTATCCAATAGAGACTACACCCCTTTGTAAACCACATAGGAATAAACCTGGACTAGTAGAAAGATTCGAGATGTTCATAGCAGGCATGGAGATTGCAAATGCGTACACGGAACTGAATGATCCTATATTACAAGATAAACTATTTAGAGAAGAACAAGAGATGTTTAGAAGAGGAGATGAGGAGGCTCATCCTTACGATAAGGATTTTGTAAGGGCCTTGAGTTATGGAATGCCACCTACTGGAGGTTTAGGTATTGGTATAGATAGAATAGTTATGTTAGTGACAAATAATTACAGCATCAAAGAAGTTATTCCTTTCCCCATGATAAGTAGTAAGGTTATCCTAGAGGACGATTAGAGAGAAATATTGCAAATATAAAGATCAAGAAGAATAGTGACTGTAAATAATATGAAATTTTTTCGCCGTTACTTTCTCCCAGTACTCTCTTTAATAATTCAGTGAAGAGTTTTCCTCCATCCGTTATTATAAGGGGTGCAGCATTAAATATAGCTAAGCTGAAATTCACTATAAATAGCCATGTAAAGAACGTTAAAATTGCAATCAAATAATCTGGAATATAATACGTTACATACACTCCCAAAAGGTGATCAAGTACGTTAACAGTTACATTACTCAAAGTACCATTAGGATGTTTAAGAGTTATAAAGACGGTATTGTATTTATAAAGAAGTTCATGAAGCTGGGATAATGTTGTTACACGATAACCATTTATATAGCATATCACATCACCGGCATGAATTGATGCATTAGCAGCCGGAGAGTTATTAACTATTCCCTCTATCATTATTCCTTGAGATAGTTCTGAAGGTAAATATGGAAGTTCAAAGGAAAACGGAAGTGCTATTAGTGCTAAAACCAAGTTAATCACTATTCCTGCAGCAATTATTTTAAGTTTTGCATCAGTTGTGGATTTATTAAAATCATCTTCGTCTGGTTCTACAAATGCTCCAGGAAATATTCCAAGTAATAGAACTCCTCCATTTTTTACCTTTACATTATTTGATGTGGCGGACAATGCATGAAAAATCTCGTGTATAGCTACTGAAACTCCTATAGCTAGTAATATGTAGGGTAACTGGGAAATACTTATCGTTAAACCTGGAATTATTGGTTTTAGCGCTATTGTCGGAGTTTGATTGGGTTTGATGGTCAGCATTTCTATTATTACATATAATATTGTTGAAATTCCAGCTATCATAAGTAAAAAACCTAAAGGTAGGGCAATTTTTTCATAAACTTTATAACCTTTTGATCTGGAAAATCTAGGAAACCAATATTCCCTGGCTTTTTTCCTCCATAATATAAAAAATGGATAAACTGTTAGGTTATATTTCTCTAGTTTTCTTCTAAAAACATAGATAATTAGCCAAAAGGATAAGAATATCGTTACAGCTAGGTATATTTGATCCACAAATCTAATAATGTATTTAGAAATTAAAAAGATGTGCAAATAGATTATACGGAGCGTCATTGGAAAATCTTAAATGGCAAGAGAAAGATAGCCATTGAAATACTTTCACTCTTGAAACAATATGGGATGGAAGGCTATGTTTATGGTTCTGTTGCTCGTGGTGATGTGAATGAGAAAAGCGACGTAGATGTTATAGTATTTAACCCTAATCAAATCGTATTGGATACACTTAATGTAAATCATAAGTATATCGTTCAAGCTACACCAAATTCCGCGCCTAAGGCATATTTATCAATAGATGAAGAAGAAACTATAGTTATTTCCTTTCCATTGGGCAGATTAAGGAGAAATGAGATTGAGTTTTATTCATTTGGCGGTCTAGTAGATTTAAAGGATCTTCTAGAAAATAGAAGAGTCCCTGGCGTTAATAAGAAACTAATGCTAATAATCCCAACTGAAAACGGTCATATGGAAATTCCATTGGAAGGAAATGAGGATTACGTTTCAAAACTTCTTAAGATTTCACTAGATACTATAATGGAGAGAAAAAGGTTATTGACTAAGAGAATTGAGCGAGGACACACTGGCATTTTTTTGAGATATGATTTAAGCGGTAACGAAAGTATTTATGACGCATTTAACAAGATGTATAAGTCCAACAAATTTTTCAAGAGGATGGTAGATGTCTGAGCTTAATGGAGTAAGTCTTAGTTTATATTATAAGTTAGAAGTAAGAGATTTGAAAAATACTCATATAAAGGAACTTGTATCATTTAATCTTGTATTAAACGATGGTAGTCAAATAGGTAAATGTAATTACTTTAGCGGCAGGGGTTACTATACTCCTTGGTTAGAGATAGACTACTATCCTATTCTAAGAAATGAAAATCTAGAGGAAAATTTTTTCAAGGTTATATATAACTTCCTCTCTCCAGGAGGAAAACTATTTGTAACCTACATTAGGGATAATGAAACCCGTGAGATGCTATATAAGGGCACTCACCCTGTTGAGACTCCTCTAGGTTTATCATTATTATTAGCAGGCTTCACTTGGTTTAAAGATTGGTATTTTCCGGAGGGTGGTAACGAGGGCTTTCCTAAGCTACAGTCAAATAAGCCCCTTAATGGTTATGAGGGAGTCAGACAGCTAGAGGTAATAAGAGAAGAAATTAAAAACGTGAATATCATTAAAAGGATAGATGAGTTAATTGACCATTATAGGAAATCCAGAGATAGGACTATACACTGGAAAATTACCTAAAGGATGTGAACTCTGTAGGTTAGGAGGTAAATTAGTCCTCTTTATCACTGGCGAATGCGATGACAACTGCTATTATTGTCCCGTAAGTGATGACAGATTTGGAAAAAATAGGATATTTGCAAATGAGACTGAAGTAAAAGACGCTATGGACGTCATATATGAGGCATATAGGATGAAAGCTCTAGGTGCGGGAATAACTGGTGGTGATCCTATTCTTGAAATAGGTAGAGTAATTGAGATTATTGACAAACTAAAGAATGAATTCGGTTCGGATTTTCATATTCATCTTTACACTACTGGACGTTATGTTAATGACGATGTAATGAAGGAGCTGGTTAGTGCAGGGCTGGATGAGATACGTTTTCACCCAGTAAAAGAGCTATATCTAAATGCAGTAAAGATAGCTTTAAAGTACGATATTGATGTAGGTTTAGAATTACCAGCTATTCCGAACGAGGGGTATAAAATTGTCAGATTAGTTAAATGGGCTGAGGAAAATAATGTTAAGTTTGTAAATTTAAATGAGCTAGAGCTAAATGCTAGGAACTATTTGAATCTAAATAGTAAAGGTCTTCATGCTAAACATGGAATAACGGGAGTAGAAGGTAGTTTTGATACTGCCTTAGATGTTCTAAAAAAATTTGAAGAAGACAAAAAGATTACTGTCCATTATTGTAGTTCTGTTTATAAAGATCTGGTGGAAACTAGAACTAGATTTTTTAGAATAATCAAATATAATTCAAAACCCTATGAGGAGTATACTAATGAGGCCACAATTGTAAGAGCTATAGTTAAGACCAACCATAAGATTCCCTCATTGGAGAATTTTGGTGAGTTTAATGGTTCAAATGAATACTCTGTTTCGCCAAGTATTATCAAAGATCTATTAAATGAGTACACTGATTTAATAGACGAAATTTATATAGTTGAGGAGCACCCTGATTCACGAAGATTAAGAGTAGGAGAGAAGCTAATTTATTCTAAATCTAAGAATAGCTAATATACCAGTAAGATTCTTTAATTCAAAATAGATTGGCGATTCTTTAGGCACTAATATTATCTCCCCCCTTTTATTTTCTATATCCTCAAGAATTCTTTCAATTGCTAGCCTTTCTTGATTGTTTGAAGATAATAGGTCTTCGATCAGTAAAACTGTTTCTACAGCACCCATTTCGACAGCATTCTTCACTTGTTCCAAGCCATAGGTCACTAGTTCTGGTTGTTTCGCCAAAAGTTCCATAGCCTTTTCCATTTTCTTAGCTCCTATTGCAATCTCATAATCTGACATTATCTTGTCTATTATATCTCTCTTCAATATCTCATGAAGACCAGCCCTAGTGGCCGATGATACGCTATCAATATAAACCTTCTTATTTTTTAAAATATTATTTACTTTTTTAGCAACTTCCTCTTTAAAGAATCCAGGCCCAGCTAGTAGTATAGCATCTGGATTGTATTGTTTCACATACTCTGCAAGCTCCGTTGCAACCTCCAACGCATTTTGCTCTATTATTCCTTCTTCTTCATTTAATGATCTTAATGATTTCTCCGAGAGTATCTTTATCCCTTGCTCAAATGGTATTGCAATTAAATACTCATCAAAATCTACCAATGCAATTATTATCTTGCTTCTCTTATCAGCTTGCTTCTTAAGTTTATCTAACGCATACTTATTCCATTGTTGTTTTATAATAATAATCTCATCTCCTATATCTAAATTAATAGTATGATGAGCTCCTCTTATTCCAAATCTTTCAGGAGCATCTTCTATTATTCCATGAATTCGTAATCTATTTGTGAACTCTTGAAACTCTGTATAATCTACTTTAAGGACAATGGTCATTGGTATTCTTCTACTCTCCTTTCCCAATCCTATATCTCGGGTAGTTTTAGCTACTACTTTATCACCTTTTTCTAGAATTAAATGTAAAATCCATAAATCGTCCTCTGACTCTATATGTAGTTTGGCTGCTTGGCGTTTCTCATCAAATTCTAATATCCTCACAAATTATAGTTTCATAGCATGGTAATTATAACTGATGCAACAGAGGCGGATTTAGGTCAGATATTCCAGATAGAGACGGAAAGCTTTGACGATCCGTATCCCTATTCGTTATTAAGGACATATTTGTTTCTTGCGAATAAACTTTACTTGGTTGCAAAAGAAGGAGAGAAAATAATAGGGTATATAATAGGCATAATTCAATATGGCTATAGAGGGCACATCGTTTCAATAGCTGTAGAACCCGCATACAGAAAGAAGGGTATTGGCACCAAACTTCTGAGTGAGATTGAGGAAAGATTCAAGTTGAATGGAGCGAAATACTCATATTTAGAAGTCAATATTAATAACTTGCCAGCAATTTCCTTTTATCAAGAAAACGGTTATCTTATAATGTATATCCGTAGGAATTATTATGGAAGAAGTAAGCACGCGTTTGTGATGATAAAGAATTTATACTATAAATTTTTAGATTAATTGTTAGAAACTTTGAATAAATTAAAAAGCCAGTCATTTGGTTAGTAATATATGATTAAGGATTTCTTTATATTAGACTTCTCTTATGAAATCAAAGATAACATTCCACTAATTTACATTTGGAGCATTGATGATGAAGGGAACAGTTGCGTAGTAGTAGAGAGAAATTTTAAACCATATTTTTACCTCGTATATGAGGGTAATGGGGATGAAATAATTGAAAACATAAGAAAGAATTGTGAGGTTCTCCTAATTACTAAAGTTAAAAGGAAATACTTAGGTAATGTTGTAGATGCTCTACTTGTTCAAACTTCCACACCTACTCAAATTAAGAGGTGCAGAGAAAAGATCAGTAGGATAAATGGTATAAAAAGTATTTTCGATGCGGACATAAGGTTTACTATGAGATATTCAATAGATTTCGATCTAAGACCATTTACTTGGTTTAAGGCTGAAGTAAGTGAGGTAAAGCTGGAGGGTTTTCGCACAAAAAAAGTATATATTTTAGATAAAATTCTTTCGCACTATGAGGGTAAGATACCAGAATTAAGGGCTATTGGGATCGATTTTCAGATCTATAGTAAATATGGATCCTTGAACCCTAGAAAAGATCCAATAGTTGTTTTGAGCTTGTGGAGCAAGGAAGGTAGCATGCAGTTTAGTTTAGACGAAAGCATGGATGATCTTAAAATTATAAGGAAATTCGTTGACTACATATTGAATTATGACCCCGATATAATATATGTCTTTGACGTAGACGTCTTTCATTGGAAATATATTACAGAAAGAGCCAATTCGTTAGGAGTGAAAATAGATATAGGAAGGAAGATAGGCTCTGAAGTGAGTCAAGGTACCTATGGGCACTACTCGATTTCAGGGAGACTTAACGTAGATTTAGTTGGTCTACTAATGAATGAGAGATTAACTGGTCATGTAGATTTGATTGAAGTAGCGAATTATTTAGGTATATCTCCTAGGCGTGACTCCTTAAATTGGTATGAAATTTCAAGATATTGGGATGACGAGAAGAATAGAGATCTAGTCAAACAATATAGTTTAGAAAATGCTAAATCCATTTATCTATTAGGCAACTTTCTATTATCGCCTTATAGTGAACTGGTTAAGATAACTGGTCTACCTTTAGATAAATTATCAGTAGCTAGTTGGGGAAATAGGATCGAGGCTTCACTAATAAGGACCGCTGCAAAATCTGAGGAATTAATCCCAGTTCGAATGGATAATCCTAATCGTTCTTTAAAAATAAAGAAGACCGTTATTGAACCAAAGATTGGTATCTATAGCGATGCTTATGTTCTTGATATATCATCAGTTTATCTATCAGTAATAAGGAAATTCAATATAGGTCCAGATACTCTAGTCAAAGGGCAGTGCGATGATTGTTATGTGTCCACAATCTCTAATTACAAATTTAAGAGAGAACCGTCAAGTCTTTATAAAACATTTCTGGAAGAATTAAGTAATATTCAAGATATTAGAAAATTAGAGGTAATTGAAGAATTAATGTCATCATTTTATGATTATATTCATTGGATAAATTCAAGATGGTACTCAAGAGAGATTGCAAGTGCGGTAGACGAGTTAAGTTATGAAATAGTTAAGTTGGTTATAGATCTAATTAAAAACTCAGGTTTCGAAGCGATTTTAGCTAATGACCTTTTAGTATTTGTGAAAGGAGGATCTGGAGATAAACTGAATGAATTAATATTTAAGATAAATAGCCTATACGATCTTAACCTTAAGGTAAGGAAGATCTACAGATCATTATTAATCTTAGGTAATGATAGGTATGCAGGGTTATTAGAAGGAGATAAGATAGATATTGCAAGAATAGGTAAAGAGGATATGGATCTTTGTGAATTGGTTAGGAATGTAAAAAGAAAAGTTGTAGAAGAAATATTAATTAGTAAAGATGTTAAGAAAGCAGTAAAGTTAGTTAAGTCTGCTGTAATCAAGTTGAGGAGAGGGGAATTTAATATTAGGGAATTAATAACTTGGGTTCATATAGAAAAAGATCTTAGCGAGTACGATAAACAACTAGCTTTTGTAGTTGCTGCAAGAAAAGCTATTCAATCTGGTTATTTAATATCTAAAGATTCAAGAATAGGTTATCTTATAGTAAAGGGTCATGGTAGTGTTCATGATCGTGCAGAACCTTTTTTCTTTGTCAAGGAGAAAAACAGAATAGATATAGAATATTACGTTGATCAACTACTCAGAGAATCTCTAAAGGTACTCACACCTTTAGGAGTAAGTGAGGAGAGTTTGAAAAAAACTAATATAACTGATATACTAGATATGTTCGGGGCTTCTAAGAAGAAATAATGTCAGTAAATGTTAATATGTCGACGTTTTGTGGTCTCTTGTTTATTCCACCTATTCTAGCTCCTATTATCATCTTAATATTCTTTTGAGAGGCTAGATCTAGTAGTCTTTGAGTTATAACTCCATCAAATACTATATATGCTACTTTATTATCTTCGTAAGCCTCTAGCTTAGGTATTATATCTCGCACTTGAACTTTCTCAATTAAATTCCAATTATTATCGTAGAGAACACCTTCTAAAGTTCCTGGAAGTTTTTTGATCTCTTCTAAAACATTCTGTGGTAAAGTTATCTGCACTAGCTGTTGTGTAGCTTCAAGTTGTATTGGTTTTTCTTCTTTTGCAATCACATTTTTAGCTATCGCTTGTTCTGCCTCCTGAATCTTCTTTAGATATTGAGTTAATGGCATCATATTAGATAGTGCTTTTGCGATCTCCTTCCCTGTTAACTCTTCTACTTCTCTCCCTACTGGTGCTCTTGCTACAAAATCTATCTTTACATTATTACTCAATAATTCTTTGAGTATTAGATCTCCACCATGATCTCCGTCTAAAAACGCTATTACTGTCTTCTTCATCTTGGATAAACTAACTACTGTTTCTGGTATCCTTGATGTTGCCCCTTCTACAGCTATTACGTTTTTATAACCATATCTTAGTAAGTTTATTACGTCAGCTCTTCCCTCTACTATAATTAAATTAGGATCCTTATCCACATCTGGACCAGCGGGTAATCTTTCTGGTCCATACTCTGTTATTTCGCCTACTTTTACTGCACTGCTTATCTCGTTTATTACTTCCTTTATATCTAGTGATTTCTCTTTACTCCAGCTTGATAAGATTCCCTTTGCTCTTTCTATGATTTTTTTAAGTTTTTCAGCCCTAATGTCTTCTATTTCTATCAGTTCAAATTTTGAATTATATGGTCCTACCTTGTCTACGCTTTCAACCATTGCAGCAATTAACGCAGTCTCAATCCTGTCTAAGTTAGATGGTATTATTATTTCCCCTTCGCTTTTTCCTCCTTTAGTTCTAATCTCTACAATAATTCTTCCTAATCTTCCTTTATCTTGTAACTCTCTTAGGTCAAATTCGTCTCCAAATAGGTTTTCAGTTTGACCAAATATTGCGCCTATTACATCAGTTTTTTCGACAATACCTTCTACTTCAAATCTTAACTTTATATCATATTTCATTTGGAAGCTCACCTTTACATTACCTTGTTACACTTTTAGATATCTTCTGAATCATTTCCTCGAATTCGGGTTTCCTTTCTAAACTCTTTCTTATAGGTTCTAATATCTCATTTAATCTTCTCGCAGTAGCCTTCTTTAAATCCATCGGATGTATTTTTCCTTCAATATAAGCCCTTTCTAACTCCTCGTAATCCTTAAATTCAACGTCTCCACCATATCTAATATCTCTTTCAATCTTTACAAAATTATAACGTGGAAATATAATATACTTCAATATTTGAAGAATTGGATTATTTTCTGCTACACCTTTAGGACAATATGCACCCATTATCTTTCTCTCTACATCCTCTCTACTATCACTAACGAAGATCGCAGATTCTGGCTTTGACTTGCTCATTTTTATCTCAGCTTGTATGTCATCTTCTTCCATTCCCTCCGTTATGCTCATTCTCTGCCCTCCTTGAAGTCCAACTAAAAGTGGTGTATGTATCGATACTATCTTCTTCTTGCCCATTTTTTCTGCTACATCTCTTGCTAACATGTGGGCTTTTCTCTGATCTGTTCCTCCTAGTGCAATATCTAAATCTAGGTAAAATATGTCACTAACTTGCATGGCTGGATATATCAGTTTTGATGCGTCTATTTCCGCTTCTTCTGCTCTTCTCCCCATTATTGTTAGTGCTCTTTTTATTCTGGCTAGACTAGCGTTCTTAGCTACTTTTATTACAAGAGCCCAATAATCTTTCTCCTTAACCATATCGTCAGCATCAACTATGTTTAACTTAGTTGTGTCAACTCCGTAATTCTTTATTACTTCAACTGTGTAATCAGCTGCCATCTTTATTAGGCTTAGATCTCCACCTAACTTATCGTTAATCCACGCATGCCAAGTTGCTCTTAATAAGGTCATATTAACGCCTGCTTCCACTAAATCTTTCACTTTTTGCGTCCATATCAACCATCCAATGTGAAAGAGCCCACTTGGCTCAAATCCTATATAACCTTTTAATTTCTCTTCAGATTCTATTTTTTTCCTTAACTCATCTATAGTTATTATTTCAGCTGCATTTCTCGTTATAAGCTGTAACCTTTGATCGATACTCATAATCAGTTTCCCCAAAAAGTAAAAAGAAGTTTAAGTAAAAAAGCGCTAATCATCTTTGAATTGTTTCAAAAAGAGAACAACTGGATGCGTATTTCCCAGTTTTTTCTCGAGATCATCTATTACATATTCAAAATCGAGGTCCGTCTCAAGTATTCTCCTTAGAAGTACTTTGATGAATAAGTAACTGTTTAACATTACTTTTTCATTTAAAACAAATTTATGATCACTATCATCTTCATCTTTAAATAATTTAAACATAGTATAGTTATTACTATTATTGTTATTTGCCATTAAATTGTAAATGTAATCATCTACTAGTTTTTGAATACAACTTTCACTTTCACAATCATATAACTTTTCAAAAGGAGGTTTGTTTGTGGGTGGCAATTTTTGTCCCATATTTATTACGCTAATACTACTAAAAAAGCTATTATTATCCCGTTATTTTACGATAAACACGACCTTAATCACTACACAGATTCCTTTTGGTTACTAGTTGAAAAAATTAAGATATAATACTTTACTCTTATTGTATTTTAAAACCAAATACATCTAATCGTGTGATGGGAAAAATATATTATAATGGTATTACATTTTGCGTTTAATGGATTTGGAGGGAATAGTGAGAAGACTTTATCCAGACGTTGAAAAGGCAAAAACGAAACTAATAGAGGAAATAAGGTTCTATAAGGGTGATAGGTATAATGCAGAGGAGATCTCTAACGTTATTTTGACTGAGGTTATGAATTCCATGAAAGCTGATAGCATATTTGGTTTTCCTAAAACTAACATAAAAGCTGGAGAAGCAGGATTAGGATCTAGAGGTATAGGGGATAATTTAATACATACCAAGTTATTTGAATTGACTGGTAAGCAAATCGAAGAATATGATGACGCGGGAATAAGGGAAAACATAGTTGTTTCTATAGATGGTATTCATTCGAGGCTCTCTTATTTCCCGTTCCTAGCTGGTTTCTATGCTACCAGAGCAACATTGAGGGATATAATGGTCAAGGGAGCCTACCCATTAGGCCTAATCGTAGATATACATCTTTCTGATGATAGCGATGTAGGAATGTTAATAGACTTTGAGGCAGGCGTTACTTCAATTGGTAAAGCTTTAAATGTGCCAATATTAAGTGGTAGTACGTTAAGAATAGGTGGAGACTTAGTTTTAGGAGATAGAATAAGCGGGGCCGTAGGTTCAATAGGAGTATTGAAGTCTAAGGATTTCTTAAGAAGAAGAGTAACGAAAGGATTGAAAATACTCATGACTGAAGGAAATGGTGGTGGGACCATTGCCACTACAGCCATTTATAATGGTATGCCCGATGTGATTTCGGAAACGCTTAATATTAAGGACCTAATCACCTGTATCGTAGTTAGGGATCATTTGTCAAGTAATGTTTATTCTATGACAGATGTTACTAATGGCGGGATACGTGCTGATGCCTTGGAGGTTTCAAAAATAACCAACCTAAGTTTTGTGATAGATGATGAGAAGTTTCTTTCATTAATAAATCCAAAAGTAAGAAAAATGCTAGAAGAGATTAACATAGACCCCTTTGGTATATCAATCGATTCAATACTTATATTTACTGACAACCCAGATTTAGTTAAAGAGAGATTAGCTCAACATAATATTAGAAGTGAAGTCATAGGTTATATAGATGATTTTAGACAATATCCTATAATTACATATGGAGGAAAAGAACTTAAACCACAATTTAGGGAAAGTCCTTATACTCCTATAAAGAAATATATTGGGAATTATTCTCCTTATAGCATAGAATATATATCAAATCGTTTAGACTATGCTATAGCTGAGGCCAAAACAAAAATGGATAACATATTGAAAAACTTAAAAACTAGTTTTACATAGACCATACAAGCTGATACTTAATGAGTCAACAGTTTAAGTACGTTGTTAGAATTTTTGGACAAGATGTAGATGGAACTATGAAACTACCTTACGCCTTAGCAATGGTAAAAGGAATTGGTTATAATACTGCTAAAGCAATGATACTAAAACTAGGGATGGATCCAAACGCGAGATTAGGTGAATTATCTGATGCTGATATAAAGAAAGTTGAGTCTGTAATAAGTGATCATGCAATTAAAGGTTTACCTAGTTGGTTATATAATAGGCGTAAAGACTATGAGAGTGGCTTAGATCTTCATTTAGTTACTTCTGATCTAATCTTTTACGTAAGAAATGATATAGAAAGAGAGAAGAAGAGTAGAAGTTGGAGAGGAGTTAGGCATTCATTGGGCTTAAAGGTTAGAGGACAAAGAACAAGGACTACGGGAAGAACTGGTATGACTATAGGTGTAGCTAGAAAGAAAGCCGCACAACCCCAAGCTCAACAATCTTCTTCCCAACAACAACAGAAATCCTCTTAAGGTGATCTAGATGGGAGATCCTAAAAAAAGTAGGAAAAAATGGGAAAGTCCAGGTCATCCATGGATAAAAGAAAGAATAGGTTATGAGCAAGAACTGTTAGGAAAATACGGTCTAAGAAACAAAAGGGAAATCTGGATAGCACAGTCAATAATTAGAAAGTTTAGACACCAAGCAAGATCATTATTAGCATTGCCACCTGCAGAAAGGGCCGTCAGGGAGAAACAATTAGTCGGGAAGTTATTGAAGATGGGTTTGTTAAAGAGGGAAACTGCAACTGTAGATGATATTCTAAGTTTAACTGAGCAAGATCTATTGGAGAGAAGATTGCAAACTATAGTGTATAAGAAAGGATTAGCAAATACAACATATCAGGCTAGGCAATTAATAATTCATGGGCACATTGCGGTCAATGGTAAAAGAGTTACGTCTCCAGGTTATATTGTTAATGTAGATGAGGAAAATCTAATCGATTATTACGTTACTTCCTCATTTAAATCAAGACCACCAGTTATGGCACAACAGGAAGGAGGTGAAGCAGGTGTCAAGCAGGCGTGAAATTAGATGGGGAATAGCTCATATTTACGCATCACAAAATAACACTCTAATAACTATAAGTGATCTTACTGGCGCGGAAATCATCTCCAGAGCTAGCGGAGGCATGGTAGTGAAAGCGGACAGAGAGAAATCATCTCCCTATGCTGCAATGTTAGCTGCAAATAAAGCTGCTAGTGACGCCCTTGAAAAAGGTATAATGGCACTTCACATTAAGGTTAGGGCGCCTGGTGGATATGGTAGTAAGACGCCAGGACCCGGTGCTCAACCTGCAATTAGAGCATTAGCTAGAGCTGGATTCATTATAGGAAGGATTGAAGACGTGACGCCTATTCCTCATGATACTATAAGGAGACCCGGTGGAAGAAGAGGAAGAAGAGTATAGGCGGCTTATACATGTCAATTAATTTACTTCATAAGGATGATAAAAGGATAGATCTAGTTTTTGAGGGTTATCCTTTAGAATTTGTAAATGCAATTAGGAGAGCGACGATGCTTTATGTTCCAGTAATGTCTATTGACGATGTATATTTCATAGAGAATAACAGTCCTTTATACGATGAGATATTGGCACATAGGTTGGCTTTAATACCATTTACTTCAGAGGAAGCTTTAGATACGTATAGATGGCCAGAAGAATGTATTGAATGTACTGAAAACTGTGAAAAATGTTATACTAAGATTTACATTGAAGCGGAAGCATTGAATGAGCCTAAGATGCTATACTCTAAAGATATAAAATCAGAGGATCCATCAATAGTTCCAATATCTGGAGACATACCAATCGTGCTATTAGGTGCCAATCAAAAGATATCACTTGAGGCTAGGTTAAGATTAGGCTACGGAAAAGAGCACGCTAAGTTTATACCAGTTTCTTTGGCAATAGTTAGATACTATCCGAAAGTTGAGATACTAGGAAATTGTGAAAAAGCAGCTACTGTTTGCCCAGAGGGGGTATTTGAATTAAAAGATGGTAAACTCTCAGTAAAGAACGAGTTGGCTTGTACCCTGTGTGAAGAGTGTTTAAGATATTGCAATGGCTTAATTAGAATTTCGTCTATAGAGGATAAATATATTCTGGAGCTAGAAAGTGTTGGATCTCTTAAGCCAGAGAGAATTTTATTAGAGGCTGGTAAAAGCATTATTAGAAAGATTGAAGAATTAGAGAAGAAGCTAGTAGAGGTGATTAAATGAAGGTAACTGGTAGTACGAATATAATGGTTAGAAAGGTTATTAGAAATTTGGAAAAGTCTAAGAAACCATTGTGGAGAAAAGTAGCTGAAGAGTTATCGGCATCATCCAGAAAGAGGCCATATATTAACCTATACAAAATAAACAAGTACACTAGGCCCAATGACATAGTTGTTGTTCCAGGAAAAGTCTTAGGTATAGGTAAACTAGATCACGTAGTAACAGTTATTGCATTGGATTTCTCAAAATCCGCTATAGAAAAAATTAGAGCTTCGGGAGGTCAGGCTATGAGTATATATAAAGCTTTAGAAACCTTTAAGGATTTTAAAGGAAAAAATGTGAGGTTGATGAAGCAATGAGTACGCAAGTTCAAGAGCAAGAAGTAGTAATTAACGCTGAAGGTCAGATCTTAGGTAGAATGGCGAGTAACATAGTTAGATTATTAAAGGAAGGTAAAAAGGTAGTTATAGTAAATGGAGAAAAAGCAGTAATAAGTGGGGAGAAAAACAGAGTTATCGAGTCCTATAAATTACTTTTAACAGTAAGAACGCTTTTTAATCCTTATAGAAATGGGATTAGAAGGCCTAAATCACCGATAAATATAGTTAAAAGGACTATTAGAGGAATGTTACCTAAAAGTAGTAAGGGACGTAGAATGCTTAACAATGTTAAGGTATATATTGGAGTGCCGAAGGAATTTGAGGGGAGACAATTTATTAAATTCCCAGACGCTGATGTGAGTAGACTTAAAGGTAAGTATGTCACAGTAGAAGTAGTTGCAAAAGAGCTAGGGTGGAGTGGATGAGTGAGGAACAGAAAGTAATTATTTCCAGTGCTAGAAGGAAGACAGCTAGAGCTACATGTTATATATTACCCGGGAAAGGAAGAGTGTTCGTAAATAACATTCCAATTGAGTTAATACCAATTGAAATGGTAAGATTGAAAGTCATGGAACCATTACTTTTAGCTGGGAATGGCGTTAGATCAAAGATAGATGCCAAAATAGTAACTTATGGGGGTGGGATAATGGGCCAGACTGATGCAGCAAGGATGGCTTTGGCTAGGGCATTGGTTAAGTTCACTGGTAGTGATGAATTAAAGAAAATATATAGGGCTTATGATAGGACAATGCTAGCTGGAGATCCAAGGCAGACAGAATCAGAGAAATGGATGAGATATAGTGCAAGGAGATGGAGGCAGAAATCGTATAGGTGAATCTATATGATGATTCCGATTAGATGTTTTACATGTGGTTCATTGATAGCTGATAAGTGGCAACCATTTATAACAAGAGTGAATGCAGGAGAAAATCCAGGAAAGGTTCTCGATGACTTAGGTGTAAAAAGATATTGTTGCAGAAGAATGCTTTTATCTCACATAGATATAATTAGTGAAGTAATCCACTATACTAGACCAATTTGAAAGGTGATCAATTTGAGTGAAAAGGAAGAAAGAGGAGGAGAATTAACTGAAGCAGAAAAAGAGGAGTTACGAAAATCCGAAAAAGGTACAATAATAGAATTATTAGTTCCAGTAGAGACTTATCTTTCGGCTGGAGTTCATATAGGTACTCATAGTTGTACTAAATATATGGAGAGTTTCGTGTATAGAGTAAGAGCAGAAGGATTGTATGTATTAGATGTTAGAAAGATAGATGAAAGATTAAGAATAGCAGCTAAATTCTTATCAAGATATGAACCACAAGATATAATTGCAGTAGCGAGTAGGCCTTATGCATATAGGCCAGTCCAAAAGTTCGCAGAAGTGGTAGGAGCTAGAGCATTGGTAGGTAGAATAATACCGGGAACTTTTACAAATCCATATTTATCAACATATACAGAACCAAAGGTATTGTTAGTATCCGATCCTAGAACTGATACTCAAGCAATAAAAGAAGCTGCTAAGGTAGGAATACCAATAGTTGCTTTTGCTGATACTGATGCTAAAATCGATTATATTGATCTCATAATACCGGCCAATAATAAAGGTAGGAAATCATTGGCGCTATTATATTGGGCATTAGCTAGGCAAATACTCAGAGAGAAGAGGATAATTCCCCTAGATGGTGATTTGGCGGTACCAGTAAGTGAATTCGAGATGAGGCTTGTTCAATGAAGAGATTACCAGCGGTTGCAGGTTCTTTTTATGAATCAGATCCGAAAAAACTTAAAATGCAGATTGAGTGGTCATTCAGACATAATATAGGTCCAAGAGATATTCCTAAACAAACTTACGAGAAAAAGAAAAGAGATAATTTATTTTTTGTCGTGCCCCATGCTGGATATATTTATAGCGGCCCCGTGGCAGCTCACTCATATTATTATTTGGTTTCAGAAGGTAGGCCAGATGTTGTGATAATATTAGGTCCTAATCATACCGGTTTGGGTTCTTATGTTTCTGCTTGGCCTAAGGGAGAATGGGAAACTCCATTAGGTAGTGTGAAAATAGATGAAGAAATTTTAATGCAATTAGTAAAGGAATCGGAAGTGATAGACTTAGATGAAAAATCGCACTTATACGAACATTCAATCGAGGTTCAATTGCCATTTTTGCAGTACTTTTTTGATGATGACTTTAAGATAGTTCCAATTGTAATTATGATGCAAACCCCTGAAATTGCCGAATTCCTAGCAGATGCAATTTATAATGTTATGCAAAAGAATCCAGATAAGGATATAGTAGTCTTGGCAAGTAGTGATATGAACCATTACGACCCACATGAGATTACGGTAAAGAAAGATGTAGAAGCAATAGAAAAAATCCAACAATTAGATTATAAGGGTTTATACGAGGTTGTAGAAGGTAAAGATGTTACTTTATGTGGCTATGGTCCTATAATGGTTAACCTAATCCTAGCTAAGAAGTTCGGTAAAAAAGCCTATATTTTGAAACATGCAACTTCTGGTGACACTTCGGGACCTAAAGATTCAGTTGTGGGTTATCTTGCAGCGCGTTTTGGGAGTTAGAGTTCCGTTTCTCGGAATCCCTCTAAAAGGAGTAAATAATCCGATTCTGGTACTTGACGGAATCATAGAGCCATTAAACATTTTTGTGAAGACTGAGGCAATTGGCCAGTTTATAAGGCAATTTAATGAGGCAATTGGTTTTCAGTGCGTTAAGGAGGAGGAATATTGGGATTCCTCGATTCCCTTCTCTTCATATTATATTTACGTTACTGAGAAGTTGGCAAATGATGCTATAAGAAATTGTGAGGTCCCAATGAGTGAAGATGAGAAATTTGAAATCCTTCACCTTGTGGATGAGGCAATATTCCCCCAAAACTCTTTAGTTAAAGCACTCCGAACTTCACAACAACTTAATTCCCCCATCCTCTTTAGAGATGGTGAAGAACCAATTAGAATTCAATTAGAATCAATTAAAATTAAAGTAGTTTCCTCATACCCTTTTTATGGCAATCCTAAATATCTAGATAATTCGCTAATTCATCTAACTGGTATTATTCCAGTTGAATATGCTGAGAGTAAAGCACGAAATCTGATAGAATTTGAAAATGGACTATGGAGTGCTATATATTCCTTACCGTATTTAAAAATAAATAATTGGAAATGGATATGGGATCTGAATTGGCTTACGATTATAGAGTTCTCAAATTAGGTGGAAGTCTAATCACATGCAAAGATCTCCCTAGGTGTGTTAGATTAGAATTGCTAAGAAAAGTTTCGGAAGAAATTAAGAAATTCGTTGATGAAAATCCTAATGAAAAGATTATATTATTACATGGTGGTGGGAGTTTTGGTCATTATGAGGCATCGATATTCGATGATAGTAGAGCCGTAAGGACCTCTGAAGCCATGCAGGAGTTAAATTATATGATAACTAAACAACTGTTAAAAAGTGGTGTTAACGTTATTAGTATTCCAGGAAAATTCTATACTTTTGATATAGTGCTAAATGCTCTAGAGAAGGGCCTTGTGCCCTTGATATACGGTGATATTAAATTTGATGCATCCATAATTTCTGCAGATGATATGAGTATAGATATTGCGAAGAAACTCAATGCCAGATTACTTTTCGCAATCGATAAGGCTGGAATTTTAGGAAGGGATGGAAGAGTCATAAGCGAGTTAAGAAGGATAGATGAGGTTGGTAGATTGCTACAAGCTAATTATTATGATGTTACTGGTGGAATAAGTTCTAAGATACAAAAGATATTTGAAAACAATTTAAATGCTATGATTTTTGATGGAAGTAAAGCTGGAAATATATATTTAGCATTAAAGGGATATAATATAGGTACTTTGGTAAGAGGTAATCCGAATGCCTGATATAGTAAATAGGAAAGTGGAGCACGTTGAAATTGCCGCTTTTGAAAATGTAGATGGCTTATCTTCATCAACGTTCTTAAATGATGTAATTTTAGTCCACCAAGGATTTCCTGGGATATCATTTAGTGAAATAAATACTAAGACAAAATTTTTTAGGAAAGAGATAAGTGTGCCAATAATGGTAACTGGGATGACAGGTGGAAGGAATGAATTGGGAAGAATAAACAAGATTATAGCAGAGGTCACTGAAAAATTCGGAATACCAATGGGGGTAGGTAGTCAGAGAGTTGCGATAGAAAAGGCTGAGGCAAGGGAAAGTTTTGCGATAGTTAGAAAGGTAGCTCCTACAATACCTATTATTGCTAATTTAGGGATGCCGCAACTAGTTAAAGGATATGGGCTAAAGGAATTCCAAGACGCCATACAAATGATTGAAGCTGATGCAATAGCTGTTCACTTAAATCCAGCTCAAGAAGTATTTCAACCAGAAGGTGAGCCTGAGTATCAGATTTATGCTCTAGAAAAACTGAGAGACATCTCTAAGGAGTTATCTGTGCCGATTATAGTAAAGGAAAGCGGCAACGGCATTTCCATGGAAACTGCAAAACTTCTTTACAGTTATGGTATAAAGAATTTTGACACTTCTGGACAAGGCGGTACTAATTGGATAGCAATTGAGATGATAAGGGATATTAGAAGAGGGAACTGGAAGGCAGAGAGTGCAAAAAATTTTCTGGATTGGGGTGTACCAACTGCGGCGTCGATAATGGAAGTGAGATATTCAGTTCCAGATTCCTTTCTAGTGGGTAGCGGAGGTATTAGGAGTGGGTTAGATGCAGCTAAGGCTATAGCCTTAGGTGCTGATATTGCTGGTATGGCATTACCAGTGTTAAAAAGTGCTATAGAAGGTAAGGAAAGTTTAGAACAATTCTTTAGAAAGATAATATTTGAATTGAAGGCTGCCATGATGCTTACTGGTTCTAAAGACGTTAATGCGTTAAAGAAGACCAGTATTGTTATTTTAGGTAAACTTAAAGAGTGGGCAGAATATAGGGGGATAAATTTATCTACATACGATAAAGTTAGAAAGAGAGAATAAAATGAGTGACGAATTAAGTTCGTATTTTAATGATATAGTTAACAATGTAAATTTTCATATAAAAAATTTTGTAAAGAGCAATGTTAGAACGCTTGAGGAAGCATCGTTTCATTTATTTACAGCTGGGGGCAAAAGACTTAGACCCTTAATTCTGGTTTCATCGTCAGACTTAATTGGCGGGGACAGGCAAAGGGCATATAAGGCAGCAGCTGCCGTGGAGATTCTTCACAACTTTACTCTAGTTCATGACGACATAATGGATAGGGATTACCTAAGAAGAGGATTACCAACTGTTCATGTAAAGTGGGGTGAACCAATGGCAATACTTGCAGGGGATTACTTACACGCTAAGGCTTTTGAAGCCTTAAATGAGGCTCTAAAAGGTCTTGACGGGGATACATTTTATAAGGCTTTTTCCATATTTATTAATTCTATCGAGATAATATCGGAAGGTCAAGCAATGGATATGTCATTTGAAAATAGAGTAGATGTAACTGAAGAAGAGTATGTACAAATGATAAAAGGAAAGACTGCAATGTTATTTTCATGCTCTGCAGCATTAGGCGGTATAATTAACAAGGCTAGCGATGATATAATTAAAAATTTAGTTGAATATGGATTAAATTTAGGCATATCATTTCAAATAGTGGATGATATCTTAGGAATTATTGGAGATGAAAAGGAATTAGGGAAGCCAGTTTACAGTGATATTAGGGAAGGTAAGAAAACAATTCTTGTTATAAAAACTTTAAGTGAAGCTAAAGACGATGAAAAGAAAATTCTGGTTTCTACGCTTGGGAATAGGGAGGCTAAAAAGGACGATCTTGAGAGAGCGTCGGAAATAATAAGGAAGTATTCATTGCAATATGCATACAATTTAGCTAAAAAGTACTCAGATCTTGCATTAGAACACTTGCGTAAAATTCCAGTTTACAATGAAACTGCTGAAAAGGCTTTAAAATATCTAGCGCAGTTTACCATTGAAAGGAGAAAGTAAATGAGCATATCGGGAATATTGCTTTCAATTTTTATATCCTTTTTCATAAGCTATATCACAACAGTCTGGGTAATAAGACAAGCAAAAAAGAGTGGGCTTGTAGGTAAGGATGTAAATAAACCAGATAAACCGGAAATACCACTAATGGGTGGGATAAGTATAATAGCTGGGTTTATAGCGGGATCCTTCTCCTTATTACTAACTGATGTAAGAAGTGAGAGAGTAATTCCATCTGTAATACTCTCCTCATTGCTTATAGCATTTCTTGGGCTATTAGATGATATATTTAACGTTAGGCAATCAGTAAGAGCATTTCTACCAATTTTCGCATCAGTTCCGCTAATAGTTTACAGCGTTGGACACTCAGTAATATCAATTCCATTTTTAGGTCCGGTAAATTTCGGAATATTGTATTATGTCATAATAATACCTTTTGCGTTAACGATAACATCTAATGCCTTCAATATGCTAGAGGGTCTAAACGGGTTGGGTGTAGGTATGGGGATTATAATGTTATCTGCATTAGCGTATATAGGACTAACTCATGGTGGCTCTTCATACCAGGCTGGTTTAGTGGCACTTTCAGCAATTTTTTCATTAGTGGCTTTTCTCTTATTTAATAAATATCCTGCGAAAATATTTCCAGGTAATGTTGGCACGTATTTCATAGGAGCATTGATAGGAGCCATAGGAATTGCGGGTTTCATGTACACTGCATTAGCGATTCTCTATATACCATACGTTGTGGAATTCATGTTGAAGTTAAGAACAAAGTTTAAGGGCGTATCGTTTGGCAAAGTTGACTCTTCTGGTAGATTATATTGGGATGAAAAGCCTCATTCATTAACACATATAGTAATGAAAATGGGCCGATTTAAGGAGTATCAAGTGGTTATAATTTTATGGGGAGTAGAAGCAATATTCGCAATAATAGCTGTAATTCTACAAAGTGTAACAATAGTAATATAACAGAACTCTTGGCATTTATCAATACTCTTAAAAATCATTAAAGATATATATAGATGGGGCCAGGGAGGGTGGGGGATATCGCCAATCCCTGTGACCCGCAAGGCGTAATGCGGGCACCAGTAACTCCTACCCCATGGTGTCTCCTATCTGTAGGTCCCAGTGGAGCTATGAAGGCTGCCCAGCGGGGCTTGGCGGTCATGGGCTTCCTCTCCGGAGGGAGGGGAAGTACCACGATAGCTGGGGGAATCGGCGAGGCCCGGAAGGGAGCAGCCGTGCCCGGACGCCAGCGTTCGCTGGTCAACAGTCAGAGTGAAACTGGGGCAAGCCTATAGATAGGTAGGCCATGGAGTAGGGGGTCTGGCCCCATAAAGCATAAAAAGGGATAAATCATACTATTAAAGTAGTGCCGAGGTCGCCTAGCCAGGTAGGGCGGCGGCCTGCTAAGCCGCTGGGGATTCTCCCCACGCGGGTTCAAATCCCGCCCTCGGCGCATATAAATTTTTTATCTTGAGTATATTTCTAGCAATAAGATAAATATCGTGAAGTGCTAGGTGTTCCTCTTTCGCTTTAAGGAGAAATATAATATATACCAAGTTCTCATTATTTAAACATTATCGTGAGAATAATTACTATCACCATCATTCTTTGTCTTAACATTATATGAATTTTATAGTTACTTAAAGTTTAATATAAAATCAAATATTATTTTGATTATGCTTATAACCGAATTTACGATAATTAACAGTATTATATTTTATAATCATAGAAGTAATAAAGCGCCGGAGGGAGGACTCGAACCTCCGACCACCCGGTTTCTGCACCCGGCATAACAGCCGGGCGCTCTGCCAACTGAGCTACTCCGGCGAGAAACAATACTATTCATGGGATAAAAAGTTATCTTTAGCCAGCCTTGATTAAAACCTTAAAGATTTTCTATTTAACGCCTTATTTTTACCTCATTTAACATTTCGTCCAACTTCTCATCCCATATCTCGCTAAACCATTCCTTAATGTGCATAATCTCTTCATCAGCTAAGGCTGATATAAGTACCTTTATTTCGCTTTTTGGCAATTCTTGTAATGATGAGAAATACATTGAAGAGATTTTAACTAGATCTTTATAGCCCCTATCCTCTAAGGATTTAGAAATGCTAAAGATTTTCGATCTGGGTACGCTATAATGTATTATTTCCCTATCTTTATTATCCTCAACTATGCTATATAAGTTTAGTATCAATAATGCAGATATCACCTCCCTCCAAGATTTTTGAATCTCTTTGCGAGCCTCATCGATGAAACCGCTTTCAAGGTAAAATAGGGAAATTTTTACTCTTCTAACCGAATTGATAAGTAAAGATTTTGCTTTATTTCTTGTCATAATTTCAAACCCATGAGATGGAGACGGTGGGATTCGAACCCGCGATCACCAGGACCAAGCCTGACCGGTAGGGGGTCCCCTTACTACCCCCATTGGGGGTCCCCTCCAGACCCCCACTGCTAATATAAAATTCCACGATCTTATCTAAAGGACCTATGTAATGGTCCCTTCTGTTACCTTCATTATCCTTCTCTATGATGTAAACATAATACTTACCTTTTACTTCCCTTATTCGGATATCACCAAAAGTATAAGTTTTATTACCCATGCTCTAAATCATTTATAATTATCACGTGAGGGTATTTAAGGACTGTTAATTATCATATCTCCAGTAGAATTGAAAGGGTGTGATAACGATTCCATAGTTAGGCAAAAAACTGAATTTCATTCTTTAATATACACAGCATCGCTGTTCACCATCTCTTTTTTATTATGTAGCTTCAAGCACGCCATTAAGTCAATTGTCGATATCTTCATCTTCAAGGTTTTGCCCTTTATTTCATTATAACGTGAGGCAAACCAGATGGTGTGGCAATAATAAAGAGGGTCACTAATATAATTAGGTTTACTGGGGGACTCAACACGCCTTACCGGCACTAAAACATATCCTTCCGCTGTAAGCCAAGACAAGTCTATTGTCGTGGTTTATATACCCTTTTCTCTTAATTCCGGTAACAATTTTAGCTCTTCTTTGCTAAGCTTACTCAGAGGCATTGCTGTCTTATGTTCACTTAATGTCTTCAGGGAGTCATAAATTTGTTGTTGTTTGGCTGTCATATCTTGAATTACCAAATTTTTCTTACCCCTCTTTGGGATGATCCAGATTCAGCGATTCTATCTCTGAGTCGGGATTGAGTCGGATTAGTTAATTCCGATTCAGAATTTTTTATTACTGAATCTTAAGCACAGTGTAGTCATTAAGCTACAAATTCTGGAATTAACCTTCTCTCCCATAAGACTAGGGCTATGGGGTACATCATGGTACTAATGCTCCTATTTACTGCCTTAGTAGCCCTATATAGGAAATACTAGCGTGTTTTTGGTGTTAGTCGTGATAACTTCTTTCAATTTATCAAGTGGTTTTTCTACTAACTGAGTGGGGCCGGCGGGATTTGAACCCGCGATCACCAGGGCCCAAGCCTGGCGTCCTAGTCCAGGCTAGACTACGGCCCCCTCATATAGTAGTTTCTAAAGGTTATAAATGATTTACTCTTTTGATAAAGATAAGACGGAGAGACTGACTTCCTCTGAATTCTAAATGCTTATTTTATCTATTCAGAATTTAAGCAGTAGTGGAAGGATTAGAGGTCTCCTCAAAATACAAATTCATAACTGCAATGCAATAACAATTATTCTTAGAACCATATTTCTTATACATAAATGTATTATATCCCACTTCTCTCGCTCTAGACTTACATTTTATAACACGTCAGTATGGGGATCTCTTTTTTGCGTAAAAAACCAGATGATTAAGATACATAAAAAGTCTGGAAAATAATACTTTTTTGAAGAAAAGTTCGTATAAGCGAGGGTGGACCTAAACATATGACACAGACAAAAGAGGTTAAGCAAGCTAAATCCAACAAGGATTTTGCCAGATCCGCCTCAAATTAATTTATACACTCCTATCAAATATTTTTTCCGTGATGAACTTGAACACATGCTGATGCCTTATTTAAGGCTAGAGGAAGCTACTTGAGCAGACTAGGAAACGAGGGGACAAAAGCCTTGAGAACCCCTAATTATTTTAGATAATAAGAAGTTCGCTTATGAAAACAGATATAATACCAGATACGAATATACCGTCAAACGTACCCATTCCACCTATGCTTATAATTTGTGGTCTTGCCTCATTAATAATTCTCCTTAAGTTAAGTAAGTCGGCACCTATTAACGTACCCAATATGCTGCCAATATATGCAGATAAGGGTATAAGAAAATGAAATTTATAGAAAAGAACATAACTAGTTATTACTGAAAATACGCTAGGTATTATAGGATGCATTATAACTCCAATTCCTCTAATTACCCTAGAAAAAAATTTTGAAATAATAGTCACAATTAGTATATTTATTATAAAATATATACTATAACCTTGTAATTCATACATCAAAAACAACGAGACTCCTACTGGAATTAGGGCTCCGCCTAGATTTATTGCAACTAATGTGTTCATATTGCGTCTAGATATACGTGGTATAAATATGGGAAACCCAAAGAAGAATACAACGTCTTCCTCGATTGCTATAGCCTCTTTTTTCACCTCTTTCAAAACTAAGTTAAAAGGACTACTAAATAGGCTTAGAAATGAAATAGCAATTGAAACAATTATTGCAATATCCTTATTAATTCCAACTATCGAAAAAAGCTGGGAGAAATATCCTGCAGATATTAGTGCCATAATAAGGCCTAATAAAAAGTATAATATAGACCTAAAAAGACCCCTAAAAGGCGAAAGAACGATTATTCTTTTCAAAGCATATTACACTCCTTATTGGCTCTAATATAATCTTCCCAAGTATTTATATTATATAACCTTCTCTTTACTTCAATAGTAGCATAATTCGAAAAATTTAATCCAATCCAGTATGAGACACCTAGATAATTACCGTTACTTTTGAGACTACATACGTCAACATTACACTTGTCAATCAAAGTTTTTATGGCATTATCGTCAATGAACGCGAGATCAATAGGTAAAACTAGTATTGGTGGTTTTAGATTATCAACTACATATTTGATGTCGTTTTCATAACTAATATCTGGAGTAGGAAATATTTTGAAAATAGAATCCTTAAATATTGGAAATAAGGGATGGGATGGACTAATACCTAAGTATACCTTATCACATACCTTATTTACCGCGTCAAAAACCCATGAAATTAACGGTTTACCACAAACTACTAAAAAAGGTTTAAATAACGTTACTCTTTTACCCTTTCCCCCAGCTAAGATAATTGCTTTCAAACTTGACCAATTCCTCCTCGAAATCTTGATTAAAAGTTCCAACGCCCTTAATCTCTAAAACCGAATCTCCCCTCTTAATCTCTCCTATTACATATGCCTCACTTATTCTCTCAAGAATCTTTTCTGGATGATTAGATATTGCAATAAAAGACCCAGAGGAAATTAGTTTTAAAGGATCAATATTTAAAGCCTTAGTTATAATTTTAGTCTCATATCTCAACCCAATCTTATCCAAATTAATCAAGACAGTATATCCGGTGGCTTTTGCGATCTCAAGTAGTGCTTGCATTACTCCTCCTTCTGTAGCGTCGTGCATTGCAGCTACATAATCTAAAATACTTAAAGCTCTCTGTTGGACTATTATGTCCATCTTAAAGCCCTTTGCCTTCTCAATAACCTCCCTACTTACACCCTTTTCTAATAGCAATTCACTATAATCTTTAGCTAAAATCCATGTTCCCTCAATACCCGGGCTTCCAACAAGTACGACTTTCATTCCCTCTTTTACACTCTTGTAGTTCAAAAACTTATTAGAAGTGCCCATTGCGGTAGTAATTACAATGTCTTGTTTAACATTACTTGTAACCTCTGTATGACCACCTACAACTTTACAGCCTATTAAGTTACACGCTTCTGATATTCCAGAAATTATACCACCCAAATGGGAAATATCTGAAAGTAAGATAACACTGTTTACCCATCTGCATTGCGCTCCTTTCATATTTATATCATTACACGCCACCGCTATTGAAAGAAAACCGTTGTCACTTTTAGCCTCGGTAATTGGATCTGAATGTACGATCAAATACTCGCCTTTTGTCTCAAGAACTGCAGCGTCTTCACCTATTGATGGACAAGTAAGACAGTCCCCTGTTGGTAAATTATAAATAAATTTATTGATAGAAACTTTACCGAAATTCACATTAACTATTATAAAATAATTAGCATATATGAGTAATGTTATAGTAGAGGTTAGGGATTTATATAAAAATTACAAAGATAAAGAAGTACTAAGGGGGATCTCATTTACAGTCTATAAAGGCGAAATATTCTCATTGCTTGGTCCCAATGGAGCAGGGAAGACAACAACTGTGAAAGTACTATCTTGTGTGATAAAACCATATAGGGGAGAAGTTAGGGTAATAGGGTATAGGGTACCGGAGGAGTGTGGAAAAATTAGAGAAAAGATTGGAGTAATGCCTCAAGATTATCAAGGATTTCTAGATTTAACGGTAAGGGAGAACATAGAATATTTCGTTAAATTATATAATGGAAAGGAAACACAAGTTGATGAACTAATTTCACTGTTAGACTTAGAGGAAGTGAAAAACCAAAAACTAAGATACTTATCTGGGGGTTATATGAGAAGAGTAGGTCTTGCATCAGCATTTGCTGGAAATCAAGAAATTTTATTTTTAGACGAACCCACCTTGGGTTTAGATCCTAAGGCTAGAAGAGAGTTTTGGGAAATCATAAAGATGATGAAAAATAAAGGGGTAACGATATTTCTAACAACGCATTATTTAGATGAGGCACAAAAATTATCAGATAGAGTAGCAATACTATACGGGGGCAAGGTGATTAAAGTTTCCACTGCAAGCGAGATAATGGCAGAATTTAAGACTAGTAATTTGGAAGATGCTTACCTAGAATTAATTAAGTCTTTAGAGGATGGTGAGAATAATGAATAGGATATTACTGACTGTTTCTGCATTGGTTAAGGATAATTTAAGAAATAGATTCGTAATCTTCTGGATAATAATATTTCCTATTATCATAACGTTACTATTCGGTCTCGTATTTGGGGGTTTTAGTAGTTATTTTCACGTTATTGTTGCAGTGGAGGGAGATTATGGTCTAGCCAAGTATCTTAATACCACTGAGATATTTCAAGGATTAACTAACGTAAGTCTAAAATACGCAGTAGAGCATGACTATATTTACGTCAAGGTGAATGGGTCTAGTTTCACAATATATACCAGTAAGCAAAATCAAGAGTTTGTACCAGTATTAGAGTCAGTTATTGACCAGTATTATCAAAAGGTTAATAATACACGTGACTTCACAGTTTTACAAATATCAGGATATACTTATTATTATTATTTAATATCTGGAATAATAGGGATAATATCACTCTCTAATGGAATACTTAGTACGATAGGAGTTTCGGCTAGTTATTTCAGAGATAGGATAATCGAAAGATTAGCTACATCTCCATTAAAGAGTTATGAGTGGGTGATCTCACTAATAATCTATGTGATAATTATAACACTAATTTCCACAGCTGCAGTAATAATTCTGGGAATTCTATTTGGTTTTATACCAATAATAGGTATAGAATTCTTGGGATTCTTAGTAATCTCAACCTTATTATTTGGTGGCCTAGGGGCAATAATCTACGGATTAACACCAAAGGATAAGATATTTCTTTCAGAGATAGTGGCTAACGTTCTAGTATTTCCGCTAATGTTCTTGAGTAATGCCTTCTTCCCTCCTAACGTATATCCGCCGATAGTAAGAATATTTGTAGAATACCAACCATTATCTGTAATTATAACAATTATACGAGATTTAATAGTATACGGTGTATCGCCAAATCCCATATTAGTCTCCATAGTTTTCTTCTTTACCGTACTCTTCCTTTATGCGGGAGGACGACTTTTAAAGTTAAGAGAAATTGACTAAAACCAGGGTGGGTTGGTCTTATTAATAAAGCTTAATAGTCCCTCTCTTGCTTCTTCACTCTGGATTTGTATAATAAGATCATTAAAAGCTTTATCAATGTAATCTCTAAATGGTCTTAGCATATTTCTTTTTATATATAAAGTTGCAGAAGGTGCAGAAATTGATAGTTCTTTAATCAATTCAAAGGTTGCCTTATCCAAATCGTCATTAACAATGTGTACTAAACCTATAGATTTAGCCTCATTTGCATCAATAACCTCACCTTTCATTGCTATTCTTTTAATGTTATTATAACCTAATATAAAATGGCCAATTGATGAGAGAACCGGGGGAAATACACCTATTTTTACACCCGGTGTTGCGAACATTGCCTTAGATTCCGATATGACGTAATCTGATAGCAATAGAAGCTCCATAGAAGCTCCATAGGCTATCTTTTTTACTTGGGAAATAACTATTTTATTCATATCTAGCATTTTATGAAATATTTCCCTCATATAGGTGAAGAATGTAATAGCGAATTCATTATCGTTGGAGGCTTTAATTAATTCTCTAATGTCCGCACCTGTACCAAAGTTATCCTCTCCCCTAATAATAAGAAATCTTTTACCCTTATTGTCATTTATTGCTGATAAAGTATCTATCAACTGTGTCATGAACTCAACATTAAATAAATTATATTTATTGTCTTTTGGGTAAAATTTCAACAAAATATACTTATCATACTCGTAAACTTCAATAGGCATATTGAGAGTAAATATAACTTAACAAATAAAAATTTATCGCATAACTTTACTTAACTCATCCAAAATATTTTTCACTTTTCGCTTATCCTCGTCATTCAATTTCTCTAGATTCTCAACTATGTATCTAGCAGAGAACTCCAATTGTTCTATTGCTTCTTTAACTTTATCCTCCTCTGACATAACTCCGATAGCTTTTCTACCCTCTTCTGTCAATTCATAATATTTTTTCCACCCGTCAACTTTACTAATTCTTATTAAACCTTCAGATTCCAGAGCGTCCAATGCAGGATACACAGAGCCTGGAGATGGTCTCCACATACCATAGCTTGTCCTCTCAATCTCATCCATAATTTGGGCGCCAGTCATTGTCCCTTTAGATAATACGTACAATATAAGCCACTTTAAGCCTCTTCTCCTATGCCAAAACATTAATATTCATTATTATATTAAAGCTTTTAAAGCTAAAGTACTAAAAATAGAAAAACTCAGAAAAAATTACAATGGCTTAAACTCCTTTTCAACTAGTTGTGCCATTTTATCTGCACAATCCTTTATATCGCTAAGCATCTTACCTTTAAGCTCAGTATAATCTCTAGCCTTGTATAAATATCTTGGTCTTCCAGCCTTGTTCCCTGGCTCCTTTATTCTCATTACTAATCCCATCTCAAGTAACTTGTTTAAACTTCTATTAATTGAAGCTTTAGAAAGCTTAAGATCACTTTCCAACTCTTCAGTACCTCTAGCATCGCCTTTCATTAAGGCTAATAATACTGTGACATCAGTTTCCGATAGACCATAGCAAAATGACAAAATATCCACTAGACCAGCATCCTTTCCAGATGGTAGCTTTATTCTAGTTCCCTCACTTAATTGGGTTTCCGACATTTATCTCACTAATAAAGAATCTAACAAGTCACATATAAAAATTTTTTCCAATCATAGTAAGGTAACTATTGAATCTATAAACCTCTAATGCAAGTATTATACAAAAATAATTAGCATAAAGTATTACTAATATATTTTGGATATAAAGCATTACTACATCATTCTCACTTATGTACTAGTATCTATTATTTACAGATATGGGTAAGATTTATATATTAGATTAGTAATAGAGTATTATGGTGAATAGAATGGCAGTAGAAGAAATAGTAAAAGTATCAAGAAACTATCAAGTAACAATTCCAGCAAAAGTAAGACAGAAGTTTCAAATTAAGGAAGGAGATTTAGTTAAAGTAACCTACGATGAAAGTGAGGGAGTAGTAAAAATACAGTTACTGAAGGAGCCTTGGAAGTAGTTTTTTAAATCTTTTTTCTCTTTTTCCTTTAATGTTAGTGGATTCTCACGCTCATATAGATGTTGGAGACTTTGATGCGGATAGGGATTTTATAGTAAATGAATGTGAAATTCTAATAGTAAACGCTGGTGTTGATCTCCAAAGCAATTTAAAAACGCTTAAATTAGCTAGAAAATATAACAATATTATTCCGGCAATAGGCTTTCATCCTGAGTTTGTGAAAGATAAGATAAATGAGGTAGATAAGTGCGTGGAGTTAACAAGATACGCAAATATAATAAGTGAGGTTGGTTTAGATTACTTTTGGATAAAGGAGAACGAACTCAAAAGAAAACAAATTGAAATTCTAGAGAGATTCTTGCAAATAGCTGAGATAGAAGAAAAGCCAGTAATAATCCATATAAGGGGAGGAATGAAAGATTTCTTGGAGATGATTACCTCATTCAGAAAAGTTAAATTTGTAATACATAGTTTTGAGGGAAGTATAAAAATAGCTGATAAGGTAATTGAACTTGGTGGATTAATATCAATTCCCCCAATAATAGTGAGGGATAAGGATAGACAGAGAGTGGTTAAGGAGATACCTTTAGATTTTATTCTTACAGAAACTGATTCACCGTTTATGGGTCCAGAAAAAATGAGTAGAAATAAACCTTGTAATGTAAAGTTTGCTATAAAGCAAATTAGTCAATTAAAAAGAGTAGAAGAAGATGAAGTTGAGGAAAAAATATACAAGAATTTCCTCGCTTTAGTTTCTAGTCGTCTTACAACAAGCTAGCAAAAACATGGATATTATAAAACCTAATGTTGGGATGTAGTATCTAGGTTCTGGTGCAAGCCATGCCAACATTGAGGATGAGAATATTGCCATTAACAACATCGTAAGTGAAAGACCTAATATTAAAATTCCGCTTATTGCCATTGGTTTATCTATTCTTTCCATTACATCTCACTAATATATACTAACTTAATTTAGCTTAAAAAGTTTTACTCTATATGAGAAAAATCAAAAATAATTAAAAAAAGAGATTACCTTCACTTACTTATGTTCATCTTCTGGTGCAAAATAGACAAACAAGAAGAATGATATGAACCCTATGAACGCACCGATCGTGAATGGTAAAATATAGCTAACAGCAGCTGCATGTAGAGTCTCCATGGTTAATTCCCAAACTAGTAACCCTATAGCCAAAATATAGGCTATACCTAATAATTTAAAGAAACTTACCACGATCCTCACCCCTGTTCAACTAGTATTGCACCCCATAACCCCATTACATATCCAGTTTGTTCCCCGGTTAATGTGGTTGACATTTTCATAAAGTTATAATTATAGTAAACAGGTGTTATTAGACCATATAGATATGCTGGTGCAGTAGCAGTAAAGGTGAAAGTAATTGTCTTATCGTATTGTATTGGTACCTCTTTAACCAGAGTTATACTTCCATTCCACCAAACAGCATATATTCCCACATAAACGTCAGTAACTGGGTATGAAGTACCAGTGGTTGAATAATTGTACAAGAAGTTATGATCATTATTAGGGGTTGGTATGTACATGTTTACAGTAACATTGGAGCTAGCTAATACTATAGCCGTCGGGCCTGGAACAGAGTCATTGAACATTGCGTAGTTATTGGCAACAAGAGTTATGGTTGGGCTCGTTGTAGTATTATATACAACTATAGGAGGATTGTACGGATCGCCAACTAATGTACTTGTCTGTGCTAAATGAGTTTGTGTAATGTATTTATCGATATCAGTTGGGTTCATATATCCTTGGTAGGGTAGTACTAGTAACAGTCCATCTTGATAGCTAAACCAAGGGCCATTATATTCACCGTTTAGGAAAGCAAAAGCACCAGTAATATTAGGAACTACTATTGGCGCGTATTGAACTATGCCAGGAACTACTTGGACATCATCGACATGTGTAGCGTAATCTGGAAAATAGAAATCAGTAGTGGCCATATGTGGTGCAGCGTACATAGTCAAGTTAATATATTGTCCAGGATGAGTCACCATTATGTTGTAATAAAACGGACTTCCTAATTCGTTAGAGGTAATACCACCACCATTCTCCTTTATTGCAAAATAGTACTGGTAGGCGTATAAAGTACCTTGTACGATCTTACCTTCATTGACTGCACTGGTAGGAATTATGACACCAGCTTGAACAGAAGTTGAATCACCTCCAATAGTATATACTGCAGGTGCAGTAGCGTATATCACTATTGCGAATAATACAATTACATATATAACCCAATAGAGTTCGAATTTCTCCTTCTTATCCACTTAAACCACCTCATATTGACTTCATACCTTTAAGAGAACCAATAGCTGAAAAAACAATTCCAATTGTTAAAATGGTAATCCAAATCCAGGTTTGCGTAGTATACGCATCACCCGCAAAAGCTAGTATAAAAGCACTAATTATTATCAATATTGCACCTACAACTGCCAATGCTATCATGGATCCAAGACCTTTTTTACTAGCATTATGAGCTTTTATGAACTGTAATATAGGGGTGAAGGGAACTGATGATGGCCACTCCAAACTCATAGCTACAGCACCAGCAATTTGAGGTAATGATAGTCCTTCCAGCCTAACTAGTCTTCCTTTAACTAACGTTAACACCAGATTTAAGAACCAAACTAAAGTAGCTAAATCAGCTATGATGGCACCAACAGTCGTAATAACCTCAGCATCTATGAGTCCAGGCACTCTAGGATAAACCTCAGCTCTCCTAACTATACCATAGAATCCTACTAGCTCAAATCCTACAATTAGGAGAGTAGTCCCTATCATATAACCAATGTAATGAACCCATGCCATTACCTTTGAAAACCACATTCTTCCACTGATCATGGTTATCATAATATATAATACAGCCCACGCTGCAGGCACTATAGAGAATAATATCATCGCGTGGAAATGTCCAACAATCCAATCCGTGTTATGAACGATTGCGTCAAAACTTATAGTCGCATTAGATATACCAGTAACACCAGCAGCTATTGCACCAGCAAACGAAGTTACAGTCCAGGCAGTTATAATGTTCCAATTTACGTTTGTGCCTTTAGCAGTAGCCCATAGGTTAAAGAACGTCATCATAGATGGTATAACTACAGAATATGTTAGAACTTCTTGGAGGAACTTTAATGTTATAGGGAGATTGACCATGTATAAGTGATGAATAGGAACATTGTTAGAGAATATTAAGTATAATAGTGCAGATATTCTTCCCATTCTATCACTATATAGTGGTTTATTAGCTAACATAGGTATCAGTAGATAAAGGGCACCAACAGCCGGAACCCAGGCCATATACACTACGGCGTGACCAAATATCCAAAACGCTATCTGATTCGCTATTGGATCTAATCCTACTATGTGATAAAATGCCAAAACATCCCATACATCAGCTGCAGTAACACCAGAATACCCTATCATGAACATTAAGGTAACCATTAGGAAGTAAACTAGAGGAACTGGAAGTTTTTCTTTCATATTTTTACTAGCTAAATAGTAGTGATATACTATCCAGAAACCTCCTATATAAGTGAAGGCATCCAGTAATATCCAGCCCCAGAAGAATAATGGACTTACCACATACTGAGAATAACCCGGAATTCCTAGAGGCGATATATAGTACCATATTGTAGCTGAGAAGTAATTATCAAAACCCGCTGCCGGTACAATTAGAATAGGCCCTTCCATAAACATCATTGAAAGGTTAACTGCAATAAACCCAAGGTTAAGCATCCACTTGGCTCTTGGCTCTATGTTTAAAAGTTTTATAGTAAAATAAATAAATATTGCATAAATAATTTGTTGGGCAAAACCAAATAGATCCCTTTCAGCATGTAATGTTATACCGGCAAAATATTCTTGAGGTGTTAGAGGTAATACAGCTGAAAGGCCCCAAGATGCTTCAACTAATCTAACCATTAAGGAATCAATAACACCTAATAAACCCCATATAATACCTAAAACTAACATTCCCATAACAATTCTTGTAGTCCAATCTTTGTCAAGTTGGAAAAGATCTACAATAACATCCTTTAATCCCATATCACTCAACTCTAACTATTAAAAGGTTCTTCTTAACTTAAATATTTTTCTTATAAACTCTTTATCGGGTTATTTTAACAAGGTTTGTAACTATCTCAGTTTATTAGGTTAATTTAGCTTATTCTATATTATATGAAAAAAGAATCAACTTACGCTAATACCTTAAAGATAGACACTTATTTTACAATGATATAGGCCAAAAGCTTTCACATTTAGGATGGGAAAGAAATCAGAATATTAAGATAGACATTACTTTTTGAAGTGAGGAGAGAATCAATAATCCTTAAGGAGGAAGTTATTTTTAGTAACATATTAGTGAATAGGTAAAGGGGTTTTATGCCCATATTTGGTTGTTTTAATATATGATTATACTTCATTAAACTTTTAAAGCAAAGGTCAGCACGACTTTTCCGAGCAAGTTATGAAGCTCAAATTAGAAGTATTAGCTAGCTTTACCTTTGCCCTTACGGTCTAAAGGAGTATACAAACAAGTTGATAACTTCCATGGACTAACGGAAGCTATTGACTACGGCTAATAATAGTTAAAAATATTATATGCCAAGATACTATTTATTTTCTATGCAGGATGAAAGTGAAAGAGAATATGTTTTAAAACGACTTAAGGAAGCAGCAGATATTTTTGTATCTAATGAAAGGGCCTATCTTCTTGTTCCAGAAATTAGAACTAATATTGGATATGCAGTATCTAATGCAGCTAATGTTAATGATGTTGCGGCAATTCCGGGCAGGTTAACTGTGGCTTTTAAAAAGGTAATATACTGTATGCTACCAGCTTTTGGAGCATCTGACCATGTTGCAAGGATAATCCTCACTATAATGAAATATGACAAGAATCTTAGAAGTGCAATAAATTTAAAGTACTATACAGAAGTTATTGAGAAGCTTCCATCTCAAGATATTTGTATATTTAACAGATCTTCTGAGCCTAAAGAGGTAAAATATAGAGAACACAGTACTATGAACTTTATGGTCGAGTCTTGTTTTCGTAAATTATCCAAGGTACCTACTTATATCGTGGATCTAGGTGACTTTGGTAAAGAGCCTTCACTCTTCATTCTAGATAAAGATCCAGTTATCGTAGTAAATAAATCTCTAGAATTAGTCAAATACATTTCACAAGATATCCCTTAGCTCGTTCCTACAATTTCTTAAGTGCTGTATAATCTTTTGTATATTATTTTCATCTATTTTTGATCTGTTATTATACAAATAAAATGCAATTTGTAATAATTCTTGCAATATTTGCCTTGAGAATTTGGCATTATCGCCAAGAAGTTTAAGTGATTTGTTCTTGATCTCTTCCAGTTCTTTTTTACCTTTATCTGTTATAATGTAGATCTTCTTTCCATTTTCAACTTTCACTTCTACTAAGTCTTTTTCCACTAAGCCCTTTAAGACTGGATATATAGATCCGGTGCTAGGCCTATAAGAACCTTCGAATTTCTTCTCTATACTTTTTATAATCTCATATGTTCTCATTGGTTTCTCATTTAGGCACTCCAATACCAAGTATTTCAGAGCACCTCTTTTTAGCCTTTGAAAGCCAAACTTTGAGATCACATGTAAAAATATTGAAACAAAAAATTAATATTTAATTGCACTACACAAATTAAGGATAATAGACGTTCTCAGGGATCATTATAATAAATGGTAAATCGTATTCGATCTGTGAGTTAATAGCTCTGAAGTACTGATATATTGCAGTCTCAGTGTATTGATTATAATTTTGTGGAATTACCATATATTCATAATTAGCACTAACTACTGGATATCCCAATGGTAAGTATCCTTCGTTACTTGAATTAATTAGTGTCCCAGCTACGTAATCCTTAACTACAGTAAGTGGGGGTCCACCATTTAACCCTACATAATTATGTGTAACTGAGTATTTTTCAGCTAAAGAGTATGCAACATATCCAAAGTTTGGGTATATAAACTCTCCATAATCTCTTAGAGCTACGCTTATTTGTGAGTTAGGTGTAATAGAGATAATTAGGTTAACGTTATTGGGATTTATTTGAGGATTAAAAAAGTACCAAAAGTAAGTATAATTCATAACATTAGGTATTGGAGTGCCGCTAGAGTTATAATCTAAGTTGCCACCGCTTATCATCATTTCAACACTTACTAAACTCTCTTCAGTAATATTTGAACTATTCAAGTATTCATTACCTCCTTGCAATGGTATTATGCTAGCTGATGGTGGAATTACACCAGATTCATTAAATACTGTATAGGAAGCATTTATCATCACCCCAGAATATAAGGTATAATTATTGTATCCCGGAATTGGTACATCACTTATTGATGTACCAATTAAAGGGCTCCATAGACCAAACTCAGCAGAACCATAATCTATTTTAGATGCTATAAGATAACCTAGAAATTTATAGCCTAGTAGCTGTATTTCACCTTGGTAGCTTTTTATTATATAATTGTTTTCTTTCATGAAGTAAATCATATTATATGTTACGTAACTTAGCGTTACATAATATGTGGCGCCATCAACCCATGTTGAATACTTAAATGTTGCGTTGTAGAGTGGTACAAGATAATCTACTTGATATGAGATACCGAATTCTAAAGGCAAATAATAGGAGAATTGTGGTGAGTTCTTCGTGTAATAGATTCCCGGTGTAGCTCCTTGAAGGACTCCCACAAAGACTTGATTAGCATAAGGAATTGCTATGTCAAAGTATTGGAATCCTGAAGTCAGATTGGCTACAATTGGAATTGAACTATTTTCTGGAGTAAATATTATTGAGTTTTGAATCCCATATGGTGTATATGAGGCTGGGCTTTCCGATAATAGGTTCCAATTTGCGGGATCTAGATTTTTACCATATAGGGGTGGAGTTATGAGATAACTTAAGTTTATTTTTCCTTGATTTATCGTATAACTATATGGTTCGTATATTCTAATTTCTCCTAATGCTGTAATATTAGGATCTATTAGTCTATCGTTTGCAGAAATATTATACCAATTCCCATCATTAAGTACTACTATGCTCCATGGATAGCCAGCAAAGTTAATATATACACCATTCTGCGTAATCGGAATATTCGTATGGACCACTTGTCCATTAGGGTATATTATATATGTTATTGTTAAATGGGACGCACTACTTGAAAATATCATTGGTCCTTGATAAGTGGGAACTACGGATATAGGTGTGTTTTGAAGTTCTTTATGTATTTGCGAGTATGCTATACTAGACATTTTCGCATTTAATGAAGTTAGGTAAAGAATTAATCCTGCCGACAACACTACTATTTGTATTATTATAATTGCACCTAAGATTGACGATATTCCCTTTTTCATGTTAAAAATCAATTTTTAAGAGAAGGGAGTCTATTTTGAAACTATCGATGTGGATTTAATTTGAATAAAATTTGCCTTTTTCGATCACATAGTTTACTATATTATCATTAAGTATTTTATATGCACTAATTACCATGTTGGATATCCCAGTTATGATAGATTTCTCATCCCTAAGCAATAATTTAAATTCTGTGGATCTAAAATTTTTCATATATTCTAGATATTCTAATTTCTGCTTTATTACTACTAATTTCATAGAGAAAGTTATTCTCTATATATACTGACGTGATTTGATATTTAAGTAAATTTTCGGTTACTTAATTTTTCCCTCTTTGTTGCTTTGTTGATATCTTCAATTTGTTCTAGGAATGGCATGATATAATGAGAATTTATTATTTATTTCAACGTTATTCTAAAGCTCACAACCCCAATAGCTGGAGCCCTACTGACTACAGAATTGGCTAAGTGAACTATCCGCGCGTAAGCCCAAAACCTTGGCCTCAACCACTTTACCTACAAAACTTGTGCTAACATACTCCCCAAAAGTAAGCTTTACCGCAGAGAATAAGGACTTAACCCCACTACCTAATACCTAACTCCCAACGATTATAACTCGATTTCTTGAACTCCATTACAGCCTTACGCCTAGCAAGATTACCGCTTTAAGTAGAAGCCTAGGAGTAGCCTCGACCCCGGTCTTGTAAGCCTCATTAGAATCGTAAACCTTATCTCCATAAAACTTCTTACCCTTATCTTGGAGATCCTTGATTATCTTAACTGCAGTCTCAACCTCGTTACTAGTTATCTCAGCGTTTATTACGTTGGATTCGTTATTATCTATTACTATCTCGATCTTGAGGAATTTTGAATCTCTGGTTTTACTACCCATTTTGTTATTGTCCTTCCTTATTTATTCCCGTTGCATCTGCAATTACTTCTAGTTCATCACTTGTTTGTGGGAATGTTTTTTAGTCTTCCCATGTGGGATAATTGGGGGCTTGTGGGGATGATCTTTAACTGTTCTAGGGCTCTCAATACTCCTTCTGTATAAGGTAGGGATGCTAGGAAGTCGTTGAACTCTTTTTGGGGGTTTATACTTTGTCCTAGCGTATCTATTCTCCTCTGTTAGCTAACCAGTGTTCAAATAGGTAGAGGGGGAACATTGGTTTGTACCTAGTTATGACGTTCTTGTTGTATTTGCTCCAGTCCCTCTTGTGCTTCACTTTTCCCATAGGTAATACTTAACTGAATAATCTGGAAACTTTTTGTACAATTCTGAAGTAGTCCGCAAAGCACCTCTTTGTCGCTAAGACTTTTGCTACTCCTTGTAATCTTAGAGGAGCATAATTAGATTCAGTACGAAATATTTTCTTATTATCTTAAATTGTAACTGAATACAATTACCTAATCTCTTCACTCTATACTCTGTACTCATCTTTCTTCAACCCATAGCTATCCTTTCTATACTTAAAAGTTCACAGTCTTTATACAATTTTATTTTCTATAGAGAGATAATTTTTTCACGTCGACTATAAAATCTAAGTTATTAGTAAATATTCCAGTTATCTTTAGATTTTCTAATTTACTATAAGTGTCTAAATTATCAATATTATCTATATAAATTTTACCTTTATAGAATCTCAGATCTCTAATATTCTTTGGTATAAATTCTATTACAAAATAATTATATTCCAAAATGTTCATAGATGGTTTATCAACTCTATATGCAATTTTCATATTTCTATTTTTTAATTTGTTAATTAACTGTACATCATTAGTAATTATAATAGTATTTTCACTGAATATATCAATATCGGATATATATTGGTCTGGTATAAAAGTTAGTACATTATTTAAAGGTTTAGTATATACAATACAATTATAATTTAATTTAAGAGCTCTTGAAACTTCTTCGTCATTCCTAGCCTTTAAACAGATATCCATTTAATCACCTTAATTGTTACAAAAAGATACACTCTAGCATTTAAACCTGATTGGTGATACTTCCTAGAAATATTACTGTAGACTACTCTTTAAATTTCTCTTTTGCAATTTTTTCTGCAACATCAAAGAGGATAGGGTACATTTCCTTTAATCCTTTTTCTAATGCTTCCTTAGCAGTTCTGCTCATTTTAAATCCTGGCACGGTATGATACAAGTACTGAAGGACTAAAAATGCGGGATAACTCCATACACCTATTTTCGGATCCCTTTCAATAAACTTTAACATCTCATTCTTGATTTTCTCCTCTTCGTGTAAACTTTCCTCCTTTTTTACACTCTCGTTGATGTTGACACTTTTTTCTGCATCTTCACTTTTTTTCTTCTTCTTTAATAGAAAATCCAGCTCGCTCATTCACTAATCACCTTTGCCAATTTCTGATAATAGATAACTAGCTTAGGTTTCCTTAATCTAACTTCCTCATATCTTAACGCAGGAACTCCAAGTCTAGAAGCTTCAATGAATAATCTAGAGGGTGGTATTATAATTTCCGTAAATTTCACCGATGATAGATTATCAAGCTTAACTACCTTCTTTGAAAAATTCGTAAAAGAGTATGCATTTTTCCCTATACTCTTCAATCTAGAGTCAAGATTCTTTATTGCTTCTAACGCTAAAGGTTGAGGGGTAACTGGTGAAACTATCCTATCGGCAACCAACATCGCTGATATGGCTAGGGTACCCAGATTGGGTGGTGTGTCTATCACGAGAAAATCGAACTGTTTTCCTATTTCCTTAATTTTGTTACTAATCTCTTCCACATCTCCATTTAGTTCTAACTTCAGTAGCCCTATATGTGCTGGAAATACTTCTACATTAAAAATATTAACACTTTTTTCACCCAATGGGAGCTCTTTAAGCTCTCTTTTCATTCCATAAGATATGGTGGCGCCTCCTTCCGGATCCAAATCGAGTAATCCCGTCTTCTTTTCCTTGCTTAAATAGTAAGACAAATTTACTGAAGTAGTTGTTTTCCCTACTCCTCCTTTCTGATTTATAACTGTGACTATCATGTCTAGACTCTTCTATCTATAACGTTTAAAAAGGGGCTTTACACAATAATACTTACTAGTCCACTATATTATAATGATAATATTTATAGGCTAGTTTTTTAAAAAATATAAGTATGTTTGAGAAACTCTATAGTGCGATAATTTATTCTGATGAATTTAAAAAAATACTATTAGGAAAGGGCGTAGATGATCTAGAAGTAGTATCAGCATATATAGCGTTCCTTTACGAGGATCTTCCAATAATTGGTAAGAATTTGTGTGCGGGATTCTTAAGAATGGGATTAGACGCCATTTACAACATAACGCCCTCTGGTAAAGTCTATTCATCAAAACATAAATTGTATCCAATTTCGAGATATGGAATTAATGGAGTCTGTATTGATTGTAATGGCGGTAAAATAATTCTGAGAATTCGTAACAGCGGTTATGATCCAGAAGACCTGATAGAGTCCAAGAGTCTAGAGAGTAGAGTATTCGTAAGTGAAAACTTTAGAGAGAAGAGTATGAGGATTATGGAGAAGACTTTTGATGTGGATAAGATGAGACTAAATGCTAAGAAAGAAATCCTGGAAAGAATCAGTGCCGGTGGTATTCTTCATAAGATCCGATAAGGGCGCGTTCATCACCATAATGTTTTAACTAAGTATGCTGAAAGCTTAGATTTTCCAAAAATCTCCTATTCTTAAGATTTTTAACGCTTTCTGAATCTCGTTAAGTATTTTAGGTTATAAAAAGTAGTATTGGTGATGGATTCACTTAAACTTTTATCAAAGTACAGCAATCTTATAAAAATTTTGGAATTGACGAAAGAGTATGCAAACAAGTTAGATTTAGTTTTTGCAATTCATGCATATTTTGAAAACGATATAATTTCTAATGTAGCAAGAAGTCTGGAGTCTAAAGTCAAGAATATATATGAAGAATACAAGTTTGATAGAACCCTATTTGTAAAGAATGCAGCTAAAACATTAGGCATTAAAGAAGATGATTTTATATATTATCCATATTACGCAATTCCAATTAGCCAAGAGACGAAAGTAAAATTTGTTGATAATTCTACCATACCCCCTAAGGCTTTAATAACAAAGGGAGTTATGAGATTTACATTCATGGTGTATAGAAGTTTTCAAGAGTTGGATTATCGGATAGCCTCAAGAGAAGAAGAGGATATTGTCATAGAATTTGAAAACGGTAAAATCAAGTCACATAATAGGAAAAGGAACATATTTACTGATGCTAATGTTGTAAGTAAAATACTATCATCTAATAAGGAGGTGCTATTAAATCTAGCGTTACCAGGTAGCTATTATCTGATTCCTTCTCTTATATCTATGAATGTTCTTCCTTATGAAAATGAAGTATTAATAACTAGGGAAGAGGAAAGTCTAGATTTTAGGATACTTAATGGAAAGGCTTCTAATGATAAAGTGGTTATGGGAGAGACTTTACATCCCAGATTTAAGCTTGAGCTATACTACGATTATAAATCCAAAAGGATTTTAAAGGAGGACATGGCAAGAGGTTTAGCTTATAAAATTCCCTCATAGCTCTTTAACCGTAAATTTAACATATTCCTTTAGCCTATCTCCTCTTAGATACATATATTTTAAGGGATCTATATCAACTATCATATAGCCTTCTTCACTTCCTAATACTCCTACTACTTTGGGTATCACAATCCCGTCTTGTCTCTGTTCTGGAACAATTGCCACGCTCCTTCCAGGGAAATCTGGTGGATTATAGACATTTGCGTTTACTATTCCTATCCTATTTTCTAAGACTCTTATTCTAAGGAATTCATTCCAAATATCTAGACCATTGCCTCTTACTTTGGAGGGTACCAAAATTATCTCGACTCCTTTAGAAAACAATTCTCTGGCTACTTCAGGAAAGTCTATATCATAACATATTAAAATTCCGAACCTTATCCCTCTATAAGTAAAGAGAACGGCTTCATTACCTGGAATAAGTCTCAATTTTTCTTCATTAAATAGATGAATCTTCTTTGCTATTCCTTTTAGGTTTCCACTATCGTCAATTATTGGAGTAATTACCGATACTCCATCTTCAAATGCCCCAGGTAAAATATAAGCAGTGTATCTTTTAGCCAATTTCTGAAATTCAACTAATGGTACGTCATCTATATTTTTTGTCCATTTTTCTGGTAATAATACTAGCTCTGCTCCCTCCTTTAGTGCCTTTTCAACTAATAAAATTGCTGACTTAACTTCTAAGGGTTGTATTACTCCAATTTTCAAGCCTCTTCTGCCTTAATTCCTTTTTTGTTACTCTCTTCTATTTTTCTTAGTTTTCTTAATATTCTTTCCTCTATCTTTTCCACAGCGTTCTTTAACGCAACTATTGGTTCCCAATCTGTATCTTTAGCTACATAATCGCCTATTTTAGTAGTTACTCTTACCATTGCAGTATATAGTTTTTTATTTCCTACGCTACTCCTCATTTCTTCCTTGAACGATACTTTAAAGTTTATAACTTCTGTTAGTCTTTCTATTTTGCTCAAATATCTTTCAAGTATATCATCTATGTTTGCCTTAAAATCAAGGTTCGATTTTAGCTCTTGAGGTATTTTAGCTTCAATTGGTATTGATAGTTGCATTTTTTCAGCTACTGCCTTAATAATATCTAGCCCACTTATTACGCCACTTAACCTATCACCTTCCATAACAGGCATTCCAGAAATTCTAAATTTAAGTAATTTTTCTACTACATCTGGTAACGGTTCCTTTCCATTAGCTGTTATGACTGGGTACTTCATAATTTCTTTAACTGGCATTGCCATAACTCTTTCCTCATCTTTCATTATCGACTCTCTTTTCCTTCCACTTACACTATACAAAGCATCAACTATATCTCTTGCACTTATGATTCCAGTTAGTCTATACTCTTTAGTAGCTGGTAATCTGCTTATATTATCTCTTATCATTACCCATCTAGCCCTAGCTATAGAGTCATTTTCATCTATAGTTGTTGCTGGAGAGGTCATGTATTCCCTTGCAGTTTTATTTTCTGGGATTTCATCAGCTTTCAATAAGTATGAGAGTAATGACTCTCTTGTTACAAATCCAATAAATTCCTTCTTCTCATTTACTACTGGTATCACTCTTGCCTTGGTAGTGTAAAATTTTGCAATTAATCTATTAATATCCTCATCAATTTGTACGGTAACACTGGGATTCATAACATTTATCGCTTTAGTCTCTAAACTCACCCTTCTAGAAAGAAGATCCTTATAAGAGATTAAACCTAATAATTTTCTATCCTTAATAACGGGTACGGTCCACATTTTGTTCTCTTTCATCTTAGAAATAATATCACTCAATTTATCCATACTATGTGCAATATATTGTGGCTTTGTGATGAGTGTGCTATCTATCATACTAGATAAGTATTTTAAATTGAAAAATAAAAAAGTAGTGATATACTTTGCATAAAACGGCTTTTATATGGACAGATGAATACTATAACTACTCCTTCCCAGACTATCATCCATTTAAATCATTAAGAGAAAGTATGACTAAGAGATTGCTGGAAGAAAGAAGTGCGTTTCATTTCATCACATTGATTGAACCTAAGCCGATATCAGAAGAGGTTCTTCAGTTAGTCCACTCCAAAGAATATATAGAATTTGTAAAATATAAGAGCAAGGAAGGTCAAGGATATTTAGATGATGGAGATACTCCTGCATTTAAGGGTATATATGAGGCTGCATTAATAAGGATAAGTGGTAGTGTAAAGGCATTAGAATTAATAAAGGGTGGGGAGTTTAACCACGCGATCAATATTGGTGGGGGTTTTCATCACGCAAAGAGAAATAGAGCTGCTGGTTTCTGTGTATTTAACGATGTTGCTCTCATAGCAAAATTAGGTGAGAATTCCTTTTCAAAAATAGCAATAGTTGATATAGATGGTCATCATGCTGATGGTACACAAGAACTATTAATTGATGATGATAAGGTTTTGAAAATTTCCCTGCATATGTTTCATCCTAACTTCTTCCCGGGTAGCGGGGATGTGAACGAGATTGGAGTAGGAAAAGGAGAAGGTTATACTATTAATATTCCTCTACCACCTGGTACTGGAGATGATGGTTATCTTTTAGCATTTGACGAGATAGTAATCCCCGTTATAGAAAGATATAAACCAGAGCTTATTATCCTCATAACGGGCGGTGATTCATATTTTAACGATCCTTTAGTTGAGTTAAAATTATCCACCCATGGTTATTTAGATGTGGTAACAAAGGTCCATCATCTAGCCCATAAGTACTCCAGTGGTAGGCTTATAATGTTGGGAGGAGGTGGATATAACTATGATGCGACTGCTAGAATTTGGACAATTTCAATAGCTGAGATTGCGGGAATATACGACTTAGAGTATGAAACTCTCCATGATCCCTTCTCTACTAAATCATCACAGTTTGTTATGGAGAAAATAAGAAGCACTATCGATCGAATAAAGAAGATACATTCATTTAACTAATATTATTGATGACGCCTTTCTGACCTTTTCTATTGCTTCTTCTACACTATTTCCAGTTGCCAGCACTATACCCATCCTTCTCTTTTCATATGTAACAGGTTTTCCGAACAACCTAACTTGCACTCCTGGGATCTCCATTGCCTTCTCCACGTTAATAAATTTAGGTCCCCAAACATTTTCAGTTTGTGCTAAAATTACATGAGAAGCCGCTGGAGAGACTAACTTAACTTCTGGAATTGGTAGACCTATTGCGCTTCTAACATGAATTTGAAATTCGTTTATATCACTACTAGCTAATGTAACTAATCCAGTATCATGTGGTCTAGGTGCTACTTCGCTAAAGAGAATCCTATTTCCGCTTACTATTATCTCAACACCATATATCCCTAAACCTCCTAATTCCTCTACAACTTTTTGCGCAATTCCCCTAGCAGTCTCTTTCACTTCTCGACTTACTGTAGAAGGGTGCCAAGATTCAACATAATAGTAACTTGGCCTTTTATGTTCTATCGGTTCTATAGTCTTAGTTATTATGCTACCAGAATTCGAATAGTATCTATACGTTAATACTGTTAACTCAGTATCTATCTTTACGAACTCTTCTACTATAACTCTTCTACCCTTACCTCTAGCATGAGATACTGACTCCCTATAAGCTTCTTCCACGTCATCAATCTTATTAACTAGTACATGGCCATGACCACTAGAGCTCATCTCTGGTTTAATTAAGCAAGGAAAACCTATATCCTTGCAAGCATGTTTTGCCTCTTCTTCATTTTCTGCAAATGCGTACTTTGTAGTTGGAAGGGCTAGTTTTTCCGTAGCAAACCTCCTCAATTCAATTCTATTCATGCATGCCTTCACTGCATTTGCATTAGGAATTACTCTAAAACCATTGCTTTCAAGATCAACTAGTGCATCAGTATTAATTGCCTCTATTTCGGCTATAATTGCATCCGGATTTTCCCTTTTCACAACTGCCTTAACAGCGTTTGGGTTCATCATATCTATTACGTACTTTCTATGTGCGACATGCATTGCAGGAGCTAAATCATATCTATCCACAGTAATAACTTCTAACCCCATTCTTTGTGCCTCAATAGCCATTTCCTTTCCTAACTCTCCACTCCCAAGTAGAAGAATCTTCTTTGAACCCTCAAATAAGGGAGTCCCAATTTCCATATACCAACTACTTAACTCTAGATAATAAATTTTCAAGAAGAGAGTAGAATCTAGACTGATCCTTTATCGTATGAAATACGCAAATCCAACCTTTAGGTACTCTACACTCTCCAGTAAATGGAAATACCACCATGCCATACTTGAAATATTTAGAATATTCTAGAGTCTGGAGATAATCATTTTTGCGTATCTTAGCCTCAATCACAACTTTATCTTCTATTATAAAGTCTGGCCTATTATGCCATCTAGTAAGAGTGAAATTATGGAGCGAAGGATAGATTTCGTTTTGTCTTTTTACCCTATAATTTTTCGATATTAAGAGATTATGGATGAACACTTCAAATACTTCGCCCATAAGCTTGTTTATGGCAAGAGTTCTTTGTCTTAATGTAGGGTAAACCATAAGAACATCTTCGTTTACCTCTATGTTAACAAATTTAGCCAAATACCGAAGTTTCTTCAGGGAGACAGATTCGTTACCCAAATACTTAAATCTAACACCTTCTATCTTATTGCCGTTTTTATCAACTATTGAGATTAAATTTCCTTCCACGAATACTGTAACGTCGCCATTTTCATCTGGAACTAAATATCCGTCCTTAAACGAGTATCTGTATAATTGCATAATTTGATTATTATGGATTAATTTTTATAAGGTTTCATCGCCTATTTTTATGGATGTTATTTACTATTAATGATGTCACTTGGGGAATAGTATTAAGTCTCTGGGTAGTTATTGTTGTTCTGTATATCTCTAAACTGATTTCACAAATATTCGGAGCCTATGTAAGCAGAAAGGCGATACATATGTTAGGAGGAGGCATTGTTGCAGTACTATCTCCATACGTTTTTAACTCTCCATTAGTACCAATAGTCACATCTTATCTCCTTATGGTGTACTTAATAGCCATAAGAGTACTAAGAAAGGAGATGAGATGGTTTATGGATAGAGAAAATCTAGGTGAGGTATTCTTTGCATTCTCCTTCGGAACAATTCTTTTGTTGATGTTCTTGTTAGATCATAATTATTGGACTAATGCAAGTCTGATTTACGTTGCTATTCTCCCCTTAATTTTCATGTCTTTCGGGGATGGTATAACCGGAATAATAAGAAATTTTGTGTATAAGAGAAGAGTTAAGGGGTTTTGGGGATCATTAGGGATGTTAATATTCTGCACAGTAGTTGGTTATTATCTACTGAATATACCCGGTTTAATAGCTGGGATTATTGCCACAATTGCTGAAGTCTTACCGTATATTGATGACAATATTTCGGTGCCATTTTTGTCGTTCCTAGTTCTTTATCTATTTATAAAAGTCTTTTAGCTGTTTATACTTACTAATATCGATTATACTTATACTTAAGTTGCTAACATCTACAGATATTATACCATTAATTTTAGCCAATTTGGCATCATTCAACATTATATCATTAGTCTTATGAAATTTTCCAATTAGTTCAAGTATTCTCCTTAGTTTTGTCTTATCTTTTATATCAACTATTAATTCATCAGGGATGGGGGGTATATAAAAGGATGGCACTGCAATATAGAATTTCGAGGATAGAGTACTATACCTCAAAATTTTCAACGAAATTCTACTTTTTAGGTACTCCTCAGCATCTATGGCATTTGAATTAGGTATATATCCATATTCTACTTCAATTCCCATATCTTCATCACTAACGTAAAGATCGAGTAGTCTTCCCTTCCTCTCATATTCTACGAATACTCTGTAGCCTAGACTCTTAAAGTAAGCAGACAATATTAGTTGAATACTAGAGTGGTTAATATTTGTAAATCCTAATTCATAAAAATTTATTAATCTTTGTATTATATCATCTAGTTCTACCCCTCCATACGATTCTTCTACTCTTTTGGCTAATTTTTCTATATCGTTAATGAACATTAATTTCGATCTCATATAATATCTGCCTCAGTGAGGGGAATGGTCTTCACGACTCAGAAAACCGTCACTTCATCACTTATGAAGTAATTTTTTATTTCCAGTTAAAAACTCTGCTAACTATGATATCATGGTTAGTAGGATCACAAGCTCCTCCTTGGTCATATTTAGAAGATCTATTTCAAGATTATAGAAACGTAGCAGTATACGTTGATAATAAAAACATTGTGCAAACAGTTAAGGTTAGTGATATAGACGAATTTTATACGCCGTTTTCGGTACTTATACACGCAAAGTACTTCAAGTATTATTCTACATATTATATAAAATTAGAGAAAATGGTAGCATTTCAAACCATGAGCGAAAAAGTAGCCAATCATTTGATTGCTAAAAAAGGATGGAGGGGAATTAAATATTATTATGGCGATGAGTTTTTGGGGGCGTGGATATTATATGATTGCACTAGATGCAGAGAGAAACAGAGGGCTCACTTAGAAATTAGTAAGTTTGCGGTAAGCGAGGACGAAATAATAGAAGCTCATTTAAAAATCTATAATTCATGAGGTTCTTGTCCTATTTCGAAATCGTCATTATATTCATTAAACCTCTCCAATTTATATTCTTTAAAATAAGTGTCCTCTTTTTTAGATAAGATCTCTTCTACAAGGATGTTAGCTAATCCTGGTCCTACTTCAGCACCATACCCGTTGAATCCACCAATGTAATACACGTTCTCAGCTATTTTCCCGTATGCAGGTCTCATGTCTGGTGTAGCTTCACAGAAATTACCAGAAGTGTATAATTCCTTAACTTCTCCTAACCTCCTAGAAATTCTGGATGAAACCTCATTCTTATCTTCTATGCAGATATTTTGCTGAAAGGGAGTGGCTTCTATAACTTTCCCATCTCCCATGATAGCAAAGGGCAATCCAAGTCCTATAACGGGCCTTGAATAGAAATTATTAACATAATCATATATTATATTAGATCCTACTTCTTTTTTTCTACTTAGAAATAGTGAAGCCCAACAGTAGTAAGTCTTTACGGGAAGTTTAACATTAACTAAATATTTACTCCATGCTCCAGCTGAGAGAATTATCAAGTCACTTTCATATAATTTATCATTAATCTTAATGAAACCTTTACCTTTGTTAATGAAAATATTAGAATGATATACAATCTTTTCTGTATATCTTATTAAACTTCCAATAGATACTAATCCATCTCCACCGATAGCCTCAATAGTTTCATCATCTATCCAATTCACGTATTTTATGTTAATATTAACGCCTGCAGAGATCCACGAATCTACTATAGAGGGACTAATTTTACCTAAAGTATAAGATTTATAAGGATAATAGGGGATGTTGAATTTTTTATAAAAATTTAAAGATAATTTGGCTAACTCAATATCTTTTTCCTTTAGCAACAATGAGTGAATCAGGCTTGGAAATGGCCTTTTTACCTTAGGATCAATTAATCGTACTTCAATTCCATTTTTCTTTAACATTCTATAAATAGAACTACCTACTATTCCTCCTCCCACTATGGTGATCTTCAAATCGTAATGTTGATAAGCCATGATTATTAAAAAGTTAACTAATGAATAAGGTAGTTGAAGGTTATTTCCTAAAATATAAAAATGTCATATGGAGTGTTAAAGGCTGTTATCATCCAGATGGGTATGCTGTTGCACTACCTAGACTAGTTGATGGTATAAAGATAAAGAGACTTAACGATGCACTAGAAATAGTTAGAAGTAAATTCAGCAATTTATTAAAATATATTGATGAGATAGGCTTTAGTGTGCCTTTAGTTCCCTTAAATGAAAGTGAAATCCTAGATCCGTTTAACTTTAAAGTATTTGATAATAAGCTAAGAGAATTCTTGAGCTTTTTTGATAGAGAGGTAGGAATCACGGGGAGCTATTTATATTTAGGTAAAGGTAATGACATGGATTTACTGAGCTTTAAACCAGAACATTATCACATGTTAGAGGAGTTAAGAAAAAAAGGGATTACTAGACCATTGCTTACTGTTGAAGACTCTGAAATAGAGACTCTAGATTATTCTTCGTTCAAACTTTTGAAAAGTAAAAGAGTTCTAGAAGGTACTTTTGAAGGACAAGGATATACATTTAAAATTGTCCAATGCGAAGAATTCGGTCAAGTCAAGGAGATAAAGGAATTTGATGGCCATATAAGAATTGCTAAACTAATTAAGCCATTTACAATCCCAGTAAAGTATCTTGCTATTGACGATAGTGGTAATGAGTATATTTTAACTAGTTTTCGAATTAGATTTACAGAATTATCTCCTAATACTATCATGTATATAAAGGGAAAGATTCTGGTTAGAGAGAAGTTCAATGACTTGGACTTAGATATAGCGGAGGTAGTAAAGTTAAAATCGTCCTAAATACTGATTAATCTATGTCATCACATAAACAACATAGGCAACATGCGCCTACTAATATAAATTTTTACGTAATTACAATTAGCACTTCTAGATATGAAAAGATGATGAAAAAAGAGCCAGTAATAGACGAGTCCGGGGATATTATAAAACAGCTAATTATACAATCGAATTATAATGTAGTAGGCTATGATTTGGTGCCAGATGAAAAGGTAAAGATACTTAAAGCATTTGCAAATGCCTTAGATAATTCCCAGACTGACGTAATTATATCAACAGGAGGTACTGGTTATACACAGAGTGATGTTACAGTAGAGACTATAAGAAGAATATTCGATAGAGAAATTGAGGGTTTTTCGGATGTATTTAGACTAGTGAGTTATAATGATCCTGAAGTAAGATCTGCATCATATTTGACCAAAGCAACTGCTGGAATAGTAAACGGCAAGGTAATTTTCTTACTGCCAGGTTCGCCAGACGCTGTAAGATTAGCCATAAGGGAGTTGATATTACCAGAAGTTGGCCATTTGCTCTATATTGTTAGGAGAAAATAATTTTAGTTAGCTTATCCATTAAGATCACTTTAATATTTTCAGTTAAGTTCATACTATTTAGTTTGAAGTATAGTAGAACTAGGTTCTCTATGTTCTCGCCTTTAATTATTCCATCTATTAATGTAGAGTATACTTCATCTACTATTCTATCGTCAATATCCTTGTACCAGCCTAAGTCTTCTTCAATATCTTCTCTTAAATCTTTCGTGGCAATTTCTAACTTTTTGAAAAAGTTATTAATGTAGTTTTGATCTAGATTTATTTCAAGTAGATCTATTGGTGTTTTAATATTTAATTCCCTTGCAGTTAATGGACATAATGTAATTTTTTTCTCTATTGTCCTATTGATATTATCTTTATTATTGAGAATATTAAGAAATACACTACTACAAGTAAAATTTGACTCGTTTAATTCACTTCTTAGCAAGCATGGTATGTGAAGATTATCTTTATTGATTTTTAAGTCATTCATTGCCAATAACTGTAAATTGTAGATATCCACTACAGTCTTTTTCTTTAATCTCTGTAAATAGAAATACTCTTCAGGTGTTATCGTATAAATTTCCTTAAACTTTAACAATTCTTCTAAACTAGATTCATCCTTAACTATTTTTGAGAAGTCTTCGGCCAGGTAAAATATACCTAATCTTTTTCCTTTTTTAAGTAGATAAATAAGAGATTTAATTATTTGATCTTCAAGTTCCTCTGATAGGGATGTTATTATTAGTACACTATTTAGATCACTCTTAATACTTCTAAGCAGATTCTTAGGTGGTATTTGATTAATTTTTGTCACTTTTCTTAGTTCCTTAGTGATGTCTAATCTTACGGGACAGACTTGTTCACACAGACCACACATATGGCAATTAGCTAGATCGTTCTCCTTCTCGAAATACGAAATCGAATAGAAGCCTAGAGGAGTGTGAAATACATCATTAGTTTGTTCACCATATGGGCAAACACTAACACACTTACCACAAAGAATGCATCCATTAAATAAACCTTCTCCTTCTGTAGTAGAATACTCTAGAGTATTTCCTATAGACTCCAGTAGTCTATTGGAGTATATGGAAAAAGCAATTTCATCCTTTCTAAACCTTATTACTGAAAGCTGGGATTCTTTCATAAGATTAATTATATTTTCAAGATCACTTAGAGATGAGTACCCTAGATACCAATACTCATATTCTAACTGCTCAACTACTGGTGAGATCTCGTCATAGAATCCATTTAATAATTTCTGTAACAGCACTTCTCTTATTTTGGGATATGATATTAGTATGTAGCTTTCCATCCCTTTCTTTACAAGGCTGACTTCCCTAAATACGGGTATTCTTGAAGCGTACCAACTCTTTATGATAGGAATTAATTCAGATAATTCCCCATCTAATCTTTTATAAATAATTTCCTTGTCCTCTTTTTTCAGATAAACGTTTATTACAATCCCACCCTTATATCGTCCAGAGTAATATTTACCGTCTAGGTAGGCATCGACTTCGACCCTCCCATTTATCTTGCCAAATTCATTAAAGCCTATAATTGGGTCATTAAAATACACAGACCCTCCAACTGTAAAGTCCATATTAGACCAGAATTCTACCTTATATTTTTCAAGAACTTCCCTCCACTTAGTACCAGCCTTTATTTTTAGTTTCTCACCTAAGTCATCTATCCCCCTATAATCAATGAAATCTACTACATTCTCACCCTCTGACCCCCTAAAATATTCATATCTAGGTACAGCATTTGGCAACATTGACGAACCTTCTGAGTATTTTATTACGTTTTTTACCTCAACGTTACCTATTTTTGTTGGCTTGAGTATTCTGTAAAACTTATTATGCAATTGGACTTCCCTCCCTATCCTTACTTCCTCTCCTGATTGAACCTCTTATTAACCCATCTATTAATCTTAATGATTTTTTCCTTGATAAATATTTATTATTATTACCACAATATGGGCTATATACGCAATTAGGACATCCATCCTCACAATTACAATTCTTAACTATATCTAAGGCAACTTCATAAGCCTGGTCTAATCTTTCAAATAGCAATTTAGCGATTCCACTTCCACCTATGGAAGAGTCGTATATTACAACGTGCCCACTAGGATAGCTTATTCCCCCTAGATCAGTTAACGAAGCTCCTGCGGCAACTCTTGCTGCAGATATTAATACATGTTCGGTTGCATGGTAAGCCTCCATATGATCTATTAGAGTGAAGTCATCTATTAACGGGTGATATATCAACAGTCCCTTTGTATTATATGTAAACGAAATGGGGTTCTCATAGAAGTATTCATTCCTCCCACCTTTACCTTTTAAATATACGTCATAAGTTACATAACCCTCTACTCTCATGAGTAGTTTCATTTCTCCATACTCTACTTTTTCTCCATACACTTCCCTCTCATCCTTCTTATTAAACTCCAACAAATCCATCGAATAGAGGGGTTTAGTATAATATGACAGTTCATTATTAACTTTTCTTGCTTTTGCTATTAATCTGCCAATATCAAGCTCTTCTATAATGTAGGTCTTTTTTGAAATTAAGTATACTGCGTTTGGATATAAATCATGTAGTGCTGCTGGAAGTTCTCTTTCACCAATTTTCTTCTTATCTTCGTATATCCTTACAATAGGACCTACACTTCTAAGAGATGTGGAGGCAAGGTACTTTTTAGTTTCTGAAACTGCCAAAACGTTGCTGCCTATAATTTTGGCTTTTCCTTCAATATTTAACATTTCATATGCTTTTTTCCAGAGAGGAGGTAAATTGTCTAATCTTATTCTATATTTTTCAGCCAAATATGCTAAAGCGTGAATCTTAATTACTTCCATGTTTGTAGGATCAAATGTTAGCGGTTGAATTTTTCTGTTGAAGAACTCCTCTGGATGCCTAAGATAGTAGCTATCTATAGGATCATCTCCTAAAATTGTAAATATTAATCCGGCGTTATTCCTCCTTCCCGCTCTTCCAGCTCTCTGAATATATTTAGTATAACTTGGTGGATTTTCTGCCATTATCACTGCATCTATACTTCCTATGTCTATTCCTAATTCCAATGTAGGTGTAGCAACTACTCCGTCCAGTTCTCCATTTCTTAATTTTTCCTCTACTTTTATCCTCTCTTCAGCATTTAAACCCGCCCTATGTACTTCCAGATTCACTCTAAATCTATCAGCTATTTTAGCTACTAATTCTGTCATCTGTTGAGAATCGGTAAACACAAGTACTTTAAACCCTTTTTTAACTAGAACTGCAGCCAAATAAGCTGCTAATGTCCACCTACTAGAATTACCACTATCTATTAGACCATGTAGCGCAATTCCTTTTCTTCTTCTTGTACCTTCTATAATTTCCCCCTCAACTCCGAACAACTCCCCAAATAAGTATTTAGTAGCGCCTATAGTCGCACTTGAGGCAACTATGTGAATATCATTTTTGAACTCCTTGATTCTATCGGCTAGATTTCTAATGTGCGCACCTAAAACGCCCTCATATACGTGAACTTCATCAAATATAAAATGATCAGCTGTCCTTAATAAGAATCTAAATCTGTTACTTAGTGCTAAACCTAAATGTATCATATCTGGATTAGTTATTAATATATGAGGAGGGTTTTTATACAATCTTTCTCTCTCTTTTTCCGGTGTATCTCCATCGAAAATCCCAATATTCAATCCCAACTCTCCTGCTAATTTGTAAACTCTAGTAAGTTGGTCCCTTGCCAGAGCTTTTGTGGGATATATTAGAACGCTTCTTTCGCCCCTTAGCGCTAGGTCTAGAATTGGTATCAAAAACGCTTCAGTTTTACCGGTTCCAGTTCCCGATACTATCATTACGTTTTCCTTATTTTTTATTTTTCTATATGCTTCATATTGATATTTATATAGTCGTTCAATTCCATATTCTGTAATAGTTTTCTTTAACTTATTGTCAATATCCATTTCATTTATGGATGGTCCTAATTCGGGTTCAAGAAAAGTTTCCGTATGAACGTGCGCTATCCTAGCATTGAACGTTTTTAGCTTATCATTTATTTCACTTAGAATTTCCACAATTTTATTAACTATTTCATGTAGGTTAAAAGCATGGTGGATGTCCTTAATACCAAAAAAGATGTTGAGGTATTTCTGTCTAAACAGAGAGAGAAATGTAAATTAGGAGATGTTATCACGGTTGTAATAACTGAAAACACATTAGAAGATATTCCTTTTATAGCGTCAAAATATGGATTCTCCATGATTGATGGTGAAAATTTAGAAGGAGATCTAATTATGATAAAATTAGAGCTTAGACAGATTTTTAGGTAAGCTATAAAGGTATAAACAAGTGTGTAGTGTATCTGGAGTCCTTATATTAAACCCTAAAAATTTTGACAAAGTTGAGCGAAAATTAGCTGATATTCTCAAAAGGGCAGAGGATAGGGGTAGGGATAGTTTTGGAATTGTTGTAATTCAAAAGGACGGTACGGTGAAAGTGAGAAAATCCGTAGGGAAGCCTTCAGAAAAAGAGGAATTGCTGTATGGAATTTTAGATGAAGACTCTAGAGTAGTAATAGCTAATAATAGGGCAGAGCCTACGACTGAATATGTTAGACAGAAGACTGAAGAGGATATTCAACCCTTTATCGGAGATAGATATATTGTAACCCATAATGGAATAATAGCGAATGATTTAGAATTAGAGAAAAAATACGAGCTTAAAAGAAAGACTAAGATCGATAGTGCAATTCTTCCATCACTTTTAGATAAAACATGGGATGGTAATATTGGAACATTAAAGGGAATTTTAGAACAAATTAGAGGAAGCTTTGCTTTAGTTATAGGTGATAAGAGGAATCATGATAGAATATTTCTAGCTCAGAACTTTAAGCCATTATACATGGCTTATGACTACTCGTTGGAGTCAATATTCTTTACGTCTCTTGATGAGTATTTTGACGTAAAACCATTTGACCTAGTAAACGTAACTAAACTAGAACCTTATTCTGTAGTAATGGTGAGTTCAAATAAGCAAATAACTACGTTACCGATCATAGAGAAAAGAAAAAAACATAAGGTACTTGTCGTGGCAAGTGGTGGGCTAGATTCAACTGTTGCGGCTACTAAACTTTTAAGGGAAGGTCATGAAGTTACCCTAATACACTTTAATTACCATCATAAAGCTGAGGAAAGGGAAAGAGAGGCAGTGAGGAAGATTGCTGAGCATTTGCAAGTTCCTCTAATTGAAATAAATACAGATTTATTTAAAATGATAGGTCACGCTACGCTAATAAAGGGAGGGGGAGAGATAGTTAAGGATAGGAAAGGAGAAGAAGGAGCAGAGTTTGCGCACGAATGGGTTCCTGCAAGAAACCTAATTTTCTTTTCCGCGGCATTAGCAATTGCTGAAGCTTATGGATACGACGCAATAGCCTCTGGGATAAATTTAGAGGAAGCTGGAGCTTATCCAGATAACGAGATGGAGTTCATAAGGATGTTAAGTAAGTTAAGCCCCTATGCGACTGGCCCAAATAAGAAAGTGGAGGTATTGATGCCAGTTGGTAATTTAGTGAAGCATGAAATAGTAAAGCTGGGATACGAAATTGGTGCTCCATTACATTTAACATGGAGCTGTTATGAAGGAGGGCAAAAACATTGTGGAAAATGTGGACCTTGTTATATGAGGAGAGTGGCGTTTAAGATTAATGGACTTAGAGATCCAGTTGAGTATGCTGAAGAATGATCGAATACTTTAATAACCATTTGGATAGTACTTTTTTATGCTATCTCCAATAGAATTTTTTGTTATAGTTGTGCTAATTAGTGCTCTTTCAGGTATACTAGGCGCTCTGACTGGTTTAGGTGGAGCTACGTTTTTAGTACCAATTTATACATTATATCTAAACGTACCTATTGCATATGCTTCTGGAGCTAGTCTAATTTCAACTATAGCAACCTCTAGCGGTGCGGCAAGTGCCTATATTAAGGATAGAATAACTAATGTGAAAATAGGTATGGGGCTTGAAATAGCTACTACAACAGGTTCTATAGCTGGAGCCTTGACAGTAGCCTACATTTATGCTCATCATTTAGAATTTATAGTTTATATTGTTTTTGGGATTGTTTTACTTTCTCAAGTTTATGTACAACTTGATAAGTCTAAATTTGAGCTTCCTAAACCCATTAAACCAGATTGGACAACTAGAGTTTTTGAGCTTTATGGGAAATATTATGATACGGTATTAAAACGAGAGGTTGAATATCACGGTGTGAGATGGTGGCTTGGCGAAATAATTATGTTCTTTGCAGGTTTCATCTCTGGTTTGTTAGGAATAGGTTCGGGCGCACTGAAGGTTTTAGGTATGGATTGGGCGATGAACCTACCAATGAAAGTTAGTACTACTACCAGTAATTTCATGATTGGTGTAACAGCTGCAACTGGAAGTTCAATTTACTGGATATTCGGATATATACAGCCGTTTTTGGCAGCGGGTACTGCGTTAGGCGTTTTGATTGGGGCATTTATTGGAACTAAAATATTAGTGAGAGTTACAAATAAAACTATAAGGTATATTTTTACTGTAATTCTCATATTTCTAGGAATTCAAATGATACTAAGGGGGCTAGGATATGGACTTTAACAGTATTATAGGTAATGCGTTAAGAATAGGCGTAATAATTAGTGCAATAATAATAATTTTCGGAGTAGCCCTACTATTTTTGAATAATGGTTCAAACGGGTTTACTATTACTCAGATATCAAATTCAAACTCAATTATTAATAGTTCAATCTTTAAACCTTCTGAAATATTTACTGGGTTACCTAAGCTATACGGTTTAGATTATATATACTTAGGACTAATGGTTCTAATAGCTACCCCAGTTCTTAGGGTGTTATTAGGAATAGCACAATTCGCTTCTGAGAGAAATAAATTATATACAATAATAACTATAATTGTATTTTTCAATCTAATGTTTTCAATATTTATATTACCTATACTCATAAGTAAGTAAAATTTTACCACCTTTCAAATACTCCATTCTTTTTTCTAAAATCTTAAGATTTAATTCCGTATACTCATCTATAACTTGCTTAGTAAGTAATTTACAGAAATTACTCTCAACTACCTCAGAGAAACTTTCCTTGAGAGTATTCAATATCATATTATAATCAATTGAAGATAGCAGTTCTATTCCATTTTTAAAATCATCCTCATTAGCCCACAGATTAAATCTACTCACCTTTTTATCGATGATTTGTATTATGTAATACAATGGTTTCCAAGCAGATAGCGAATGGCCATGATCGATGATAAATCCTTTTCCATTCTTTGATAGTACATGATCTTCCTTTAAATCTATGTTCAAAATCCACTCTTCGAACGCTAAACTCATCTTGATTTCATCTAAGTTACTTATGTTCTCCTTTGAAGCTTTATCCGGCAAATAATCCATTAAAAGTCCCGTTTCTTCTCCATATTCTATTAAGAATACTTCTGGTATAGGCAAACCTAGTAGTTTGCCGACTTTTGAAGCGAATAATTCAGATACGATTTCCAAAGCAACGTTTATATCTCTCTCTTTTTTTACAGGCTTAAAGTATAATAACAATGCAGTGGTAAAAGTTTGGCCAGAAATATAAAATTATCTTATAACATATATACGGACCTTTTTAACACAAACTTATTTTACATATAGTTATATTATAATATAATGGAAGATGTTAAACAGTCTGTAGAAAAAATAATAAAGGATCGAGAGTGGGTGACATTCAATGATTTGTTAAAATACATACCATATCCTGCTCCAGAAGTTTACGATGCATTATCTCAACTTATTAAGGAAAATAAGGTAGGGAGAAGAGGAAGATATTTCTACTACATAAAGAGGTAAGCAAGAACTAACTTTTATTAGATTTTCGTTTAGGTAAATTAAAATTATATTTTATTGCAAGAACTCTCAATAAAAACGTACTTAGAAAGCTTGCAAACAAACTACCATGATGCAAATAAGGAGTAGTGAAATAGTATATTACTCCACCAAGAAGAGCTGCAGTGGCATATATTTCTTTCGTGAGTATCATAGGTGTTTCGTTTACAAGAAGATCCCTTATTACACCCCCTCCAGTACCAACAATAGCCGCGATTAACCCAACTGATATTGGATTTAATCCATAAGAATAAGCTAATGACGCACCTAATGTTGCAAAAGTTGAAAGTCCTATGGCATCGCTTATTATAATTACCATTTTTATTGGATTGGTCTGTAACCATTTATAGAAGTAAAAGACGAAAATAGAAATACAGACACTTAGTAGAAGATAATTCCATTCCTTAAGTATATCTGGTGGATATATGCCTAGTAAGATATCTGCAAGTATACCTCCAGCATAACTAGTTACTACCCCTAAAATCGTTACACCAAAAATGTCTAACCCTTTATTAGTTCCCTTAAGAGAACCAGAGATTGTAAATGCAATTATACCAACTACGTTAAGTAATTCTAGGGTCATATACATTGTCAAAGAGATTCTTTACAACCTATAACTTTTTCCTATAGACTATCATAAGTCATTAAAATTATAGTAATTAGAATTATATGCAAAACGGTAGATTAATATTACATTAGTAAAAATCCGCTTTTTTCTCAAAAGGAGTAGTTGATAAGATAAAAGGACTTTCTAATTTAAATTCTTGCTAAGTTGAGAGCTCATGTTGAATTCTAACAAGAATATACTTAACTTCATGATTTCGAACTTACATATAATTAATAGTCTCATGAAATTATAGATTAGTCCTTTTTACTACGTACTTTCACCTATTAGATTTTCAGCTTAGTGCCTTTTTTCATTAATCTTAAAATTTTTATCAAAACTGATAAAGACGAGAGAAGAAGTATCAAAAGTATGAATAGCAAAGAGAAGAGTAAGGCTAATTCCGAATAAATTGGTCTAAAAAATAATGTTAAAAGTATAAAAGCTCTTATCATTATTTTAAAGATGTTTCATTTTCTTTTATTTCTTACTCTTAGGAGTACTGTGACAATCACTATACTTATTATTATTATCACTATAACTGCTATTATGCCAGCGGGCGATTTAAAGAACTGCTCATAGAATGGAGGAGATATTGTTACATAGAATGTATCAGACTGCTCAAATGGGAATAACGAACCAGTTTGATTCCATATCAAAGCTATTGCCAATGGGTAAGTTCCGGAAGATGCTCCACTGCTCACATCGACTACAAAAGTTACATTTATTGTTTGTCCAGGAGCAATATCTCCAGCGAATACCTCAGATGCCGTCAGTGCTTGTAATGGGTTTGATGAACTTACATGAGGATATATTAGATTAGAAGTACCTAGCCTAACTATAACGTTCTTAGCTGTGGAATTTCCATTGTTTTTAAGAGTTATTGTGATTGGTACGTTACTATCTCCTGCACTTAGTGAAGGGTAAGATACTCCTGCTATGATCAGATTAGCCTTGGGATATATTTGTAATGGGTATTGATAAGTTTCTTTCCCACCATCATAGGTAATGGTAACGTTTATAATATAGGTTTTAGGTATAGTATCATTTGGAACATTTATGAGGAATGTGGCATTAACTGGTACTCCTACTGGTAGTGCTCCTAAATGTAGTGGATTAGAAGATATGACTTGGAATGGTGATCGAATGCTCACATTGGCGTTTTCTGCTATGCCACCTCCAAAGTTTGTTAAAATTACCAATAATCTAACATCGTAATAGCTAGGAAATACTTGAGGTGGAATTGTTATTAAATTTACTGAAATATTTGGTGAATAAATTGTTATTGGGATCGTTATTGTGGTTTTGTGATTGAAGTAATACAGAGTGGCTGGTATGTAGTATACTCCTGGTGTCGCATTTGGAAACACGCTTATAGTTACCGTAGCATAATTTTCTTGTCCAGCTGGCACAATACCAATTTGTGCATTAGTCTGATGGAAGATTAATGGATACTCTACGTTCTGAAAAACTAAGGTAGCATTGAGAATATTAACGTCACCAGTGTTTTTGAGTAAAATTGTTAAAGGTACATCGTTCTCACCTGAAGAAACTGTTATTGGGGACGTTACTCCTCCCCACAAACTTTGAGCTTGTATTGTAATATATCCTAGGATATCAACCGTTATCATTATGTTTTCTTTAAATCCACCATAAGCCACTAAGGTTGCTGGTATGTAGTATACTCCTGGTGTCGCATTTGGAAACACGTTAGCTGTAACTGTTACGTAATTATAGCTACCTGCGGGAACGAAACCAACGGAGGCGTTTTGCTGGAGGAATTGTATCGGATAATGAGATTGTAATATTAGGCTCACATTTGTCATTAGGTTTTCTCCAAGATTCTTTATTACTATCGTTAACGGTACGTTATTCTCTCCTGGCGCTACTAGTATCGGATTAGATAAAGAACCCCATACACCCTCTACCGAAACTTGATTCAATGACTGTATATATATTGGAACTTTTACATATTGTATCACACCATCGTAGTACATTACTTTTGCGGTTATGTAGTAAACACCAGTATTTGTTACATTGGGATAAACATTTGCAAGTACTGTTACTGGTATAGGATAGCCTACGGGAATGTTTCCTATTGTTACATTGTTCTGCAGGAACTCTACTGGATATTGTGATTGTAAGAACAAGGTTGCATTCGTTATAGAAACTATTCCAGTGTTTTGTAGTATTATTGTTAGTGGTATGTTGTTTTCTCCTGGTCCTACTACCATTGGGTTTGATGTTGTTCCCCATACTGAGGATGCAGAGAAATTAACATAGCCTAAAATGTAAACTGGCATTTCAAAAGTTTGCATGAATCCTCCATCATATGCAACTAACGTTATCGGTACGTAATATACTCCAGGTGTTACGTTCTTATAGACGTTTGCTACTACTGTTACGTAATTATATCCTCCAGCTGGTACGAAACCTATCATTGTATAATTTTGGAGGAATTGTATCGGATAATGAGATTGTAATATTAACATGACATTGGATAATAGGTTCTCGCCAAGGTTCTTTACATAAATAGTAAGGGGAAGTAATGTTTCCCCAGGAGCAGCAACTATTGGATCAGATGGTGTACCCCACGCATCTTCTAATGATACTTGATTAGATGAGCCAATATCAATGGGTACTAATACTGTTGTAGTTGCATTATGATAGTATATTATATTTAACCTGATATAATACAAACCTTGAGTTACGTTAGGATACACTGAAGCCATTACAGTTGCTTCTCCATAATATCCTGCCGGTATTGCAGAAATTGTGGCATTATTTTGCAGGAATTTAACTGGAAACTGTGAGTTTAGTTCTAATGTTATATTAGTAACTAATGAATTACCTAAGTTTTGTAGTATTATTGTTAGTGGTATGTTGTTTTCTCCTGGTCCTACTACCATTGGGTTTGATGTTGTTCCCCATACTGAGGATGCAGAGAAATTAACATAGCCAGCTATTACTACTGGTACTAAAACGTCATAAGTTGCCTGGGTACCCGAGGTAGTGACACCTTGGACTATTACTACATCAGTGTATGTACCAGTCTTAGCAGCACTGGCTATATCAAATAGGTAAGTAACATTTACTGTTTGTCCTTGATTCCACAAGGGAATATGCGTAAGTTCAGTTCCATTATTATAGGGGTAAAGGTAAAACGGATAAGTATCTGCAGGAATTATTGTTACATCAGTTAAGGTTTGGCCTAGGTTAATCAGATGGAAGGTTATTGGTACCTCGATTTCGCCAGGTGTTATTAGTTCGTTGCTTGTTGCATATCCTTGAATCGGCGTGGATTGTGATGATATTGGTAATGCTAAATATGTTAGAGGAGATAATATTACAAAAAATAATATTATTAAACTCCTTCTCATCAAAATCACCTTCAAAAAGATATATCTAAATGCTTTTAAGTGTTTTCCTTCTTTTGTTCTTAATATCACGAAGAATGATCATAGATGCTATATTACCACTTAAAGAGAAATTATGAATTTAAAAAATTAGTAGTGTATTTATAGAATGTATAATTCTTTTTGCAACGTATTTAGTACTTTCCCATATCCTTTTTTTACTACTACTTCGTCTTCTATTCTTATACCAAATTTGCTTGGTAGGTAAATTCCAGGTTCTATAGTAAACACCATATTCTGCTCTATTACATCATCGTTATCTGGAGAAATGTATGGATCTTCATGAACGTCGATTCCTATACCGTGTCCAGTCCTATGAATAAAGTAAACCCCATATCCCTTATCAGTTATAACTTTTCTAGCAATATCGTCAATCTCCTTAGCCCTAATACCCTCTCTTACGTGTTTTTCAGCCTCTTCATTCGCACTTTTGACGATTTCTACAATTTCTAAAGCTAAAGTGTCATTAGGTCTACCTAATGTAAACACTCTTGTAGTATCTGTAGAATATCCCTCATACTTTATTCCGTAATCTATAACTATTACCTCACCTCGTTTTATCTTTTTATCACTGCATCTCAAGTGGGGCATAGAAGAGTTAGGACCAGAGGTCACTATTGGATCAAATGAGATATAACCAGCTTCTCCAATCAAGAAGCTCTTTAGTTTTCTCTCTATTTCGCACTCCGTTATATTTTCCTTTATATTCGGTACAAATTCTAAAAGAAGTTCTTCTGCTTTCTTAACACCTTTCTCCATTTTTTCTATTTCCTCATCATCCTTTACTTGTCTAAGCTTTCGCAATATAGCTGAAGCTTTACCTATTCTTCTAGGCCTGAACCTATTTAGTATTTCTATAGTGAATAGTGAGAAGGTCGTATCGTCAATTAAAATATTGGAACTCTCCTTTAAATTTAGTTTGGAGTATGGATCCTCCCCATCTCTATAAACGATAAGTGGTAATTGCTTTAATTGCTGCTCATAGAGTTTTGGAACGAGCATGAAATAGTCGTCTTTAGTGACGAAAAGTAAAAGCGGCCTTTCCATCTGTTCCTCTGAAAATCCTACTAAATAGAACATGTTACTAGTAGTTCCAATTATCAGATAATCTGTATCAGTCTTCTCCAATTCCTTTTGTAATCTCTGTATTCGATCCATGTTCTAAACTTAAATAGACGTGTTATAAAAAGATAGGCTAAATGATAACTATTGTTTATGACGATATATATAGGTATCACGCTCCAAAAAAGTATCACGTAGAGAACCCTAGTAGGATAGACAAGGCATTATCTGCAATTAATCAACTTGAGGTTAAGTTTGAGAAACCAGTTAGGGTTGATGATCCTCAAATAGTACATTCAGAAGATTATATTAAATTAGTTGAAAAGCACTCTAAATTAGAAGAGAACTTAGATGCGGATACTTATACTAACAAATACACCTACGAATCCGCACTTTATGCGATGGGTGGTGCATTAAAGGCTTTTGAGACTAACGGATTTGCATTAGTGAGACCTCCTGGTCATCACGCTGGAGTCAATGGAAGAGCTTTAGGAGCTCCTACTTTAGGTTTCTGTATTTTCAACAGCGTAGCATATCCTATTAAGAGGTATAAGTTAAAAAGAGTGGCTATTATTGACTTTGATGTACATTATGGTAATGGAACGCAAGAAATCTTTTATGATGATCCAGATATTCTGCATATTGATGTACATCAAGATCCTAGGACCATCTATCCGGGTACCGGCTTTGTGGATATGATAGGTGGGAAAGACGCTGAGGGGACTAAGATCAACTTACTGATACCTCCTTTAGGTAGTGATGATTTATATGAGGAATTAATTCCAATTATTCAAGCTATTCTAGACGATTTCAAGCCAGTGGTTGTTGCGTACTCTGCTGGTTTTGACTCTTATGTTGGTGATGGTCTGGCTTCAGTTAACGCTACTGAGTATACGTTTTATAATTTTGGTATGATTAGCAATAAATTTACTAGAAAATATGCAGTTTTAGAGGGAGGTTATAATAAAGGTTTAGTAAAAGGTTTAAAGGCATTTTTAGAAGGATTTGCAAACTTGAAAATAGAATATAAAAAATATAAATCAAGTGACACAGTTAAGTCTAGGTTTATGAATTATCTAAGTGAAGAGAAAAATATTTTGAGGAATTATTGGAGTATCTAGTATTAGCAAGTGTAGTAGCATTTTAGTGCTATATTATAGGCAGCATTATAATCTCTATCTGCTTTATATCCACAAGCTGGACATACAAATAGCGAACCTAGTATTTCACCTTTCTTATATCCACATTTTGCACACACTCTTGATGTATTGTACGGGTCTATTTTTCTATATCTAATACCTCTCTTTCGTATCTCGTTTTCTAGCATATTCTGTAAAGCTCGTAATCCTTTACCCGTTTTCGTCTCAAAATATTCCAAATTCTCCATTGCGACTATTTTTGGTTCCAATTCTTCAATAAAGCTTACAGCTTCGTAAAGGATTTTTCTAGCATTAGTCTTCATTTCCTCTAACTTAATAATTCCTTGATTTTCACTTAAGAAATTTGCAAACTGCTCCATAAGTTTAGGTTCGTTAAAGAATCTCACTTTCCATGGTTTGTTATCCTTTAACGCAACAATTGTTATTAGGTGACGTAAACCTAGGTCTACTCCAACTATACTAGGGTTCTCTTGATAAGCTAAATACACTCTTACATCGGTATCCGTATACTCCACTATGGCGTATAACGGTGGCCTAGAATCACTTTTTATTTTAACTAAAGTATTATACTCTTTTATTTTTATCATATCGTCGTCAACTACTTCTATCTGAAGGGGGCCATCTCTAGGAATTCCTCCAGTAAGTATTGAAGTTACAATAGATTTGGGTAAGGTAGGAGGTGGATCTACCTTTTCCTTAATCCCTTTCTTTCTTAATGCGTCAACATAGAGCTTGTAATATACAATTTCCTTTTGAATATCCTTTAATTTACCATAATCTATAACTTTTGCTTCTATGAGACTCTCCTTCATAAATTAATATTATAATCTTCATGCTTAAGAATTTATACTTCTCAAAGATGCATAATACTTCCCATCATAAGTTCTTCTGCATCTACTCCTAGATAGTATTTTATTGTAGACGAAAATACGTATCTTTCATTGTCTGTATAGAGCTTATAATACTCCTCATTTGTCTCTTTTGATAATCTATTCTTATTGTAATAATATCCAATTAAAAGAGATGGCCCTTCTTTCTTATTGTAATAAATTAAACCGGAATTTAAGCTCGTAGAGTAATCCTTTAGTTTATCTAGAGTATTTACGTACGCCTCGAATGGAGACATGTTGTTTTCTATCAATGTCTTTATCTCCTCCAGAATTAGATAACTATCAGTAAATGGCCTATTATTATCCTTGAAGCTCGTTCTACTAACTGAACCATTATGAGCAAAGTAGAGATCATAAATGTTTGCCCTTACGTAATAGGGATGAGCATGAGATACTCCAGTAAGAAATTTTCTACCGGCTTTTCTTGCATGAATAATTCCAATTATCTCTTCTCCCTTGGCAATATCAATTAAATAATTAAAGTTAGGATCTTCAAATATTGGATCTTCTGATCTATAATAAATTACCTTCCACTTATCATTTTTCTTGAGAAACACACTTAGACCCCATCCATCAGGATGGCTACCATATTTAGAGAAAATATCATTTCTACTCGCCTTTATTAATGCGTTGACATATTTTTTTGAAATTTCGGCCTTAGTGTGAAAAGCCAGAATTCTACACATTTAATGACAACCCATCAGAAGCAATAATTATTTTATTATTAGCGAAGCTTATTATTTTTTCTTCAATTTCAACTGGAATATGAGTGGCAATAATTCTCTTATTACTAAACAATTCAAATATTTGTTTGATTGAAGTATGTCCCCAAGCACTACAGTCATTCATACAAGTCGTTTCATGAATAATCAAATCTACATCTTTTACGTTTTCTAGAATGGTATTACAAGGCTCTTTAGTGTCGCCAGTATATAATACCTTGGTATTACCATCACTTATAATATAACTAACAGCATATATCGAGTGACAAGCTTGAATCGAATATATTTCCATATCGTCAATTTTACCTCTGGGTAAATCGCTTTCGTATACTTTAGCTGAAATATTATTTCCTACTCTAATGTATGAGTTTAGCACTTCTAAGAAACCTTTAGTAGAGTAGATTTCCAAATCCGGAATTTGTCTTATTTTCCTTTGGACTAAATAATCGAAAACTCCATTAAAATGATCGACGTGCAAATGAGTAATAAAGAGGGCCTTTGGATGTGTACTCATATCTTCCAGTCTTAACTCAGCCCCAGGTCCTAAATCAAGAAGTACTTTATCGTTGATTAGTATACTGGATTTAACCCTTTTTAACCCTAAGCTAGAACCAGCACCTGTTCCAATAAAAGTTATTTTCACATGTCGTCACGCTCCGTTATATCTACAAAATCCAAATCACAAAAACTTGTAGTGCAATGTTCCTCCTTCCCTTTTCTATTACTTTTTCTTTTACTCGTTATCGATTTCCTCAAGGAATTTTCTCACCTCATCTAATTTTGGTCCTAAAGCTCCTATCTTAGTTACGGAAAGTGCTGCAACCTTATTTGCATATTCAACTGCGGTCTCAAGATCGAATCCCTTTTCCAAATAGACGGAAAGTGCTGCGTTAAATACATCTCCAGCTCCCGTTTCATCTATAACGTTTACTTTAGGAGATGGTATAAGTACCTTTTTTCCATCCCTAGTTGCTAATAAAGCTCCTCTTTCCCCTAACGTAACTATAACTGCCTTTTTTACTTTCTTTAGTAATACATTTAAGCCATACTCAAAATCATCAGTATTTACTAACTCTTTAAACTCTATTTCATTAGGTGTTATAATATCTACTAATGACAAGATTTCAGTATCTTTAAGGTTTGCTGGCGCGGGATTAAGTATTTTTATTCCGTTAAACTCCTTTGCAGCCTTTTTAACTACGTTTTCTCTTATTTCCAATTGTATTAACAATATATCGCCCTCAAGACTATTATTTAAATCGTCTTCTGACAAGTTGTAGTTAGCGCCTCTGTTTACGACAATGATATTTCTTCCTTTCTTGTCAACGAATATATATGCAGTGCCAGTGTTTATACCATTCTTTATCTTAACTTTAGATACGTCAATATTTTCCGATTTCCAGAATTCAATTGCATTCGTTCCATGCTTATCATCTCCCACTGCAGCGATTATTTTAACATGACTTCCTAATCTTGAAGCTGATACTGCTTGGTTTGAGCCCTTCCCTCCGTGAGTTATGTATACCTCATCAGCTATTACCGTTTCTCCAATTTCCGGTATTTTACTTACTCTCAGTATTACATCAACGTTATAACTTCCTACTACAGCTATCAACCTAGGACTACCTCTTTTAGCTTTCTTATTAAATCATCCTTATCCTTACCCACGACTAATACCATATTATCCCGTAATATCGCGTCACCATTAATACCACTTTTACTCAATTTTATTTTACCTTTTTCCGCTGCATCTAGTATTTTATCAGTTAACGGTAATAATATCCCTATTTTTTCACTAGATGTTTCTCTCATGATCTTAGTTATCTCATTACTTACGTTATTAAGTATTGGTCCGTCAATCTTTATTTTCTCTAAATATTTTATCAACCCCCCAGCTAAACTTAACACGTCATTATAATTTGTCATATATGCCACATTTACTTTAGAAGTATCGTTAATTAGCTTAAGTGTAATGTTGAGATTAGACTCTAAGAACCAAAGTAAGTTTTCTAGCTCATTTCTTCCTTCTTCTCTCTTTACTATAGACTCTACAGGAGCAAACGGGTCAACTGGTCCATATCCTCCTCCTAAGTCTAAACCGTATTTAATTGTTAATGAAGTAAATCTTTTAGCTCTAATTACTGCATCCCTAAGTTTGTATCCTAAGGCGAGATATGCAGTTATGGAGGCAGAAAATACGTCTCCACTACCATGCGTGTTTTTAGTGCCAATGTAATCTCCTTTTAACTCTATTTCCTCTCCGTCAATTATAGCATAATCTACTCCATTAAATCCCTTAACAACCACGTTCCCGTATTTAGAATATATTTCTCTTGCAGTTTTTATAACATCATCTTGACTATTAATCTTGGTATTGGCTATTATCTCAGCTTCATATCTATTGGGAGTAGAAATTATAGCCTCTCTCATCGCTTTTCTTATTTGTTCTGAGATGTCCTCCGTTATTAATAGCGATCCAGATTTCGCAACCATTACGGGATCTAAAACTAGTTTTATTTGATATTCCTTAATCTTTCTTAGCACAAGTTCTATTATTTTACCTGAAGCTAGCATACCTGTTTTTGCGTGAGATGGTCGTAAATCTTGACAAACTGCATCAAACTGAGCTTCAATGAAATCTGGTGGTATCTCTAATACTTTTGTTACTGCTTTTGTATTCTGTGCGGTTAAACCGGTTATTATTGTTGTACCAAAAACTCCCAATGCAGTAAACGTCTTTAGATCAGCTTGTAATCCAGCACCTCCTCCACTGTCACTACCAGCTATTGTGGCTACTACTGGTCTAGTGTGCACAATTTAACTATACCGATAAAAAATATTAATTTTAGGTTAGTTTGGCTGGACAAATGACGGAAAATATACAATATTTGCACTCCCAATTGAATCTAGGCGAGTTCCTTAACGTTATTGTATCCTCTGCAAGTCTTACTATTGTTGCTTCATCTAAAGGTTCATTTATTTCATATTCCGCAATCCTATCTGGAGTTATGTAGATTAATATCCCCTTTTTTGTATTAAATAACCATAAATATATTTGTAGTTGCATCTTGTGGTGAATTAAAGGTAGTCCTTTATCGCTCCTAGAAGTTTTTATCTCAATTATTATACTTTCACCGCTACTATTTTTGATTATTGCATCAGCCTTTCCCTTAATTTTGTAAACTCTACCTTCAACTTGAATCTCTCTCTGAGTCTCAACTTCAGCTTCTGCAGTAAAGTTTTCCTTTAATAAATTTTCAAGGCCAAGATGTAATATGTCTCCTAAAATAGCTGAAGGTGCATAAACTTGAGAAATTGCGAGCTCTTTATATTCGCTCTCATATTTTACTTTTCTGGGGCATTTTACCAAATCTGTTACATATATAGTATTCTCTTCCTTTACATGGCTTAACTGTTCTTCTAATTTCTTTTTTAGTAGAAACTCAGTTATCATCCTATAACCTCCCCCGTAACCTTGGTACTTCTTTCAGTCTTTATCCACACTCTCGGTGCTCTCATTAACTCTAAAAATATTGCAGTGAAGTTTAGCGCTACAATAAAGTTCATATAAACGAACGAAGGAATCATATAGAAATACTCTATCATGTGTCTTCTTGCTATTAAGATTATAAGTATTAACGAAAGCAGAGAGGCCAAAGAAACTAAGCCGGCTGCGACAATGTATAGGGATGAAGAGTATACTAATACTAGAGAATAGTTCACAAGATTTAAGACCATGAAGAATGGTGTAAGTACTATTAGCATTCCATCTATTACTTTTAGATCGATCTTTCTAAGCTTACCAAAAGGTACTTCTAAATGTCCCCTATACCATCTTAACCTTTGTCTAATCAAAACTCTCAAACTAGCTGGAACTTCCCTCCAACTGATAGTGGTTGGGGAATAAATAATCCTATAGCCTTTATTTACAATTTTAAGGCTAATATCTAAATCTTCAGTTAGAGAATGTTCATTCCATCCTCCTAATTCCATTATCAAACTTTTCCTTATGAAAGAACAAGTTCCTTCTATTGGCACAAAGAGACCCATCTTAGCTCTTCCAGCTATCGAATATTCATATATCAATTCCTCGATGGCTGCTAATCTACTGGTTATACTTTCCCTTACATTTATTGGAATTAACTTTCCTTGAACAGCACCAATATTACTATCCCCAAATTTCGGTTCAACATACTCTAAAATATCTAATCTTGGTACTGTATCTCCATCGAATATACCGATAATTTCTCCCTTACTGATACTTAAGGCAAAGTTTAATGCTCTACTTTTCCCATTTGGTACATTAGCTCTTGGAAGACTATAACATCTTACAAGGTTGTTATACTTTGCCTCATATTCTTTACAGATTTGGACAGTTCTATCAGTTGATCCATCTTCCACTACAATTATTTCGTATTTAGATTTATCATATTCTAGATTTACAAGTCGATCTAATAACCTAGGAAGTACTCTTTCCTCATTTTTAACCGGAACTATCAGACTAAAGGTTATTCCACTATGATTTTTACTTTCAAATGGTTTCCATGCTACGCCAACTATTGATAGTATGCCATTATACACAGTCCATGAAGATACTATACCACTTAACGTTATTAGCAGAATTTCCAGCATTATTTTTCATACCCATCTCTAATAATATATTTTTTGTTTATTGTCATACTCTTCTGATGTCCTAATCTCTTTTAATCTTAGAAGTCAATAATGTATATATGTTTAAGGAGTTATTGGGCGATTATGAGCCACGGGGTAGAGTAATTCAAGGAGTAGGAAGATTTATAGCTCTTGGCCTAGACGACCCATTTCACATAACTACCATATCTGGGTTTACGATATATGGGCTAGGTAAATATATAGAAAAGAAAAGGACCAACTACGGAATCAGGATGACTAAAATGGACATAGAAAACGTAAGGAAAGATTTAAGGGAAATTACACTAGACATTTCTACTATTAGATTTTAATCGCATATAAGATAAAGGTATTTTTAAATGAAAATTACACCAATAGCGTTTGAAAGTTTAGGTGTAAGATCTCAAGCAACCTTAATAGAAACTAAAGACCTTAGAGTTCTAGTAGACCCTGCTATTTCCTTAGCCCCAAGAAGATATAATCTTCCACCTCATCAGAGAGAAGTGGATAGACTAACGGAATTGGCTAAGGTTTTAGTAGATGTTGCAAAAGATGTTGATGTAATAATAGTGTCTCATTATCATTATGATCATCATGACCCTGGATACGTTATACCAACGGATATCTACAAGAATAAGTTAGTATTTATAAAAGATCCTCAAAATATGATAAATAATAGCCAAAAATATAGGAGGGCTCCTAGGTTCCTGCGATCTATAAAAGATAAACCAAGTAAAATAGAAATAGCAGATGGTAAGACATTAGAGCTTGGTCATACTACTATCTCCTTTTCTCCAGCAGTTCCACATGGTGCCGATGAAAGATTAGGCTATGTAATTCAAGTTGCGATAAGTGATAAGGACTCGACAGTAATATTTACTTCTGATATAGAAGGAGCCCCAAAAGATGTACATTTAAAGTTCACAAAGGAAAAGATGCCAAAAACTATTATAATTGATGGCCCTCTAAGTTATCTTTTAGGTAGGGTGTTAAAAGAAGAAGAACTAGAAAAGTCAATTAGGAATATGGAGGAAATAGTCAAGAATGGACTTGAAACAGTAATTATTGATCATCACGTCCTAAGGGACATTAACTACGCTGAAGTTTTAAAACCAGTTTATGATATCGCTAAGGACTTAGGCGTAAGAGTGACTACTGCTGCTGAGTATTTAAATTTAGAGCCATTAATATTGGAAGCAAGAAGAAAAGAGTTATTTAAGGAGGATAATAGGCCAGCCAGGATACCTAGAGGATTAGCTAATTTATTAAGTGCAGGAGAAGGTTAAGGTAAATATGAAACAGGTATAAAGTGTGCTAATACCATTCCAGCTACATAGCTTCCCATAAGTGCGATTAGTCCAGTACCTATTTGCTCTAGGGCTCCTCTATGTTTGCTTAATCCAGTGTACTTAGTGCCTAATACGCCAAATATTCCAAGAGTTATAATCACTAGTAATATTGATGTGATTAACGCAAAGTTGAACTCGGATTGCCTAAAGTAGGCGCCTATTGCAAATGGTAATATTGGTATGAGGCCTCCTATTATCAAATAAAAGGACATGAGGAAGCCAAGCCTAATTGGGCTATCGAATTCTTCTGGAAATACTTTAAGTTCATGCATTAGCATCTCTTCTAAGGCTACATCCTCATTTTTTAGTAAGTAATCTGCTATTTTTTCTGAAACCTCCTTATTGAAGCCCTTCTTAATATAAAATTCAACCAACTCTTGTTTTTCCATATCTGGGAAATTTCTCAACTGGTATTTTTCCTTTCTTATCTCGTTCTGAATTACTTGCATTCTAACTCTTGTGCTTATATACTCTCCAATACCCATTGAAAACGCTTGGCCAATCGTTGCAATTAAACCAGCTACCAATACTGCAATTGCGTCGTGTGAAAATCCGGCAGCTCCTAACACTATTGCACCTACTCCTATTAGACCATCTTGTATACCAAAGACTTTAGTCCTAAAAGTGTCAGCTTCATGAATATAATGAACGAGTTCCTCTCCCTTTTCTTGTTTCATAAGACTCTTCTTGTTTAATATATTTATATACTTCTCTAGCATTACGCTAAGTCGTAACTACAATAAACTTGTCTCCTTCCTTTTTCAGTAATCCTGAATAGACCCCCCATTCCACTAAAGTTATTTGTAAATCGTAAAGACCCTCTGGGCTATTATAAACTTGGATTCCTTTCTTTTCAAGAATATATTTCAATTCTTCTATTGTAAAATACTTCAATTCTAGAGTAGTTTTAAACGGTTCAATTTTCTTTATGGAATCTCTGATGATTTCCTTCCTTCTTTTGAGATTTGACTTAAGGAATTCCATACCTTTGTCAGTTATTATTATGTCTCCCTCACCTACTGTTATGAAACCTAAGGAATTTGCTGTATATACTATTGGCATTAGATCGTCCAAATCTACTTCCATCTCCTTTTCTAACATATATAGGTCCGTCTTTCCATTAAACGTGTTTTCCAAAGAGTACAAGAGTCCTACCAAATCTGCTACTCTCGCATGCGGATCTATAATTTCCACAGAGTAAAATTATAGTAATCTTACCTTTTTAAATTATCTCTAAGGAGTGCTATTATATATAAGATGGGCCCTACATAGAAACCCAAGATCATTAAAATATCCAGTGCTGTGATATATAACGATTGGCCAAACTCTCTAAAAGCTTGTATATGTGCTCCGGAAGAAGATGAGATAATAATAGCTAATATTGCTAAAATGAATAATATATATTTTAAAAAATTATATTTATTAATCAAAAATAAAGATATAATTAGAAATACCACAATAACTAATGTACCAACTGTGAAAATTCGCGGTACAAAATTCAATAGCATTATACTTCCTACCAATAGAGATACTGCAGTCAAGATAAGTGAAAAGTAAATTAACTTCATTCTATTTCATATATTTTTTCCTTATTCTCTGTTATTAAAGTGTAGTAGCGCGACGCTTACTTTTTAAAATAATACAGTACAAGTATAATATCGTGGAAACAGTAAATGAGCCTAAAAAGGAGTTCTACACATATTTCATTTCAACATCAAAATTCTATTATGATCTCAGTAGTACAGTTAATTCTCCAATAGTAGTATGCGAAATGTTGTATGAGGCAATAAATGCTGGAATAAAACTCCTCACTTATTACTTCTCTTTACAATATAAACCAAGAAACGAGGTTGTAAAGGAATTATCTAACATATTAGGAGATTGGGTAGAATATTATTGGAGCTTAGGGTTAACATTACATTATGATTGCTATTTAAGTGGGAATGTGGATCAAGACGACATTCCGTTTTATGAGAATCAAGTAAAGGATTTCATTTCTAAGGTAGAAGAAGTGGTCTTTGGCTAACTGTTTCTTATGACTTCATTAAGGATTCTGACTCCCTCAATTATTTCTTCCTTAGTTGCCACTGAAACACTTAGTCTAACCATTGTATCTCCTCCCCTTAAAAAGAAAGGCTTTGCTGGAACAAAACTTAGACCTTTCTCCACGGCCTTATGGAAAACGTTCCAACTATCTCTACCTACATCCAGGAGAAGAAAGAAACCACACTTAGGCTCGTTAAACTTGTCTAATCCTTTATCTTTAAGGGAGTCTATTAATGCTCTCATTTTAATCTTATAATGTTCATAAAGCTCCTTTGATCTCTCAGTTATAATCCCTTTTCTTAGCAATCTGGCTACTACATATTGGTTTATGGTTGATGTAGAGAAGTCCAATTGTTCCATTAAGCTAATTTTTTCAGCTATATCTTCCTTTGCTACGAGAAATCCTACTCTTAACCCCGGTGCTATTATTTTACTGAAACTACTTACGTATATTACTCTACCGGTATTGTCGTAGTTCTTTATTGGATTTGGAATTTCTCCAGCTATTGGCCTATATGGATCATCTTCTATAATGTAGAAATCGTATTTTTCGGCCAGTTCTACTAATGTCTTTCTTTTACATTCGGACATGTTAACTCCAGCTGGATTGTGACAATTTGGAATAACATATAACAATTTAATTTTAACAATTTTCAGTAGGGTTTCGAGTTCATTAACGTTAATTCCGGACGAATCTAACGATATTGGAATTACAGATGAACTTCTGAATTTTAGCGCGTTAAAAGTTTCTATGAAGGTTGGATTCTCAACAGCTATAACATCGTTCTCTAGGAAGTATTTGCCTAATAATTCCATTGCATGTTGTGCTCCGCTTGTAACAACTATTCTTTCACCTTTTCTCTTGTTCAAGTTTAAAAGAGGTAGGAATTTGTCTTTTATTTCTCTTATAAGTTCGTCTTGTCCTCCAGCTCCAGGGTAAAATAATACCTTCGAACCTAGTTCGTTCAGAACTTCGTTATACGCTTCTTCTATTTCCTTTAAGGGCATTTTACTAGGATCTGGCGTCCCGCTGGCCATGTTAATTTTAACTCTTTTGGCTATTTGCGATCCTAATTCAACTGGTGAAATCTCTATTTCTTTTCCGATTCTCGATACCAAACTCCTTTTACCTCTATTTCAGTACCTAAACCCTTGCTTAAAGCTTTTTCATAGATAAGTCTACTTACTGCTAAATCTTCAAGACCTATACCTACAGATTTGAAGATTGTTATTCCCTCTCTGGCTACATTAATCCTTCTAGATAGTATTGACGACAAGAGAGTTATCTTACTCATATCTAGCATTCCCATTTTCTTTGCAATGACCAACTCTCCAGATTCTTTTAAACTCTGCTCTAATTCTTCAACTACAATCAAATTTGACGCTTTTATTACCTCTGGGAAAATCTCAATCTTTTCTGGTATATTAGAACCCATTGCATTAATGTGTATTCTTTTATGATTTACGTATTCTAATTTCAAAAATGGATCCTTAGCCTTAGTTATTGTTGTTATAACTTCACTTTCTTCACAAATCTTTTTAATAGAATCTTTAGGCGAAACATCTATACCTTCACTCCTAAATATGGCTAAAGCTTTTTCCATTCTTTGTTGGGAGGGGGTAAAGATATTAATTTTAATTCCTTTCCTTAGTTGACTTACAATCTCTACAATTGCTAGACCATACTTTCCCAAACCAATTACTCCTAGTGAGGAGAAGTCTCCATATATATAGTCTGTTGCAAGTATTGACAATACAGCAGTTCTAACTTGTGAGAGCCTATCGGACTCTATTATGCTTAGGAAATTACCGGCGGTATCATATAAGAACGTTAAATGGCTACTTGAAATGAAAGTTTTGTATCCCATATAGTTTTCCATAGCTGCAGCTTGAAACGTAAGAGTAGTTCCGTGAAATGATATTCTACTTCTTTCTAAATTTATTGCTAGTTTATTATCAAAAAGTAAAAATGCGTTTAATAATGACTCATAAATTTGTTTGTAATCCAGTAAATTTATTACATCATTCTCTTTTAGTAGTAGTGTCAATTCTCTCTTAATTTGATATGACTTTATATTTAAAAGAGATTCTATGATTAGCTATTATATATGGAACTTACTCCTAGGCTTCAAGATATAGTAAATATTCTAAAAAACAAGGGTAGTATAAATGTAAAGGATCTCGCTCTAGAAATAAAAGTATCTCCAAAGACTGCCAAGGGTTACGCTAGAGAACTACAAAGACTAGGACTAGTTGATATGGATCAAGATGGTAATATAAGACTTAAGGAACATAAGGTAGAACATCCAGACAGCGAGAAATTGTTAAAAACCTTGGAGAATCATGAGAACGAGATAACATTACTTAAGAAGGAGATAGAAGCGATTAAAGGAGAGTTAGAAAAACTCAAGAAGAAAGGGAAAGCTTAACTATATAAAGGAACCAATTTAAAATTTCTCTAAAATCTAGTTTGCTTTTTCCAGTTTTCCTATCTACGAAAATAATGGGATACTCCTTAAACGTGAGATTATTTCTTATAATCTTGAATATGGAGCATATTTGAAATTCATAGCCGTTTGTGGTATCACATTCTAACGCCAATAACGCTGCTTTACGTGAATATATTCTATAATTTGAGGTATTATCGTTAATAGGCGAATGTGATACCAACTTAAATAGATAATTGGCTCCCCTACTTATAATTCTCCTACTAAAGGGCCAATTTTCTATCCCACCCCCCTTTACATATCTAGAACCTATGACTAGATCGTAATTTTCATTTAAGGCAATTTTCATCATTTCTGGTAAATATTTTGGGTCATGACTAAAGTCCGCATCCATTGTAACTATGAAGTCTGATTTCAGTTCTATTGCCTTTTTAATTCCATATCTTATTGCTGATCCCAGACCCCTTTCATCATATCTTACTAACACAGTTAGATTATGGATGTTTAAGTCTTGCAATATTAATGCAGTTCCATCTGGACTATTATCGTCTACAATGAGGATCCTCGAGGTATACGGTACTATCTTTTTTATCTCCTCAACTAATTTTACGATATTGTCCCTTTCATTATAAGTGGGTATAACGATAGAAAAGTTAGCCATTACACATCTCCCATATCGTATCTCCTACATGGTGGAGATTAATAGCGAATTTTCCCCTCTTTTCAACCAGAGCCTTATCCTTTGACATTAAAACTCTTAGTACGGCAACAGGTTGATTTGTCTTGGTTTTAGCCAAAATAATATCATTCTCTTTGCATTCGCAACCATATTCTACTATACCAGGGGCGAAAAGATCAGCTCCTTTACTGACCGCTCTTACAGCTCCCTCATCTATAATTACGTAAGGGAGACTGATCTTTAGTTTCATTATTGCACAAAGTGTGGGAATCAAGTCGTCAAAGAAAGCTAAAATATCGTTTACATAGTACCACGTTTCCTTTTTCTCCTTGCCTACCTCTAATTTTGCATTTGAAATGTCAATATTATATTTCTCTTTTATCTTGTTAATGAAGATCTTAGCATCCTTAGATGACATAATATGCCTTTGCATGAATTAAATAACCTCTTCTGGTTTTGGAGGAATGTTGACTATTCTTTTTCCGGTACACTTTTCTATCGCATTTATTACTGCAGGAGTTGATGCAATAGCTCCAGCCTCGCCTATTCCTTTAGAATTAGTAGGGTGACTTGAGAACCCCTTTTCTATGTAATGCCATTCAATCCTTGGGACTTCTACTGCAGTCGGGAACCCATAGTCGGTTAGGTTTGAATTTAGTAAGTATCCCTCCTTGCCGTATATTGCTCCTTCATATATCGCTTGCCCTATCCCTTGCACCGCTCCGCCAACTATCTGACCTTCCGCAAGTAATGGATTTACAACTTTTCCCACATCGTCAAGTGCGATATATTTTTTCACTCTTACGCTTCCAGTCTCCTTATCTACCTTAACTAATGCCATATGAACCCCATAGGGTACAGTGTAACCTGGTTTAGCCACGTTATAGACATAAGTTACATCTAAGGAGTATCCCATTGAATAGGCGTTCTGTATTACCTCCTTAATAGTAACACTCTTACCACTCTTCTTATGAAAAAGTACGCCATTTTTATATTCTATCTCTTCCGTATCTGCATTTAGCATTTTTGCGCTAACCTCAATTAGTCTTCTCCTTAATTCTTCGGCAGCCTTATATATCGCTGAGCCTCCAATTGTTAATGTTCTACTTCCCCAAGTTCCGATTCCATCTGAAATTATATCGGTATCTCCCCATCTAACCTCAATGTTCTCTATTGTTACCTCTAAAACATCAGCTACTATTTGAGCAAAGGCAGTTCCATCACCTTGTCCATGTGGACCACTACCAGTTATTATCATAATTTTTCCATCACTTTTAGCTAGAACTCTAGCTGTCTCCCAAGGACCAAATGCTGTTATCTCTACATACATGCTTGAACCTACGCACTCATTCACATTAGCTTCATTTTTCAACCTCTGATAATATTCTCTTGCTTTATTTAGTAGTCCCACATAATCGCCGGTATCATAGGTTATACCTAAGGCGTTCTTGTATGGTAATTCTCGAATCAAATTCTTTTCCCTTATATCAAATTCATCCTTTCCTAGTTCCAACGAAATTATGTTAATTATTCTCTCTATAAAATATGTGGCTTCCGGCCTACCAGCTCCCCTATACGACTGAGTTGGTGCCTTATTGGTGTTTACTGCGTAATGCTCAATCCTTATGTTTTGAATCCTATAAGGTCCCAACATCATTCTAACTGTACTGTGAACATTACCTATTTCGTCATCGTTTGCGTCTGGATAAGGCGCACCCAAATCAGCAATTAAAGTACCCTCTATACCTAGTATCGTACCGTCTCTCTTTACTCCAACCTTAAACCTTAATCTCTTATCTCTTCCATGACCAGCGCTCTGTATTTCCTCGGAGCGCGTGGGTATCCATTTTAGTGGCCTCTTCAATTTTAAGGCTAGCTTAGATATGGCATATTCCTCCGGATGAGCTATAATTTTACTCCCAAACGCTCCTCCCACATCAGGCTGAATCACTCTTATGTTATCAATTCCTAGAAAATTTATGAGGTTTCTTCTTAGATAATGGGACGATTGGGTAGATGACCATACATTTAATCTATTACCATCAAAGTAAGCTAAGACACCCCTTGTTTCTAAGGGATTCGCTATTACTCTTTGGTTATATAACTCTCCATTAATTACTAGGTCAGCCTCTCTAAGACTTTGTTCAACGTTTCCCGCTTCCCATTTCTTATACTCGTAAATATTAGACTCCTTCTTACTGTAAACTTTTACATCATTCTTTAAAGCCTCTTGTGGATCAATAACGTAAGGTAATTCCTCATACTCCATTTCTATACTTTCTAATAAGTCATAAGCCTCATATCTATCTCTTCCTACCACCATTGCTAGCGGTTGGCCAACGTAAGTAGTCTCCTCGACCGGTATGGGAAAATCACTACCCGGATTTATATCCTCACCGGTGAATATGCCGTTATGGTTCTTCTTTATTTTTATTTTTGCATGTGGTTTAACAGATCTAAGAAATGCCACAAATAACGTTCCTGGAAATTCTATATCATCAACGTATGTTGAGCCTCCGGTTAAGAATTTAGGATCTTCAATTCGCTTGATGGGTTTACCAACGTACACAAATTAATCTATTGGTCGATGTTTTTAAGCCTTACGTGAATATTTGGATGTGTAGATAAAAACGTAGTTTCTTTCACATCATATTTAGTTATTAAATCTTCTAATAATCTTCTATTGGTAAACCTCAAGGCAAACTTATCCGCACTCAACTCAAATCTCCTCTGGAAATATCTTTGCATAAACAAGGCGAAAAGCCCAAAAGGAATCAATACAAATAAATTTAAATTAAGAAGATAGGTGAAGGCTATGATTACCGAAATAATATAAAGGCTCATTTTAACGTGATGATTTAGCTTTAAATGTCCAAGTTCATGCATGATAGCTGCTCTAACATGCTCCTCATCTTCTTCATTTACCAATCCCCTAGTTATAACGATAAATTTTCCCCAAACCGAGTTCAGAGAGTACGCATTTACTTCATTAGAGTTTACAATATATATAGGATAATCATAAAGGGTGGAAAATTTTGTTACTCTTTTAAGCACTATTGCTGGTACTACGACGAATTCAAGCAAAATAACCAGTGTGAGTAAACCGAAAGTAATAATTAAATCCACAATTAATATAACGTAAGTATTACCATATATTCCTTTTTAAAATGGTGGAGGAATTCTCACATATGAAAAGCGTAGTTATTGAAAATGGAAAGGTCGCAATAAGAGAGCTGCCATTACCTAAATTACATCAAGGTGACGTATTAGTTAAAATGAAGGCTTGTGGATTGTGTGGTACTGACATAGAGAAGATTTGTGGACAATACACTGCATCGCAACCAATATTAGGCCATGAACCAGCTGGAATAATCCAAGAATCCACGGTTGATTGGTTAAAGCCTGGAGATAGGGTTTTTGCACACCATCACGTTCCATGTTATGAATGCTACTATTGTAAAAAGGGAAGTCCAACCATGTGTCCATATTATAGAAAAACCAACTTAGATCCTGGTGGATTTTCGGAGTACTTCAGAGTTCCAGCTTGGAATGTTGTACGAGGCGGAATATTAAAGCTATCAGACAATGTGAGCTTTGAAGAAGGGGCATTTATAGAACCCTTGGCTACCGTTATTAGAGCGCAAAGGAGAGTAATGATTAACAAGGATGATATAGTTTTTATCGTTGGAGTAGGCCCTATGGGATTATTACACGCAATGATGGCTAAGGTAAATAATGCGGGAGTCGTTATAGCATCAGATGTAAGTGAGTTCAGAGTCGAATTTGGATATAAGGTAGGTATTGATTATTCGCTTAATGTGAAGAAAGTTAGTGTGGTTGATGAAGTTAAGAAATTAACTGATGGAAGAGGTGCGGATGTTACTATAATTGCCTCTGGATCTCCCTCTGCAATAATCTCTGGTCTTAATGCTACTAGAAAGGGTGGTAGAGTTTTGTTATTTGGAGTACCATATAAGGGGACGATACTTAATTATGACATTAGTGATCTCTTAAATAACGAAATTTCAATAATTCCCAGTAATGCTGCTGTAGAGGAGGACACAAAGGAAGCACTGTCTATAATAGCTAACAAGAAGATTGATGTAACTAAGCTGATAACACATAGATTCCCGTTAGATGAGTTCAATGAGGCCGTAAGGGTAGCTAAGGAGGGAAATGCCATAAAGGTAATAATATATAGTTAGGATGAGGAGAAAGTACAAGATTAAACTTAATTTAAATAATTTTAGCGCATTTTTAACATCTTTTTCGTCTGGCAAATTTCCATTGCCTATTCTATAGTGACCAACCTTTTCTAAACTTACATTTAGTAAACCTGCAGCAATAGCTATTGGGTATTTAGCATTTATACTTTCCATTTTTGCCTCCCTAAGTGTTTTCCATCCTTGTTTCACGTTAAGTCCCAAGATAAAACCAGATGTAAGCATTATCATTCCAGTTAGCCTAGCTGGGATGTAATTGAGTATAGTGTCAATTTTAGCTGAGAACCAACCCTCTTTTCTAAGCTCCGGAGTCTTATATCCTACCATGCTGTCCATTGTATTTGCAAGTCTTTGTAACATTGCTCCGAAAATTCCAAAGATAAGAAACCAGAAAATTGGAGAAGCTATCCCGTCAACAGTGCTCTCAAATAGTGATTCGATTAATGCAGAAGCTATATGGCCTTTATCACTTTTACTTAAATCCCTTCTGACAATCTGTTGTGCATAATACCTAGCTTGCTCATCCAACCTTGATCCCTTTTTTACAATATCGTAGAGCATTTTAATCGAAAATGTCGTTTTCAACGAAAACGCTAAGATTATTAGATTAAGGTAAATTGGAATTGGTGCTTCTACTGGTAAGTACACGAAAATAAATAATGGGGGTAAAACCGACATTATCCATAAGAGAACTCCGTAAGAATAGCCCTTGTAGGGTTTGATTAGTGCTTCCGATATTTTTCCAGTCCAAACTACAGGATGTATGTAAATAGGCGGTTCTGAAATTGTTAGATCCCATATCAATGCAAGTGCAAGAACAAATAACACAAGATAGATAATAGTGAGTAATTTAAATTGGTTATCTCATTGGTTAATAGGAATAGTGGAAAGGAAAGAGTTATTGAAGCCCCGGCTATATCACCTGAGGAACCTCCAAGCGATCTACATATCTTATGCATTATCATGTAGAACACTAGGAAAACTATTATATTGTATAATGAAATAAACGGAATTAATTCCAAAAGTAATACCGTAGACTTTCCTTTCAATTTATTATGAAAGATTTTCCCAAGATTACTTTCTGGAATTGGACTTATGGTTGAAAGTATATAAAGCCCTATTGTCATCGAGAGTACGTTAGATGATATCAGATGGAATATAGTGTAGAATGAGAAGCCTAGCTTTAATAAAGCCACTATTTGAATTGATAGGTATACTAAAAGTAAACCTATTCCTCCAGAACCTATTTCAACGTCCTTTAATGCCTTTATCTTCCTCTCCCTATCTCCTTTTATCATCAATGCGTCTCCTAAGTCCAATAAACCATCTAGATGATTAAATCCCCTAAGCAATTCTACTACACCTAACAATACTATCCCAGCAAGAGCTTCAAGAATTCTATATAAGAGAACATACACTGCACTCTCTATTAATGCCAACGATATGCCAATAATTAGTGGCGATATGTAGGAGTATTCTGCAATTTCCTCCAAAGACGCATTGCTCTTTATTGGTATTGCGGTAAAAAACGAGAATAATGCAAGTACTCCTTTTAATCGCATGTGGATTTATTTATTGGCCAAGTTGATATGATTAAGTGTCAATAATAGTAGCCTCAACCATGAGTGATTCAGGTAAGTCATTTGTAACCACTGGACTAGTTAGAATTCTAAATGCAAAACCACTTAAAATTCAGAATATGTCTTTAAATAGCATTTCAACTTGGGATGGTGGAGAAATAGCCTTCATACAAGCTTACCAAGCATGGGGGGCTGGAATAAGACCAGAAAGGCATATGAACCCAATTTTGCTCAAGCCAATGGGTAAGGGCCTTGAAGTAATCTTTATGGGAAACTCACTTGGTATTATGAGTGGCAATGAGTATTATAATTTAGCAACCAACACGTTGTGGCAAAAAATCTCACAATTCCTATCAAGTAATGTTGTAATAGAAGCAGCTGGAGGCATAGGAGAACCAAATTTTATTGATAAGGATATTACAGCAATAAAAGTAATGAAAGATAAGGGAATTCCAGCAATTCTAGTATTAGATATTGATAGGGGAGGTGCATTTGCGTCTGGTTATGGCACTTATATGATGCTTCCCCAATCTATCAGAGAGAAATTGAAAGGATTCATTATTAATAAATTCAGAGGAGATGAAAAGTTTCTGTATGATGCTATAAAATGGCTTGAAGAGAAAACAGGTATGAAATACTTAGGTTATTTGCCTTTTCTCAGCGAAGTCCCGATAATGCCAGAGGACTCCATGAATATTTACAATTTTGGTGAAGGTGATGTTGAAGTTGCCATAATAGCCTATCCTTATATGAGCAATTTTAACGAATTGTATGCCTTAGCTAAGTCTAATGCTCATGTATCCTTTGTGAAAAAGCCTAAAGAAATTGTGAAGGCTGATCTGGTAATTTTACCGGGTAGTAGGAATACTCTAGAATCGTTAAAATGGTTGGTAGAGAATGGGTTCGTGGAATATCTAAGGCAAAAGACTAGGGGAATTTTAGGTATTTGCGGTGGTTTTCAAATTTTAGGTAAAAAGCTTATAGATCCTTATGGAATTGAGGCGGGATATCCTATAGAATATGAGGGTTTAGGAGTATTTGATGTTAACATACACTATGGCAAGGCTAAGGTAGTTTCCATTAGTTCTGGTGTTTCAGAATATGGCAAAATAGATGGTTATGAAATTAGAAGGGGAGTAGTAAAGTATGTGGACGAAAAGCCCTTACTTAAAATAACCGTGAGGAATGGTGAAAAAGTAAGTGTTGAGGATGGGGCAAGAAAGGATAGTATTATTGGCTTAAGTGTACACGGAAGCTTATTTTCTGAAGGAATGAAAAAATTACTGAAGGAGTTTAATATTAATATTTACTCACTATCAATGGTAGACGAGATCCAACAACAAGCAATTCGTGTAGAGCAATTTTTAAGGAAATATTTACATATTGACGAAATAGTCGAAATTTATAAGCAATGAATTTTTAGTCTTAACTAATGTTTGATCCTGCTTCGTTCGTTAAGGAAATAGGACCACAGCTGAAACAGAAGGTAGGTAATGAGAGAGTTTTAGCTGCAGTAAGTGGTGGTGTAGATAGTACTACAGCTGCAGTTCTGGCTTATAATTTGTTGGGTAACAAAGTAATTCCCGTTTTAATAGATACTGGATTTTTAAGGAAAAATGAAGCTGAGAAAATTAAAGCTTATTTAAGTAATGTCTTACCTAACCTTATCGTAGTGGACGAGAGGGAGACATTCACTTCTGAGATTGAGGGAATGGAAGAAGCTGAAGCGAAAAGGAAGAAATTTAGAGAACTGTTCTATTCTTCTATTTCATCATTAATGAGAAAGTTCAATGCAAAGTATTTAATGCAAGGAACCATAGCAGCCGATTGGGTAGAAACACAAGGCGGAATAAAGACACAGCACAATGTCTTAGTTCAAATAGGTATAGATACAGAGAAAGAATGGGGCTTTACATTAATTGAGCCGTTGGCAGACCTATATAAGAATGAGGTCAGAGAACTAGCTAGATATCTTAAATTACCTAAGGAAATTTCAGAGAGGCAGCCGTTCCCTGGTCCTGGCCTCCTAGTAAGGACAATTGGAAAACTGACTAGGGAGAAGTTAGAAGTAGTAAGAGAAGCTAATGACATAGTTGAAAAATATTTAGATCCCTTTAATTATTCACAATACTTTGCGGTTTCTTTTGAATCTGATGGTAATTTTGTAATTTTGGACGGTATTGATGCATTTTTATATAAGGCAAGGGCAACTGGTGTTAAGGGTGACGTTAGGGCTTATGGCAATATAGCAAAAGTTGAGTGTAGTGATATTAATGCAGCGAAAAGCTTTGTCGATACTCTGGTTAAATATGATATTACCCACGTATTATGTTCCTTGGATGAAAGGAGTAATGGGAAATACAGCATTGCAATAAGGGCAGTAATTACGGAAGACTTCATGACTGCAGATTATGCTAGAATACCTAAAGAAGTCCTAGAGAAAATTAGTTCTGAAATATTACAAAAAATACCTAATGTAAAGGAAGTACTTTATGATGTTACTTCTAAACCACCTGCAACTATCGAGTTTGAGTGATTAGTATTTAGAAACTTTTTCAAGTAATTGAATTCTTTTTGCAGGATGTGGATGATCCATAAATATTTCAGCATACCATGGAACCTTTGTAGTCTTCCAAATCTCCACTAGCTCTCTAGCATTCCATGTTGGAACTTCTTCAATGGCGTTGGTGAAGAATAGCATACTAGCCATTTGATTGGTAGTACTCTTTTTCTTAAATTTCTCTAATGCCCCGGGATCCATTGAAAGTGTTAGTTTAGCTAAGGCTAATTGTAAGTTCTCTTTTCCACCTGGTACTGTTAAGGCTGAATTAACATCAGCATAGGCTTCTCTCATTCTATTTATAGATAGTACGAGTAGTTGGAAAACGAAGCTTACTGCCATCATTGCAATTCCTATTAAGAAAAGTAATCCTCCATTATTTCCTCTGCCATTTCCTCCTCCACCACCGAACATTCCTCCCCAGAATATCCACCAACCTAAGTAATAAATTAAAGCTGGAATTAGACCTACAGCCATTAGCAATTCTACATCTCTATGCTTTAGATGTCCCAGTTCATGCCCTGCAACGGCCATTATTTCATCCCTATTTAGTAATTTTAATATTGGTAATGTAAAGGCTATTCTTTTACCGGCTATTGGACTTCCATATGCGAAAGCATTAGGGAATGGTACATCAGCGATATACACTTTTGGAACATCTCTAAATCCATTATACTTTGCAACTTCGGCTACTGTACTGTATAACCATCCGTAAACTGGATCAGTAGGGGTTACTTCTACTGTTCTGTATGCCCAGTTTATCATATATGGCCCAAATAGCCACTGAATAATGTTAAGGAAGAATATGAACATTAAGATAGATAACATTAATCCCACACCAAATTGTGCTCCGAATGCATAATCAGCAACCGCTAATGCTAATGCAAATCCTAGTAAAACAATTCCTAGAGTTGCTAACGCCATATTTAATCTTAATTTTACTACTTCCCAATTCATATGTTATTTTCTTGCGGGGAGTTTATATTATTTTTCATTACACGCAAATGGAATTAGTGAGAGCATAACCTAAACTTATATTATCTTTTTTATCAACAATAGTAAATATGAAAGAAGAATTTGTAAGAGAATATATGAAAAGTAATGTAGTAACGGTAAGTAAAAACACTGTACTTAGAGAAGTAACTAGAATAATGACAGATAATAACGTAGGCTCAGTAATTGTAGTAGATAATGGGAAACCTATTGGCATAATAACGGAACGCGATGTAGTTAGGGCCATTGGAAAAGGTAAAAGTTTAGATGTAAAAGCAGAAGAGATAATGACTGCTTCCCTTATAACTATCAAGGAAGATTCACCGATAACTGGGGCATTAAGCCTTATGAGGACATATAATATTAGACATTTACCAGTTATTGATCATGATGGAAACTTAAGGGGAATAATATCTATAAGAGATATTGCGCGGGCGATAGATGATATTTTAGAAGGCTAACAACTTTGTTAATTTGATTTAAGATCGCGTCAAATCTTTTTGACTCGATAGACTATAAATACTTTATTTTTAATACGTAAAAATGTGGATAAAAAAGAGAGTGTAAGAGTAACAAGAATAGGTATTATTAACTTACTAACAAGGACTTTAGGGGCGCCTATTTCATTTATCTTCACGTTATTAGTTGCAAGGTATCTGTCGAATCCTCCCTATGGTATTATTTATTTTGCTACTTGGCAAACCTTGTATGTTTTCACAATAGGCTATTTTACAATACCCGCAAATCTATTCTCATTAATAACGTCAAGATATTCTGCAGAAAGGAAGAATGTTGGTGGAATAGTAATAACTAACTTGATAGCAGGAATTATATCAGGTTTAGTTTTTGCCCTTTTAGTCCCATACTACATTTCTTTAACTAAGCTCAATGTTCCTATTTATTTCTATTCTGCAATATCGCTAATTATTTTAACCTACTTGCTGACTGTAACGAATTCAATAGCTCAAGGAAGAACACCCAAGATAATTGGAATTTCCGCATTAATCTTTCAAGTTCTGAGATTAGTTTCGGGGATTGTATTCATGTTCCTATTTAATCTTTCGATTCTGGCAGTAATCCTAGCTTATAGCATAGGCTATCTTGCTCAAATATTATTCAATTTATTCTTCATAAGAGCTAATCTCAAGATTGACTTTAAGGTAGCTTTTTCGGCTGTTAGAAAAGCAGTGGTGTATATAGCGAATTATATTCAATATATTCTAGAAGCGTCAATAGTATGGATTACTCTGGCTATCGTAAAATCAGATTTAGTAGTAGCATATTTTGAGTCTGCCATTATAGTTAGTAATGTCCAGATTTGGTCACAAGCAATATATACTGGTCTAATGGCTAAGTTGGCTGAAGATAAGAATCCATCTATAATTAGTGATGCCATTAAACTTTACTCAATAGTAGGTAGTCTATTTTTAATTCTTATTTACATAGATGGCTATGGGCTTTTATACAAACTAAGACCTGAGTATACAGCTGCTATTTTCTCTCTCTATATACTTACTTTTTCAAATTTCATAAGAGGTTTCTATAATATCTTCTATCAAGGTATAACAATGGCTGATCCTACTCTATCAGTAGAATCTAAGAATGAATTCAAAGGTCACCTATTTAAGCTGACTACTTCCAATTTGCTTTTTTCATTGTTAGGTTTAGGAATTTCCACGTTGCTGATTTACCTCTTCTCCTCTTACTCACCTTATTTATTAGCAGCCTTCATGAGTATCGGGATAATAATTAATTCATTCTCAATGCTGTTTACTTCCTATAGAGCTTGTAGACAAATTTACAAGTTTAATTTCCCAGTTAAAGAATTTCTGGTACCATTAGGCTTAGGTGCACTTAGTTTGCCCTTATCAGTGGTTTATAGGCCAGTAAGTTTTCTTGCGATGGGTATATATGCTATAATGATAATTTCGATCTTTACACTATATAATTACGCTTTTAACCCATACGGTAGAAGGTTAGTAATAGCGATTATAAGAGAATTTAAGCAAAGAGTTTAATCTACTTTATATGGTTGGTTCAGAAATTCGGATGGCTAGGTTGTTCGAGAAAGGTAGAGCATTTGTCGTGGCACTAGATCACGGATTGGTAATGGGACCATTAAAGGGAATAGAAAACCCGATTGAAGTTGTTGCCAAAATTGCTAAGAATGGTCCAGACGCCTTGCAAATGACTCCCGCTATGGTTAAGCTAGTTAAGGAAAATTTCTTCTCAAGAGGTTCACCCATGTTAATTGCTAGATTGGATACTGCGAATGTATGGAGGCAAAAATACAAGGTCTATAATGAAGGTTACTATGCGAGTATTTATACAGTAAAGGACGCGATTAATATTGGAGCAGACGCTGTAGTTACGTATCTTGTAGTTGGCTATGGGAGCGATATAGTAGAGGGGTATAATTTGAGTGCTTTGGGTTCCTTAAGGAAAGAAGCTAATGATTATGGGATACCGTTTATCATAGAACCCCTATATGTTACAAAAGATAATCCAGATTCAGTAAAAGAACTAGATCTCGTAAAGTATGTGACTAGATTAGCATCAGAAATAGGTGCTGATATCCTAAAAGTTGACTATACGGGAAGTAAGGAGTCATTTAGACAAGTCGTAAACGTAGCGTTTAGCCCGATCCTAATTAGAGGAGGTCCAAAAACCAACACCAATGAGGAATTCTTAAAGATGTTGCGAGATGCTCTAGAGGCTGGAGCTAAGGGTGTAACTGTAGGTAGGAATTTATGGCAAGCAGATGAACCAGATAAGCTAGCCAAAGCAATATCGAAGGTTGTTCATGAAAATTTAGATATTGGAGAAGCTTTAAAAATTTTGAAGTAAAGGCTTGTTTATGCAATTAAAATGGATAAACTTTTTCTTTTATTTGGCATTGGTCGTGCTTATTTCAGTATATACTTATGAAACAATAATTACGTTTTCGTCCATTAACTCCTATATAGGAGATGAGGTATGGTACCCTACCGCTGCCTATAACATGTTAAAATTGGTCTTTCATGTAACTCCTCCACCAATGATAAATATAGGGTATCCGAATGAGCAGAATATTCAAACATATATTAACCCAGAGCATCCTCCTTTAGCTAAGTACATTATGGCAGTTTTCATCTACTTTATTGGGTACTATCCAATAGCCTGGAGATTACCAAGTTGGATTCTAGGCGATTTAATGCTTATAGTAGGTTATTTTCTTGCTAAAAAAATGATCGGGAATGGAATTTTAGGTAACCTTGCCGGAATACTTTCTAGTCTTCTCATTGCATTAGATCCTAATGTGTGGTCTCTTCACGGGATAGGACTTCTTGAAATTTACGTATCCTTCTTTAGTCTATTATCTCTTTATTTTCTATTAAAGGATAAACCATTATGGGCTAGTTTAGCGTTAGCGTTGGCTATGTTGTCAAAGGAATCAGCTTATGTTCTAATATTTCCGTTTCTATACTATTTAGGGGAAATTTCAAATAATGTTAAGAAAAGAGCAATCTATGGTATAGGATTACCAATTTTGATTTATGTTTTATTCTCTACACCGTTAATAGCTTATTATGGTGGAGTCAAAGCATGGCTAGACGCTACTGTGATCCATAGCGCGTCATGGGACATTACTAATGGTCATATTACATTAACGGCAACTTCTCAAATTTCAACGCCATGGGATTGGTTTTTAAATATTCATTCTTTCTACCTTGGTTACAACTTATACGCCAATACTAATCCTTATGTCTTAATACTATGGATAATCACAACTCCACTCGCTTTTATATTTAGGGACAGCAAGATGATAACCACTACAATGTGGGCTTGGACTATGTGGATAGGATTTGTAATTGTGTATTTCCTAGGAAATCACACTCTCTTCAGTTTTTACGTAACCGATTTCATGCCAGTAGCTGATACGTACGTAGTAGTGTCATTATTTAGACTAGTTAAAAAGATAAATATTCTAAAGTAATTTTTTACCTATATAAGGGAAAGAGTTTAAATAATAGTCGTAGAAAAGTGATTTTCGGATGAGTACTTCGTCACTCAGCAAAGCTCAACAAAGCCAAGAACCAAAAAGACATTTAGGCTTTATTGATATCGTTTTCCTTTCAATGGGTTCTCAAGCACCCTTTCTGAGTATTCTGACATATGGTGTAGAGGCGTTTATTATTGCCGGCTTCTTAGCTCCAATAGCTATTATCTTAGGTACCCTACTAGTCTTATTAAATGGATTTGTAGTTTATGAACTTTCAAAAAGATTTACCAAAGCTGGTGGTTATTATACATACGCATTCTATTCTTTAACAAAGCGTTTAGGTTTCGAGACTGGATGGCTCTATGTACTGTATTCAACTACATACGGTGTTGCATATGTTTTTGGAACTACGTACATAATCTATCATATTTTAGGGGTAAATCCATGGATAATAGGGCTAGGTCTATTATCGATTGCATCCTTGTTTGCCATAATGGGTATAAAGATTAGTACAAAGTACGCTGTTTTTACAAGCTTGTTAGAAATAGGTATTATGACTATTCTTGCAATAGTATTTTTAAGCTCTACTGGATTTCACTTGTATAATCCATTATCCTTTCATGTAAGCCTAGGAACTTTAGCATATGCTATTCTATTCGGTTCCAGTATACCTACTGGATATGGGTCAATAACACCAGTTTCTGGCGAAGCTAAAGATGCTAAAAAGACAATCAGTAGAGCAATTATAACAGTTATCTTACTAGGAGGATTGCTAGCTGCATTCGATATTTATGCAATAGGTGATCATTTATTATTCTATAAGATATCTGCAAATAATGTTGATATTTTGCATCTAATAGAAAATAAATTTGGTCTTATTACGTTTATATTTGTTTTATTTGCAGCTATAAACGATGGTATCTTAGGTAGTTTAGGCTTTATAATAGCAACGTCTAGGACAATCTTCGCAATGTCTTATACTAATCTCTTACCTAAAGTTTTCAGCAAGTTTGAAAGTTACAAAGGTCCTACTAACGCTGTGGTATTGTCAGTCCTATTATACTTTTTGACTTCACTTTTAGGTTTATATTTTATAAATAATCCATTTCTTGCATTTGGAGTCCTAGGAACTATAGCATTGTTTTCAAGTCTGTTTGTACACGTAGCGGCTAATTTCTCGTTAATAAAAATTTCAATTAAAAAGTTTAGAAAGAGACTGTTGCAAATTATAATTGGGATTTCTGCTGTAATATTCAGTGTATTTGAGCTAGTGAATTCTATATCTTCTGCATCTCCTATAGAAGTATATATCTTTATGTCATTCATAATAATAGGTTTTCTAGCAGCGGAGACGTTAAGTATGATAGAAGAGGAAAATGAGGAAGAAGAATAGGTTTGCAATGAGTTTATATAATGTGAAAATTTTAATATCAATTGATGCTTAAAAAAGCCGTAATCACATCTGCTGGAAAAGGTAGTAGGATGAAACATATAACGAGTGTATTACCCAAGGCATTACTTCCTTTATTCGTCACCGAAAACGGAGGTAAGGTAACTAGACCAGTTATAGATTTAATAATGGATTCATTGAACAAGGTAGGTATTGAAAAATTTTGTATTGTAGTAGGAAGAAACGGAATGTTACTAATGCAATACTTATTCGATAGAACACCAACCTTTGTATTCCAAGATATGCCTAAGGGATTTGGTGACGCTGTATTAAGAGCAGAGGACTTCTCATCCAATGAGCCATTTTTCGTTCATGCAGACGATGGCGTTCTAACTAAAGGATACGATTCGCTTAAATTGCTATTTGATGAAGTAAGTCCAGATGCTGTACTTTTCGTGAGAAGAGTTGAAAATCCTAGTAGATACGGTGTGGTAACTATCCAAGATAAAGGGGTATATGATGGTCATAAATTATATAAGGTAATTGACGCCGAAGAAAAGCCATTACATCCAAAATCTAATTTAGCTATAGCAGCGGTTTATATTTTTAAGCCTAGTATATTTAGTGCGTTGAAACAAATTAATGTTGAAGAAGGTAAAGAGATAGAATTGACTTATGGAATACATAACTTGTTGCTAGATGGTAAAGAAGTTTATGCGTTAGAAATGAATGAAGATGAAAAATGGTTGAATGTGGGAGATCCTAAAAGCTATCTTGACGCATTAAACTATTCATTTAAATTTCTTTAACAACAAAATATATTTGATGATACTTGTTGGAGTAGATGGCGGAGGAAGTAAAACAAGCGCAATAGCCTATACTTGTAGTGGGTCTTTTTTAGGAAAAGGTCTAGCTGGGCCTGCAAATTTTCATAACGTAGGTGTTGAAGAGACTGTAAAAAACGTTAACAAGGCTATTTTATTAGCCACAAAAGGTATGAAACCCGACGTGGCTTATATAGGATTAGCAGGAATAGATTCTAAATATGATTATAACGTAATGTCAGAAGCGCTGAGACTTGTTGCAAAGGACGTCTATATTGATCATGATGGTTTTGTAGCGCTCTATGCTGAAACTAGAGGAAATCCCGGTGTTATAGCCATAGCTGGTACTGGAAGCGTCATAGTTGGCTATGATGGTAATAGGAGAGTTCGATTTGGTGGTCTAGGATGGTTAATAGCTGACGAAGGTTCAGCTTATTGGATAGGAAGAGAGGCACTAAGAGCTTTCGGAAAAATGTTAGATGGAAGAATGAATAAGACTTTAATAGCTGAGAAGATCATGAGAAGTTTAAATATAAACAATCTTGACGATCTCATCAAGTGGGCTTATCATGAGGGGCATAAGGTTAAAGAGATTGCGTCATTATCAAAAATAGTAGATGAGGCAGCCAATGAGGGGGATGAAATAGCTTTAAACATACTGAAAAGTGCGGCTTTCGAACTTGCTAGTGACGCTGTTAAAATGGCGGTGAAAATAGGTGTTGATAAGATATACCTTAAAGGCGGGATGTTCAGCTCACCAATATATTTCAGTTTCTTCAGAAGTTATCTAGACAGTAATAATATAAGGAGTATAGTTGCAGAACACGAACCGGAGCAAGGTGCTCTTCTTTTAGCCTTTAAACAAGCGGGATGTGATATTAACGTGCTAGATTTTTAATTTCTCCTCAGTTAGAAATAATTCTAAGACTCTCAAGAAAACCCTCAATGTGAGATGATTGGCGAGATGGAAAGTATAGTCCCTAAAAAAGAGAAGTGGTTTAGGAGATGTCATGTTAATGACGTTAATAGTTTCCTAAGAATGATATAAATTATTGCCATTTAACCTTCTAATGACTAATAAGGAGTAATTCGAGTTATTTAACGGGTAATACTACTCCTTCACTTCTAATATCAGCAACTCCAATATATCTTCCCATCTTATACTTTAGGGCTTGTACTATCCCCACCTCTGGCGAATAATAATCTGTCTGTGTGGCTGGAACACCTAATCTCTTTTCAGCAACAACCTTATTTCCTAAATACATGAATCTAGGTGCTTGAACGGCCTCATCAATTTCCATATTATAATCCGCATAATACTCAAATACTTCAGCGTGAATTTGGGGTCTTAGATCTCCGCCTGCACAACCAATAAAGACTCTCTCATCTTCCTTCTCAGCCATTAGTATAGAAAGGGTATGTAAGGGTCTCTTCCTAGGTTCTGGTTTGTTATTTCCCTCAGAAAATCCTGCGCCTCTATTATTAAATGGTATATCGTTTACTACTATCCCAGAACCGAAGGGATAAAATAGACTCTGTATAAATCCAATTTCATTCTCACCATCAGAAACGGCGAAAAACGTCGTATCTCCAGTGACGTCTACTTTTACCTCGAATCCATACTCAGCAACCTTATTTGCAATGTATTTCTCTGATAATAACATCTCTATTGGTACATTCACAAATTTTGGATCAGCAATATATTTATTTCTATCAGCGTAAGCTAATGCACTTAATCGTACATGATCATTTATTCTCCTTACGTCATTGAAAGGCAATTTGTTTAGTTCAGTAATCTCAACCATTTTGAGTAATTCTAATGTAGTTATTCCTTGAGTATTTGGCGGTAACTCATATAGCGTAAAGTCCTTGTATTTCATTTTTACTGGGCTAATAATTTCGCCACGAAATTCACTGAAGTCTTCATAACTCATTGGTACCCCTCTTTCTCTTAATCCATTAGTTAGTTCTTCCGCTATTTTTCCATCATAAAAGTTTCTAGGATCTTTTGCAATCTCCTTCAAAACCCTAGCAATTCCCTTGAGTCTTATTTCATCTCCAAACCTTTTATTGCCATAAATTCTATTCCAATCATCTGATAATTTGAATGAACTTACTATTGCGTGATGTAACCCTCTTCCCACCATAAAGCCATTTGTTGCTAATGAAATTGCAGAGTTAAGTAATTCGTTTAACGATTTCGAGGCGTAATTTTCATAAATGAATTCCCATAGGTCTATCAATCCTGGAACTACTACGGTAAGTGGACTTCTGTCGTTGTCTATTTTCTCTACTTTCAATTCCTTAGGAGCCCAGCCAGATGCGTTATACGCTATTAAACCCTCTGGTGTTTTGGCCAATAAAAATCCATCACCTCCAAGACCACTAGTATGTGGTATCACCACTGATAAGGTAGCACTTATTGCTATAGCTGCATCGAATGCGTTTCCCCCTTCTTCTAAAACCTTAGCTCCTACGTAACTTGCTATGTAGTTTTGCGTTGTGACGACTTTTTTACCTACTGCGGAAGGCATAATTATTTAATAGTTTGGCAAACATAAAAATATCCATCCCCATCATGGAACTTCCAGAAGAAGTTAAGAATAATCTAAATGAGGGCGTATGTCTCACGTGCTGTAATGATTCAGTAGTATGCATGACCAGTGATTATCCTAAAAATGCCAATGTTGAGGTATTATTTGAAATAGATAAGGAGGGTAGAGAAGTAATTTTTAGGCATATAATCATGGATGATCCTTCAAATCCACTAACCGTCGAATATTCAGTAGATACTAAATTTGTTGAGAATGTTTCACGAAAGAAATGGATTAACATACATTTTGTCGATGAGAACTTTAACGAGAAGATTAAGTTAAGACTAACTTTTTCTGATGATGAGATAAGAGTGATGCGGAGGGAAATCGGACTTGGAACTTAAGGAACTACAGTCCAAGATGAAAGAAATGTATTTTGAAAAAGATTCACAAAGGGGCATTTACGCTACATTCACGTGGTTGGTAGAGGAAGTAGGAGAATTAGCTGAAGCACTTCTATCTAACGATTCAGATTCTATACAAGAGGAATTAGCGGATGTTATAGCTTGGACAGTATCGATAGCTAACTTAAAAGGTATAGACATAGAAGAAGCTTTAAAGAAGAAGTATAAATTGTAAGCAATGGTAAATAAAGAACAGTTTTATGATCAAATAATAAAGGCATTTGAAGACGGTAATATTAGATATTATAGGAACTTAGTTTACATAGAAAGGGAGGATTATCTAGATTATGTCAAGGAAATTATAAATCTATTTCTTAAATTTAAACAAGATCCTTCAGTAGCGTATGGTTTCGTACCTTGGGCAAGTGGTTCTAAAGAGAGGATGAAGACTATAAAAGAATATTTCTCTAAATTTGATGATATCGATTACGCTAATGCTGAATATTACCTAGGTAATACTTATGATTTGGTCATATTGGATACTATAGATAACTTTCAGCCAATTAACATAGGTAGACTTGTTGATCTTGCTAGAGGTGGAGGTTTAATAATAATTTATACAAATAATCTAACTAAAGATAAGGCTTTTAGAACTTCAATAGTGAGAAACGGTTTAGTTTTAGACGAATATGAGAAGAGGTTCAAAAGAAAATTGTATGAGCATGAAGGGATATTTATCGTTGATGCTAACGGATATGTTTCTAAGCCATTTTCCGGTAACATAATGCTAAAATCAGAGAAGAAAGTACCAAGAAATCCCGTAATGCCAAGAGAAATTCACGAATTATCACTAAGTGAGGATCAAAACAGAGTTATAGAGAATTTCACTTATTTATTAAGTGGAGGGCAAAGAGCTTTAGTTTTAACAGCTGCTAGGGGCAGAGGAAAAAGTGCAGCTACTGGATTATCTATAGCGGGGCTAATAGAAAAGCTTAGGGAAAGAAAAGGGAAAAGCATTAGAGTAATAGTTACTGCTCCATCAATAGCTAGCGCATCTCAAGTAATGTTGTTTGCTAAATTAGGTTTAAAAGTTTTAGGTGAAGAGCTGTCAGTAAAAGTTAGTGATACCGGACATATAAAGACATTAAGAGGTGATTATTTCAAGGTAGAGTATGTTCCACCGGACGCAGCGATTGAAGATGATGGTGAGCTTTTAATCGTAGATGAAGCCGCAGCCTTAGGCATCAATTATATAGATTTAGCGCTAAGAGCTTGGAAAAAGGTGGCGCTAGTAACTACAGTACATGGATATGAGGGTTCTAACAAGGCTTTTCTTAGATATTTAAGAAGATTAATTGAAAGTAAAAGGATTAGGGTTAAATGGATAAATATAGAACAGCCTTTAAGATATGCAAATGGAGATCCAATAGAAAAGTGGCTCTACGACACGTTATTACTTGACGCAGAACCTTCAGAACCACAATATCTTAATCATACAATGATTTATGAAGATGTGGATAAATCTGAACTAGCCAACGATGATATCAAATTAAGAGCAATTTACGGAATAATGGTAACAGCTCACTACAAAAATAATCCAGATGACTTAATGATAATGTTGGATGGCGTTCATCATAAGATAAAGGCCATACGGATAGGGGAGAACTCATACGTTGCGGCTTGTCAAATAGCTGAAGAAGGTGAACTTTCTGACAATATGGTAGATATTGCTTTAAAAGGTGGTACGTTTGATGGTGATCTAATACCTGACAGAATTATAAAGCACGTTAGGATTAAGGATTTTGCTAGATTAAGAGGGTGGAGGATTGTTAGAATTGCCGTTGCTTCAGAACTTCAAGATAAGGGATTTGGTAGTGAGCTATTAAAAATGATATATGAAGAGGCTAAGGATAAAGGAATGGACTGGGTAGGTTCTTCTTTTATGTCTGATCAAAAAGTTCTAAATTTCTGGATAAAGAACGGCTTTGCCCCAGTTCATATATCACCAAAGAAAAATGAGAAATTAGGTGATTACCCAGTTGTTGTTATTAGACCTATAAGTGATATAGCAACGAAGATTGTAAAAATATCTGTGTATATGTTAAAAGAAAAGCTCCTTAACACCTTACACGATGTGTACTTTAATATGAACCCTGAAGTAGTTAGGTTAATATTAAAAGGAAGTAGTGTTGCTCATAAGACCGTTGATGTGAATCCAATACTATTAGACAAAACTATCTCATTTCTTCAAGGTGTAAGTCCATATGAATCCTCAGCTGATGGAATACATATGTTAACATTAAAGTATTTCTGGGATGGAGAAAGAGATTGGGGTTTGACTCAAGATGAAGAATTGGTGTTAATTGCTAAAGTTATTCAAGGTAAGCCATGGAGTTATGTGTCTACTATACTTGATAGTAATAGGACACATATATATGAATTAATATATTCTGCTATATCAAAAATAATGCAAAAATATTATAACTTAACCGCTGATAGTAAGGTAGGTCTAACATTAAAGGATGTGATGAGTTCACAACAATATGAATAGGTGAATGGATGCACCTCAACTGATGCTATTCAGTATAATTGCCACTACCACGAGAATCGAGAATAGTTGATGTAATCCAATAGACATGCCGGGCTTTAATGGATTTCTATTGCTAGAATCCCATACCCATAAGCCAACAATTATTTCTAAAGCTGTGAAAATTAATGTTAACCAGTAGTGTAGTAGGACTACAGCAATAATGAAGATTAACGACACAATACCGTGAATTACCCATGCAGCTTGTAACCATGGGTTTCTCTCCTTATCTTTTTCCCAAGGTCTGCCTATCTTTAGTTTCATTCTCCTAGTCCCAGTTACTACACCTCCCATGAAGATAACGAAGTATAAAAAGTGTGGAGGAACTATCGCGCTAATCAGAAAGGACACTATATCCAATTTAAACATTCCCAATCCTTGTAACATAATGAGAAAATAAGATACGAAAGTCGTATAAGCTGCTATGTCATGCAATCCCTGGAATATTGAAGGTAGCTTACCAGCTAGTACATATAGTGTCGCCATACCTAAAAGTGCTGTAAAAACTACGGACACAAATCCAATTATTGATATAAGTGAGGGACGGATTATTAATATAGCAAGAGAAAAAATTCCGACTAACGTAGCTAAAATTCTGTGTATTGCCTCAGGATCTTTTTTTGCAGCCAATTGCATTATATCATGCGTATATGGCCAATTAGTTCCTAGTGATAAGCCATATCCATAGCCTTCTACTATTCCACCAAAAACTATCGTTGTTCCAGCCAATATTGTCTCAAGTGCTGAAAGGTAAGTTAAAATCATCATTCTAATAGTGATTTTATACCTTAAAAATCTCTTTTAGCTTGTAGTTAACATCTGGTAAATATGTTTCAAAACAATAATAGATTTGGGAAAAATTCTATTTATATCTTTGTGGAAAAAGTAATCAATGGCGGAAAAAGAAGTTGGAATTGCTAAGCTAACATTAAGATGGACAACTGCAATACTATCTGCACTATGGGCAGGAGTTCACATGGTACTAACACATGCAATATTGCCTAATTCAACTGCAACAATGATTTACGATACATTCTTTGGTTTTACGTCGGCATTAGCCATAATAGCAGCGGTCTTAATAATTCAAGGAATAAAGTATAGCTATCCATTAATTACTGCATTTTATGCCATCGACTTAGCATTACTTAGCGAGACTAGATTAGGACCAGCATTATTCGTAGGAAAGAAACTCCCATTTAACTATTATGTCGATATCTCCTTAGCACTTGATGCAATCCTAATAGTATTATCGTTAGTACTAATCCTTGTGGATAAGAGAAGTTAAAGTTTTTCTATTTCTTCTATTAATATTCTAGTACCTTTTAAAGCCAAATCTTCCTCTATTATCAATGGGGGTTCTATTCTAACCACAGACTCTCCAGCACCTATTGCTAATACACCTCTTCTAAAGGAATTATATAACACTTTTTCTAGACCTTCGACAAATGGCTTATTATCTTTTCTTAACTCAGCACCTATGAGAAGACCTAATCCTCTAACATCGTATAAGTAAGGTGATCTAGTATCTTTCAATTCCTCAATAATTTTCTTGCCTATACTACTCACATGGTCTAAAAGTTTCGGAACCTCTTCTAAAATAACCTTTGCTGCAGCCAATGCTAATGGATTTCCTCCAAAAGTGTTTGCGTGAGATCCTGGAGGTAAATCCATGATCTCCTTTCTTCCAATAACTGCGCCGAGTGGAAGTCCTCCACCTAATGCCTTAGCTAAACACACTAAATCCGGTGTTACGTTGAAGTGTTCAAATGCGAACATTTTACCCGTTCTTCCGATTCCAGTTTGTACCTCGTCAAGGATAAGTAAGATTCCAAATTTCTTAAGTAAATTATTTAATTTATAAAAGAAATCCTTAGGAGGTACAATAACCCCACCTTCTCCTTGTATAGGCTCAGCAATAAAAGCGGCTATTTCATTAGGATCAACTACCTTCTTGAAAATCCAGTCCTCTATAAATCCCAATAACGTTTCAGTGCAATCCTCTTTACATAAGGGATCTCTCTTATCTGGATATGGGATCAAATACGTCGATGGTAGAAGAGGAGAGAAGGACTTCCTTTGGATAGCTTTACTTGAGGTAAAGGCTAAGGAACCTAGAGTTCTTCCGTGAAAGGAATTAATGAAACCTATAATCCATTGTCGTCTCGTATGCCCTCTAGCTATCTTTATTGCCGCTTCAACACTTTCAGTACCACTGTTGGTATAAAATACCTTAGCTGAGAATGGCATTAAGGAGCTTAATCTTTTAGCTACTTCTACTGCAATTTCATAATAAAAATCTGTAAGACTATAATGGAAAAACTTCTCCATTTGCTCCTTTACTGCACTAATGATCTTCTCGTTTTTGTGACCTAATGCTACTACTCCTATCCCCGCGTTAAAGTCTATGTACTCCTTTCCCTCGATATCGTAGACTATAGCACCAGAACCACGGTCTATGGCGAATGGATACCATCTCCTAAAGGATTGCATCAAATATTCTTGATCCTCTTTTACTAACTCGTCTACTTTCTTACTCATAGTTTAAAATTCGAACTTATAATATATTAATTTTTCCTAAATTCTTAAAGTAACAAGGCAGAGTATTCATTTATCGTAAACAATAAATTAACACCATTTAATATTTTCTTTGGAGTAAAAGATAGTATTTTATATTCATGATAAAATATCAAGATATGAATGCGGGAAAGATATTCTTATCTCTGCTTAAAGAAAGTGGAATTAATAAGATATTTATAGTATCTGGCACGGATTACGCTTCATTAATAGAGGCTAAAGTTGAAGATCCTAGCTTGCCAGATTTTGAAATAGTACCCCACGAGATTACCGCAATTTCGACCGCAATAGGTTATGCACTGGGCAATAAGCTAAGTGCAGTTGCAGTTCACACTACACCCGGGACTGCAAACGCGTTAGGAGGTATAATGAGTGCGTATACTTCTAGAATACCACTTTTAGTTATTGCGGGAAGGAGTCCATATACTGAGAAAGGTAGTACTGCAAGCAGGAACTTGAGAATTCATTGGACGCAAGAGGCTAGGGATCAAGGAGAATTGGTAAGGCAATATGTTAAGTATGATTTTGAAATTAGGATGGCTGATCAGATACCAGCAGCAATATCTAGAGCAATCCAGATAATGATGAGTGAACCTAGAGGTCCAGTATATCTTGTATTGCCAAGAGAGGTAAGCATTCAAGAAGTTAATGAAGTTAAGAGAATACCAATGGACTATTATGAACCCGCACCTTCGCCAGAGAAAATCAACAAAGCTAAGGAGATGCTGGAAAAGTCTGAAAGACCGGTAATTATCACGTGGAGGGCTGGAAGGAGAAAAGAATGGTTTGAGTCCCTAAGGAGATTTGCAGATAGTTACAATATTCCAGTTCTCAATTATGCTGGGGAGGTTTTGAATTATCCCAGTAATGGGGCAATGGCCTTGGATAGATTTGATTTACGAAATGCTGATTTATTATTAGTAGTGGAGGCTGAAGTGCCATATTTTCCTAAGAAAATTGATTTAGATATCCCAATAATTAAGGTTGATGTAGAACCTTCATATTCTTATATTCCATACTACGGTTTTAGATGTGATCTATGTATACAATCCATTCCCAGCAACTTCTTTGATTATATCTCAATAAGAGCAAAGAGCTATGATGAAATTAGAGAGCTAAAGATAAGGCAGGAAGAATATAAGAAGCAAGAGATTGAGAGGTTAAAAGATAGGAAATCAATTCATCCTAAGTACTTATCGTATGAAATCGGGAATGTTGCTTCTGAGTATAATTTAGCGATATTTAATGAATATCAGTTTAATCCTAGATATGCTAAGCTAAACGAATTTGGTTCTTATTTTGCTGACTTATCCATAGGTTATCTAGGCCTTGCATTAGGAGCTGGAGTTGGGTATAAAATGGCTACTAATAAGGACGTACTTATCACTACAGGTGATGGTTCCTTCATATTTGGCGTTCCAGAAGCCTATTATTACGTGTCCTCAAAGTATCCTACAATGGTTGTGATTTTTGACAACGGTGGTTGGTTAGCGTCAGCTGAGGCAGTAGATGAGGTTTTCCCTGAGGGTTTGGCAAAAAGTAAAAGGTACTATCCCGGAGCAGATTTTGATAAGAGATTCGAGATCGGAAAGACTGTTGAAGCTTTTCATGGCTACTATGAACTAGTTGAGGATCCTTGGGAGATTAAGTCTGCCTTAATAAGGGGTTTAGAGAAAGTGAGAAAAGAGAATAAAATAGCTGTGATTCAAGTTATAGTGGATAAGGTGAGGTAATTATGAAGTTATGTAACAAAGAGATATCGCAAATTGGGTTTGGGACCTGGAAAATTGGCGGAGGTTACTGGAATCCAGATTATTCTATGGATTCCTATTATATCGAGATATTAAAGTATGTAATAAGTAAGGGAATAAACGTTATCGATACTGCGGAAATGTACGGTGGAGGGCATTCTGAAGAACTAGTTGGAAAATCTATACAAGATTTAGATAGAGATGGAATTTTCATTATAACCAAGGTATGGTCTAATCACTTGAGATATGATGATTTAATAAGATCTGCTAAAAATAGTCTAAGAAGGCTCAACTCAAAGTATATTGATCTATATTTAATCCATTGGCCAAATTCCTCAGTACCTTTAGAGGAAAGTATAAGGGCAATGGAGGAATTGGTAGATCAAGGCATTGTAAATTGTATTGGAGTGAGCAATTTTGATGTCAAACTTTTAGAAGAGGCCATGTCGTTAACTAAAAAATATGAAATAGTTGCAAATGAAATAGAGTACAATGTTGAGAATAAAAGCGCAGAAAAGGATGTTATACCGTTCTGTGAAAGGAATAATATAAAACTAATAGCCTATTCTCCTCTCGCTAGAGGAAATATCAAGAACAACAAGATATTAGATGAGATCGGACGAAAATATAACAGAACTTCTGTTCAAGTGGCATTAAACTACCTTATGAGGAGATCGATACCAATACCTAAGGCATCGAGTAAAGATCATATTGATGAGATCTTGGGAGCTTTAGGATGGAATTTAAGTGACGAGGATTATGAGAGAATTTCCAAATCTAAATAACTTGGAAACTTTGAAATGAATAGAAACCGTTTTAAAAGATATAAAAAGTGTGGTGTCCATAATCTTGCTATAACATGAACTCGTTTTGAACATGAGGTATTATATGATTTAAGTTACTTAAGATATTCCTTTAAACAGAGTTAATGTGCAGTTAGTATTACAGTTAGATGATCAGAAATATTTATACGTTGATGGTATAATTAGGCCTTTTGATGGTAAGATAAAGACTAGAGATGACGTGATAGGTTACGGTGTTATTTATGACGCAGGTAAGGTAAAAGTTTTATACGATTATAAGGTGGTGAGAGTAAGTGACTTCAGTGTAGTTACACAAGCAATATTGAAGGAAAAAATAGATAATTTGAATATCTATTTGTTTGAAAACGGTAATACTATATACGCATATTTTGGAAATGTCCCTAATCCTAAATTAAACTTTCCATACATGATTATACATGGGATACCTATAGCATTAGGTTCTAAAACTGAGATAATAGAAGCTATAGAAAGGGACTATAGGGTTGCACTATATGCATTAGACAATTTTAGGAATGACCCTAGCATAGTAAATCATTCTATTTTATCTTTAGTCAAATTTGAGAAATGTGAGGATGCAGTAAAATATTATAAGGAACTGAGAGTTTCTGACCCAGAGGTTTCCTTAGCAGTAGCTCAATGTATGGAGAAAATAGGAGAGGAATTGGAGGCCTTAAAGATTTACTCATTTCTGTCTGAAGAGAAGTATAGGGAGTTGGAGAATAAGATCAGAGGTAAGGTAAACTCAATTATTGAGGAGTATAAGAAAGAGGGAAACGTGAAACTCTTAATAGACTCTGTTAAGATGTTACCAACGTATGACGCACCACTTATTGAATTAGGCTGGTATTTCGTTAACAAGAGGAAGTTTGATGATGCTGTAAAATACTTCGAGGAAGCTGTTAAAAGAGTACCTACGTTCCATAATCTGTTGCTATACGCATGGTCTCTTATAAGTAGTGAGAAATATAAGGAGGCATTAGAGGTTATTGAGAAGGCGGAAAGGGTTAAGCGGAATGCCGGTTCCGCATACATAAAAGGATTAGCTTTAGAGGGTTTAAATGCCCCATCTCAAGCTGAAAGAGAGTTCCTCTATGCGTGTAGGGAAGGGATAATTGATGCGTGTATGAAGATTAGATCGTATAAGCTTTACGTACCAGAGCCCTTTGATGCTGCAGCTTGGTTAGGTTATGTGCTCTATGGATACGAAGTAAAACAATTGTTGGGAAATGGTGGTATGGGTTATGTATTATTAGTTGAGAGGAATGGTAGGAAGTATGCTATGAAAGTGATGAAGAAGGAATATACTTTTATAGAAATGCTTTATGAAGTTGCTAAAATGCAAGAAATCTCGAAGAGATCTGAATACTTAGTTAAAATATTTGCTAGTTTTCTAGATGAGAATTGGACAGATTACTTTAGTTCTCCACCCGCAATAATAATGGAATATATGGAAGGGGGTGACTTAAGGTCAGTCTTAGTCGATCAAGAGTATTCTGCATTACGTCATTCCGTCAAGTGGCCTCAAGTAGTTGCATTCGTGTTCTCTAAACTCGCAAAAGCCGTTATCGAAGTTCATAAGGAAGGGTATACGCATTGTGACATAAAACCATCTAATATTCTGTTCAATAAGAAGCTACCTAGGTACGGAGAAGATGCGCTAAATTCTTTACTTAATTTTGAAGTTGTACCTAAACTATCTGATCTAGGTTCATCGGTAAAAATAGGTACTCCAGTAATGCATTATACTCCCTATTATGCCCATCCCTTACAGAGATTCGGGAATAAAGCCGAAACTATGTTCGACGTTTACTCGTTTACAGTATCCCTTTACGTATCTCTAACCAATAACTTTCCATACCCAGAATGGTTAGAAAATGAAATTGAGGAAGCAGTAAAGAATCCAGAGAAAAGAAAACAAGCCTTGGACGATTTTCATAAAGCAGCACCAAGACTTGATTATGTACCAGTGGAATTTAAGGACCTTATAATGAGTGGGCTAAAGGGCGAAGTTGGTATGTTAGAGATAAACAGGAAACTGGAAGAAATTTTGATTGAAGATTATAACATAGACATTAATAATTCGAACAGTGAAGCAGAAAAGCTTATAAGCTATTGATGACAGTTATATAAAATAAAAGAGTCGGTGAAAAAGAATGATAGAGCCAATGGCTAGGAAAGTGTTCGAAGGACTAGCATATACGATATGGGAGGACGACGAAGCTAGCGTTGTTCTATTAGAAGGTAAACCAATCCAAGCAAGCTGCGTTGAACACGGGAATCATAATCTATTCGATCTAGAGTGCCCACATGTAGAAAAGCTATTGAAAAAGATTTTTTCTTAACCCTTCTGAGCTATAACACTTATCTCTATTAATGCGTCTCTTGGTAATCTTGAAACTTCTATAGTAACTCTAGCGGGAGGACTTTTACTGAAATATTTTGAGTAAACTTCATTGAATCTTTGGAAATCCTTTATATCTTTTAGATATACAAATGACATTACAACGTCATCTAGCATATAACCAGCTGATTCTAGAATAGCTTTTATGTTTTCGATAACTCTAATTGTCTGCTCTTCTATATTTTTACCTACTATTTCATTTGTATTAGGATCTACTGGGATTTGTCCAGATACGTAAAGCACGTCTCCTACTTTTACTCCTTGAGAATATGGACCTATTGGCCTAGGAGCTTTATCCGTGAAAACTATTTCCTTCATGTGGATTACTAAATCGAAAATAGTTTAAAGTTTTTCCTTAAATTTCTCCATAACTAGAATATGATGTACAGCTATTAACAAATCCCTCTCAGTAATTATACCTTTTATAGTATTATCCTTGTTCAGTATAAGCAGCGAGCCTATTCTCTTTACAATCATCTCTGCGGCTGCCCTATTCACTGAAGCTAGCTCATCAATAGTCACTAAGTTTGTGACCATAACGTCCTTCACTGCCTTATTATAGAAGTAATCTGGATCTAATTTATCCACTGCTTTAGCTAACTGTCTAATAGCATTAACTACAGTTATTATTCCAACTACCTTGTTATCATCATCAATGACTGGCAATCTCCTAAATCCCCTTCTTAACATCAATCTAACTGCTTGATCCAATCTCACATCCTTATAAATAGTTCTAACCTTAGTTGACATGAAAACCTTTACGGGAAAGATCTCATCCAGATCCTTGTAGAGTAGTAAAAATTCTCTCTCTGTTATTATTCCTACTGGTTTATCGTTTATATCAACAACTGGCAATGATCCAAAATTCCTTGTAACCATTATGTTTAATGCAGTAAACTCATCGGTAGTATTGTAAACTGTAACGGGATTAGGGGTCATATAATCTATTACTGGAGTAGTAGAAATACGATAGAGATCACCTTGGCTACAATTATCTTTGCAATACGATTCTACGGTAGATAGGAGGTCTCTAGTGGTTAACAGTCCTTCTATTTTTTCATTTGCTATAATTATTCTACCGATACCTCCCTCATTTATTCTCTTAAACGCTAAACCTAATCTATCTTCTTTGGATAATATTGGTGGATTTCTTATCATTAAAGTCTCTATATTCACATTTATTATTTGTTACCTTTACTTTATAAATATGTGTGTATGATGAATTTGGTGGAAAATCTCAAGATGAAATAAATGGTCCTTAGATATTAAACCCAGATAGATGATGGAAAACCCTCAACGCAGGAAAGGTTAGATATTTAGATTTAATTATTAATAAAAACTAAATTTTAATAAAGTATTAGGAAAAAATTGATGACTTTCCTTATCAAGGCTTTCAGTTATAACGTCATGATAAATATTGGATGCTTACAGTTTTATACGTAAGATAACCGAACGTATATTTTAGATAATTGAAAGATTCATAGATGCTCTCTTAGATTTAAAAATCTAGCTGTAGCTATATTTCTATGAAGGCATTAGTTGTTCATCCACCTAATAAAGGAGTAGAAGTTAAAGAGATAAGTGATATAGATCGATCATTAAATGGAAATGAAGTTTTAATTAAGACAATAGCAAATGGTATTTGCGGAACTGATCGTGGTATTGTTTCTGGCTTACTTAAATTCTCACGTCCACCCACAGGGAAAAACAGTCTAGTATTAGGACATGAAAATCTAGGTCAAGTAATCGATAAGGGATCCAATGTACAAGGTTTAAGTAAAGGGGATTATGTTGTTTCGATTGTTAGAAGGGGATGCGGAAAGTGTTCCAATTGCCTAGCCGGAAGGCAAGATTTTTGTGAAACAGGTGAATTCGTGGAAGCTGGCATAAGAGGATTAGATGGCTTTATGAGAGAATTTTATATAGATAATACAAGTTATTTAGTTAGAATACCGTATGAAATAGTTGATATCGCAGTTTTGCTCGAACCTCTTTCCAATGTAGTAAAGGCTTATAATGAGCTAATGTTAACGCAAAGGAGAATGATATGGTGGTGTAAGGATGGCAGTTATGGTTGTAAAAACGTTGCAGTAGTGGGATCTGGGCCAATAGGTCTCCTTTTTTCGCTAATATTCTCCGTTCAAGGTTTTAACACATTCGTTTTAAATAAGAGAGATCCTTTTCCCACTGAGGCTGAGATTATAGAGAAGATTAACGCTAAATTTATAAACACTACTAAGGGTCAATTACCTTATGTAATAGATGTACTTATTGACACTTCTGGATATCCATCAGCATTTATTCCTTTAATGAATAAGTTAAACAAAAACTCAGCTGTTATATTGTTCGGCACTACTGGTGGAGAGAAGTTTGAGGTAAATGCTGATTTAATAACATATCTTGTTGAAAATAACGTTTTATTGTTTGGGAGCGTTAACGCTAGTAAGAGGGACTTCGAAGAGGGTGTAAATTACCTTACAATCTGGAAATATAGATATCCAAATGTATTAAATAAAATGATAACTAGAGTAGTTAAGCCGGAGGAGGCCTCAGAAATATTATATACAAAACCTAGAGGAGAAATAAAGACAATAATTTCATGGGTTTAACTGACTCCTTAACGCTTCTATAGCTTTTTTAATTTCTTCCATTGAAGCTTCATCTTCTAATGTAGAGATATCTCCCACAGCAGAGCCCATCATAACTGCTTTTATCACTCTTCTCATTACCTTACCAGACCTAGTTTTAGGCAACGCGTTAACAAAATGTACCTCTAATATTACAATTGGTCCCATAACCTTCTTTACATGTTCGTTTATGCTCTTAGCCAATTCATTGCCGGGATGATATCCTTGCTTTAATACAACGAATGCGTGAGCGGTCTCTCCTTTTACGGGATCTGGAATACCTATTACAGCTGCTTCAGCTACTGCTGGGTGTGAAGTTATTGCTGACTCTACTTCACCAGCTCCTATTCTGTGTCCAGCTATTTTTAACGTCTCATCTGCCCTTCCAGATACCCATACATACCCATCTTCATCTATCATGGCAAAGTCTCCAGTATAGTACACATTGGGGAACTTACTGAAGTAAGTCTTTATAATTCTCTCATTGTCCTCATCATTCCACATACCTATCATCATTGATGGTGGGAATGGTGGTTCCATTATTAAGTAACCTCTCTCTCTAGGCTTGACAAGATTTCCGTTTTCATCAACTACCTTTATTTTATTTCCTGGCAATGGGAATCCAGATGCGGGTCCAGACTTCATTGTTAAGAAGATTGGATATCCTGGCATGTAACCAAGATTTGGCGCTCCAGTTTCGGTTTGCCACCATTGGTGTGACATGAACACCTTACCCTTACCTATTACTTCTAACCCATATTTCCATGGAGCATAGTTTAGGGGTTCCCCGTTTGTCACCATTATTCTAAGTGAGGATAAATCATGAGCTTTAATGTACTCTTCACCATACTTCATTAAATACCTTAAGAACGTCGCAGAAGTACCAAAAGTAGTAGCCTTATATTTCTCAATTAGCTCAGCCCATTTATCGGGATATGGGTAATCGGGTACACTCTCATATATTATCACACTTCTACCCATCACGAGCGGTGAGTAAGTAATGTATGAATGTCCTACAATCCATCCAATATCTGAAGTATTGAATAACACGTCGTTTTCTTGACTTAACCCATAACTCCATAACAACATGGCTGCAGTACCTACCAAATATCCACCAGTGGAATGAACTATACCCTTAGGTTTCCCTGTAGTTCCAGAAGTATAAAGGATAAATAACGGATGACTAGCATCTACTGGTTCTGGTTCAACATATCTGTACTTCCCTATTTCATCGAAATATATATCTCTTCCTTCTTTAAATGGTGTTTCTGTTCCACTTCTCCTAAATACTATAACATTCTTTACTGGATTATTCTGTAATTTTGATAGTGCCCCATCAACAGTCTTCTTAAGCTCTACCAGCCTACCTTTTCTATAATACCCATCTGCAGTAATTACAACCTTCGATTGGGCATCCGCAATTCTATCAGCTAATGCTTGTGAACCAAAACCTGCAAAGACTACACTGTGAATTGCACCTATTCTCGCACAAGCTAACATTGATATAACTCCTTCTGGGGTTAAAGGCATGTAAATTGTAACCCTATCACCTTTTTGTACACCTAATTGCTTTAACGCATTGGCCCATCTATTTACCTCGTAAAATAAATCTTGATAAATAAGTACTTTTCTCTCACCCTTTTCGGATTCCCAAATTATCGCAGCCTTAAACTTCTTACTACTGTTCAAATGTCTATCGATTGCATTATAGCTAGCATTCAATTTTCCCCCGACGAACCACTTTGTAAGAATTTCTTGCGTAAAGGTTTCTTTCCAGGGCTCAAACCAGTCAATCAATTCCTCAGCTAGTTTACTCCAGAATTTACTTGGATTTTCTATACTTTCCCTATAAATCTCCTTGTAAAGTCTTATATTATAATCTACCTTTTCCTCTATTTCTTTAATATTCTCTGTAATTTCTTGTTCCATATGGTATCATATAAATCTGTTTGTAAGATATTAAAAAACTTTACTTAGGATTGAATGTAATTATAGACTTAAAAAACGTAGATTGAGAATAATGGTACTCATTCCATACTTAGACAAATTTTTTAGTTCGTATCCCTTCTATACCATTGTATGAACTTATCCTCATTACCTTATTTCGAGAAGTGGTTCATCCTTGGAATATTTTTAGGTGTTGTAGCAGGATTGGCTGCGACTACATTTTATTTGTTATTACACTTGTTCGAAGATATATTTCTGTTTCATTTTATTGGAATGAGTTATCCTAGACCGCTTGGCGAGGGAGGAACATTAAATTTCATCTTTCATCCTGGAAATTATCTTCTTATACCCATATCTACTGCAATTGGAGGATTAATTTCTGGAATAATAGTCTACACATTCGCTCCGGAAGCTGAGGGACATGGTACAGATGCTGCAATAAAGGCCTATCATTATTTTCAAGGCAAGGTTAGATGGGTAGTTATCCCAGTTAAGATAATAGCTTCAGCAATTACTATAGGTTCTGGTGGTAGTGCAGGAAGAGAAGGCCCAACTGCGCAATTTTCAGCTGGCGTAGGTTCAGTTATTGCTGATTTACTCCATCTCAGTCCAGAGGATAGGAGAAGGGCCTTAGCAGTAGGGATTGGAGCTGGAATAGGTACAATTTTTAAAACACCAATTGGAGGTGCAATCTTAGCAGCTGAAATCCTATATAGAAGGGATCTAGAGCCAGAAGTAATATATCCTGCATTAGTAGCTTCAGCAATAGGTTATACCATATTCGGAAGCATATTTGGTTTCACTCCAGTATTTGGTTATTATACTGGTACTTTTGATCCGCTCAGATTGCCAATGTATGCGGTCCTAGGACTAGTTTCTGGTTTGATGGCAATACTATATCCTAAAACCTTCTATGGAGTTAATTCACTTTTCAAAAAATTACGAATACCTAATCATGTAAAGCCAGCAATAGGTGGACTTATTACTGGTTTAATTGCATTATTGGCCCCAGAGATTCTTGGAACAGGTTATGGCTGGATTAACTTGGTTGAGTATGAAAAGTTTTTCACATTATATTCTCCGCTTATCCCTACAATCATATTATTAGTAATATTACCGTTTTTAAAGATTTTAGGCACTTCGTTTTCTATAGGTTCTGGAGGTAGTGGTGGAGTTTTTGCTCCCGGTTTATTTATAGGGGCATATATAGGTACAAGTGTCGGGTTATTGTTCCATTACTTATTCCCAAACATTGTACCTACCATAGCCCCATTTGTTATCATTGGCATGATGAGCTTCTTTGCAGGTGCAGGGAAGGTTCCATTATCAGTTTTAATAATGGTTACTGAAATGACCTCAAGTCTCCAATTACTGCCTGGAGCCATGATTGCCGTAGCAATTTCCTATTTAGTTTCCGGAAACAATACGATATATATTTCTCAATTGCCAACCAGAAGAGACTCTCCAGCTCACAAAGCTGAATATGAAACTCCATTAATGGAGACCGTACGTGTGGAAAAGTGTGAATTGAGAGATATTAAGGCTTACACTGATGATAAAGTAGGAAAGGCTATACAAATAATGCTTGAGAATAATTTCATGAGCCTACCCGTGGTAAATTACGATAATAGGTTTCTTGGAGTAGTGTATCTAAGAGATTTGGAAAGGGCTAACCCTGAAGACTCGCTGGGAAAATATATAACCAGAGGTTCTCCTTCAGTATCCTTAACCTCCACATTGGAACATGCGTTGGAGGTAATGGCTACTAACAAAGCTAGATGGGTTGCGGTTGTGGATAAGGGGAAACTTTTAGGAATTGTTACATACGATGGTATTATAGACGCGTATAAGAGAGAGTTAAACGCGATTAAGAATTCATGACTAAATATCTCTAACACAATTTTTTAAACGTAGTTTTGCAACAATAATTATGGAAGAAGTTCAGAAACCACCAAATCAAAAATATATAAAGAATTTTATTGTCTATGCTGAGTTTGGTATACCAGAAGTTAACTTAGAATCATATAGGTTAAAAGTAAGTGGGGAGGTAGAGAATTCTCTCTCATTTACATATGACGAATTAATGAAATTGCCAAGAAGGGAAATAATCGAGGATTTCCATTGTGTAACTGGTTGGTCGATAAAGAGCGTTAAATGGGAGGGAATTCCATTTAAATTATTGATTGAGACTGCTAAGGTGAAAAAGGATGTGAATTGGGTCATGTTCTACAGTCTAGACGGTTATACATCAATAATACCCTATGAGGATGTATTAAAGGATAATGTAATTGTCGCATTGTTTATGAATGGGGAAAAGTTACCTTTAAAGCATGGTTTTCCAGCTAGACCAATAATTCCTCATTTATATGCGTGGAAAAGCGCAAAGTGGTTAACAGAAATTGAGTTCATAAAGGATTATGTTGACGGATATTGGGAGGAAAGAGGATATCATGAAAGAGGAAATGTGTGGGAGGAAGAGAGATTTAAAGGTCAAGGGGGTAAACATTTAAGAAGAAGACCGGTTCTATGAAAAGTTACGTTCTATTAATTGAATGCAAGACCGATGTTATTGTAAGGACTAAGGGTATGGAGTTTTAATAAGGAAGAGTGCTTATGCGTATGTTGGATCATGTGGAAGATCTTGTAGTAGGCATATAAGTAGGCATTTGAATAAAAATAAGAACAAATATCATTTGACATATTAACTACTTAACAAGAGTTTGTGAACCAATTGCAGTATTTGCAATAAAGCATGTTGAGGAGAAAGAACTAACCTCGTTATTAAGTAAAAATAATGCATACATAGAAAAATTTGGATGTAGCGATAACAAAAATGCAATATCTCATTTATTTATAGTGGGTGATTTAAAAGAACTTAGTTCAACGATTTGCGATAAATCTAGAGAATGATAATATTCCAACTACGCCCGCTATTATCAATATGTTAGTAATGTTGTAATTCTGGGAGAACAGCTCAAGAATTAGTTCTCTAACGAAGAATGATATACCAGCATCTATTACGTTGATTATACTTCTTTCTTTTCCAGACAAGTAGCTGTTTACGGCAATGTATAATTCTATTAATACTAAAATTAGTAATGGACCAGTTATAGTTACGTTTACCAAATCTAATAAATTTAGAGAAAATATGCTAGATATTATACCATAAATAGTTATTACCATTTGTACTCCTATTCCAAATAATAAAATGATTCGGATAATATAACCTATAAATTTTATTAAATCCTTATCACTGAGTCTTGCCATTATGCAAGTTTATATTTGTTGTCCAAATTATAGTTTATGAAAATCAGAGAAATAGAACCAATAGTACTTACCTCGAAAGAGAAAGGTAGTGCAACTTGGGCGTCTACGATGATTATTGTAAGGATAATAACGGAAAATGGAGCTGTAGGATATGGCGAGGCTGTACCAACACTAAGAGTTATATCCGTATACAATGCTATTAAACAAGTTGCTAAGGGTTATATAGGAAAAGAAGTAGAAGAGGTTGAGAAGAACTATCATGAATGGTATAAACAAGACTTCTACTTAGCTAGGTCTTTTGAATCAACAACTGCAGTAAGTGCAATTGATATAGCCTCTTGGGATATAATAGGAAAGGAGCTTGGAGCCCCAATCTACAAGTTATTAGGTGGAAAAGTTAGGAATAGGGTACCAGTCTATGCAAATGGATGGTATCAAGACTCTGTAACTCCAGAGGACTTTGCAGAAAAGGCAAAAGAGATTGTAAAAACGGGATATAAGGCTCTAAAATTTGATCCATTTGGACCCTACTACGATTGGATAGACGAGAGAGGTTTAAGAGAAGCTGAGGAGAGAGTAAGGGCTGTTAGGGAGGCAGTTGGTAACAACGTCGATATTTTAATAGAGCATCACGGTAGGTTTAATGCAAATTCCGCAATAATGATAGCGAAAAGGTTAGAAAAATACAATCCAGGATTTATGGAGGAACCGGTACATCATGAGGATATCATCGGTTTAAGGAAGTATAGAGCTAATACTCATTTGAGGATTGCATTGGGAGAAAGGCTGCTAAGTGAAAAGGAAGCCGCGTTTTACGTTGAGGAAGGTCTTGTAAACATATTGCAACCAGATTTAACTAATATAGGCGGTGTGACAGTAGGTAAGAGCGTTATAAAGATAGCTGAAGCTAATGACGTAGAAGTGGCTTTCCATAACGCCTTTGGTTCAATTCAGAATGCTGTCGAAATACAACTAAGTGCAGTTACACAGAACTTATATTTGCTTGAAAATTTCTATGATTGGTTCCCTCAATGGAAAAGGGATTTAGTGTATAATGAAACACCAGTTGAAGGAGGTCATGTTAAGGTTCCAGATAAACCCGGTATAGGTGTTTCAATTAATGAAAAAATAATAGAGCAATTAAGAGCTGAACCAATACCATTAGATGTAATTGAAGAACCGGTATGGGTTGTTAAAGGAACTTGGAAGAATTACGGTGTCTGAAAATGCCAGAGATCGTAACTCCAATCATAACTCCATTTACTAAAGATAATAGAATAGATAAGGATAAGTTAACGCTACATGCGGAGAATCTCATAAGGAAAGGGATAGATAAGTTATTTGTGAACGGTACTACTGGTCTTGGTCCCTCACTATCTCCAGAGGAGAAGTTAGAGAATCTAAAGGTAGTTTATGACGTTACCAATAAGATAATATTTCAAGTTGGTGGATTAAATCTAGACGATGCTATAAGATTAGCTAAGTTAAGTAAGGATTTCGATATTGTTGGCATAGCTTCATATGCCCCATATTACTACCCTAGAATGCCAGAAAGACACTTAATAAAGTATTTTAAGATGTTGTGCGAAGTGTCCCCACACCCTGTTTATTTGTATAACTATCCAACGGCTACGGGTAAAGATATAGACGCAAAAATTGCTAAGGAGATAGGCTGTTTCGCGGGAGTAAAGGACACTATCGAAAACATAATTCACACCTTAGATTACAAGCGTTTAAATCCCAACATGCTAGTGTATAGTGGATCTGACATGTTAATTGCCACAGTAGCTTCTACGGGTTTAGATGGTAACGTTGCTGCTGGTTCAAACTATCTTCCTGAGGTTACTGTGTCAATTAAGAAATTAGCCATGGAAAGGAAAATTGATGAAGCACTTAAGTTACAGTTCCTTCATGACGAGATAATAGAGGCATCTAGAATATTCGGGAGCTTATCTTCAAATTATGTTCTAACTAAGTACTTCCAAGGATACGATTTAGGAAATCCTAGACCTCCAATATTCCCATTAGATGAGGAAGAAGAGAGACAGTTAATTAAGAAAGTTGAGGGTATAAGGGCTAAACTTGTAGAGCTTAAAATATTGAAAGAATAGTATACTATCATGGTTGATGTAATAGCTTTAGGAGAGCCTTTAGTCCAATTTAATTCTTTTACCTCTGGTCCATTAAGATTCGTAAACTATTTTGAAAAACATATAGCAGGATCTGAGTTGAATTTCTGCATTGCCGTTATTAGAAATCATCTATCATGCGGTTTAATAGCGAGAGTAGGTAATGACGAGTTTGGAAGAAATATCATAGAGTATTCCAGAGCTCAAGGTATTGATACTACCTATATAAAGGTTGATAAGGAGTCTTTCACCGGGATATATTTTATACAGAGGGGTTATCCGATACCAATGAAAAGTGAACTAGTCTACTACAGAAGAGGCAGTGCAGGAAGTAGACTTTCTCCAGAAGACGTAGATGAAAAATACATTAAGAGTGCTAGGTTAATTCATTCAACTGGGATAACATTGGCTATAAGCGACAGTGCTAAGGAGGCTGTGATTAAAGCGTTTGAATTGGCAGAATCTAGGAGTCTAGACACAAATATCAGACCTAAACTTTGGAGCAGCCTTGAAAAAGCTAGGGAAACAATCCTTTCAATATTAAAGAAATACGATATTGAGGTACTAATAACGGATCCAGATGACACTAAAATTTTGCTTGATGTTACGGATCCAGATGACGCATATAGGAAATATAAAGAGTCAGGAGTCAAAGTCTTACTCTATAAATTAGGTGCTAAAGGTGCTATGGCATATAAAGACAGCGTAAAGGCCTTTAAAGAAGGCTATAAAGTACAAGTTGAGGATCCTACTGGAGCTGGTGATGCAATGGCAGGGACATTTGTTTCGTTGTATTTGCAGGGAAAGGATGTAGAATATTCGTTAGCTCATGGTATTGCGGCGTCAACTCTAGTTATAACAGTAAGGGGAGACAATGAACTTACGCCCACTACTGAGGATGCCGAAAGATTTTTAAATGAGTTTAAAACGTAAAGCCTAACATTTAAATTTTTCATTAATGATTATATATTATGGAGAAAACTTCATTGTTGATAAAATCTAAGGAGCTTACGGGAATCTATGAACTAAAAGATGGAATATCTTACTTTAAGGCTTATTTAGCAGGCCAGTGGATTAGTGGAGATGAGTGGCAAGATGTAATTAGTCCAATTGACTTAAACGTTATAGCAAAAATTCCTAAATTAAGCGGGAATCAAGTAGATAATACCCTAGAGCACATATATAGAAAGGGAAGATGGACTATACGAGATACACCGGGGGAAAAGAGATTAGACATATATAAGAAGATGGCATCTTTGTTGGATAAATTTAAGGAAGATTTCGTTAATGTGCTAATGATTAACAACGGTAAAATAAGAACTGCTGCAGAAGGTGAAGTCAAAGCTGCAATAGAGAGGTTATTACGCGCAGATTTAGACGTCAAAGAAACAAGAGGAGATTATGTACCTGGCGATTGGAGCTCAGAGACTTTAGAGACAGAAGCTGTAGTAAGAAAAGAACCAGTGGGAGTTGTTCTTTCCATTGTGCCATTTAATTATCCCCTATTTGATACTGTAAATAAAATAGTTTACACTACTGTAATTGGAAATGCAATAATTATTAAACCACCATCTTCAACTCCATTACCCATCTTAATGCTAGCTAAGGTTATGGAATTAGCGAGTTTTCCGAAGGATTCGTTTGCCATAATTACTCTACCCGGCAGAGAGATGAATAAGGTAGTTGGAGACAAAAGGATTCAAGCGATATCATTAACTGGAAGTACTGAAACTGGAGAAGAGGTAGTAAGAAACGCTGGAATTAAACAATTCATAATGGAACTAGGAGGAGGAGATCCAGCAATAGTTTTGAGTGATGCGGATTTGGCATGGGCTGCGCAAAGAATAGCAACTGGAATAATAAGCTATACTGGACAAAGATGTGATTCAGTAAAGTTAGTTCTGGTTGAAGAAGAAGTGTATGATACACTGAAAGACTTGCTTGTAAAAGAGTTGACAAAATCAGTTAAGGTTGGAGATCCTAGGGATCCATCAACGACCGTTGGACCCGTTATAGACGTAAAAACAGTAGATGAATGGGAAAAGGCTATAAAAGATGCTGTTGAAAAAGGTGGGAAAATACTATTTGGAGGTAAGAGATTAGGTCCTACGTATATTGAACCAGTATTAATAGAGGCGCCAAAAGAGACCCTTAAAGACATGTACTTCTATAATAAGGAAGTATTTGCGTCTGCAGCGCTTTTAATTAAAGTTAAAAACATTGATGAGGCTTTAGAAATTTCCAATAGTAGAAAATATGGATTGGATGCAGCAATATTTGGAAAAGACATAAACAAGATTAGGAAGCTTCAAAGGTTCTTAGAAGTAGGTGCTGTTTATATAAACGACTATCCCAGACATGGAATTGGCTACTTCCCATTTGGCGGAAGGAAGGATTCTGGAATTGGTAGAGAGGGTATTGGGTACACAATTCAATATGTAACAGCCTACAAATCAATAGTCTATAATTATAAAGGGAAAGGTATTTGGGAATACTTGTAATTTTTTAATTATAGCTTATAGGGAAGTAAAACATAAATTTTAATTAAGTTGGTATGGTTTTTAATATTACAGCTGATAGCCTTACTTATTTTAGTTGCATTGTCAGCTACTTTAATGGCTAAGGGGACACGAGAGTTAGAGAGGTCTTTCGGCAAAGGAATAGCGGGGGGATTAATATTAGGCTTTATAAACGCATTACCGGAAACTATTATTGTAATTCAAGCCGTCTTAAGCGGTTTTTATGATATTGCATTAGGTTCTGCTTTAGGCGGGAACATATTGCTACTTACCTTAGGGATAGGGCTTGTTTCTATTTTTTATTATCTAAAGTATAAGTCAAATACTATTACTTTAGATTATGATATAAATATAGAATATAGCTCATTTCTTATAGCAGTTATAATCTTAGGTATAGCGGTTGCATATGGTAAGCTAAACTATTATATAGGTCTCTTTTTGCTTTCCCCTTATATATACTATATTTATAGAAGATATAAAACTTACAGAAATATATCTAAAAATGGAAAGAATAAGGGCAATATAATAAAGGGACTAATTTACGTTATAATAGGAGGTTTACCATTGATTTTTACATCCAAGTATTTGGTTTCCACTATAAGTAGCATTGCAAGTATGTTTAATGTCTCACCACTAATACTCGCAATACTAATAACTCCTATTGCCGCAGAGTTAGAAGAAAATTTGACTGCAATAAAATTAATATCTGATTCACCATCAAGTGTAACCACAGCATTAATGAATTTCATAGGTAGTAAATTGGAAAACATGACGTTACTCTTAGGTATAATAGGTATTTCTCAAACAGTTAGTCTTAGACCATCTCTACTATACCTTTTGCTAATACTAGCTACAAGTCTATTGGCTTTAGGAATAATAAAGGATAGAAATATAAAAGTCAAAGAAGGATTATCTCTATTTGGAATCTACGCAATTCTAATCGCAATTCTGCTAAGGTTTTCAGCTTAAAGGAATTTCGTCACATTTCAGCTACGGTCGCTCTCTTCACTCAAACTTAAATTCTGTATTTTCCCATTATAAAATAATGGTTCACGCTTGTACGCGAGATTGTTATGACACTTGTATATTTGACGATACCCATAAACCACTCGATATATTTCCTTTTAATGGGTTTACATGTTCTAGGGGTATAGCGGATTTAAAGAGGAACTCGTTGAATAGAATTGATAATGTTTATATAGAAGGAAAGCCAAATAGTATTGATAAGGCATTAGATTTAATAGTTAAGGAGATAAGAAAACGGAAAAAAGAGGAAATTCTTCATGTCGACTATGATGGAAACCAAGGTCTATTGACGTGGTATTTTCCGGCAAGACTATGGAATGTAATAGGTGCTGCATCAACTGACTACTCAATATGCAGTTCAGAAGGTCATGAGGCAATTAAGTTACATTATCGTAATTCAATAGGTGCTTTACCAGAGGATTTCCCTAAATATGATTCATTTGTCATATGGGGAAGTGAATTAGTATTTAGTTTCATTCATGGTTGGAACTTGATTAAAGATAAGTATAAGGTAACGATCGATGTTAGAATATCTGAAACAGCTAAAAGGAGTAATAAATACTACATTGTGAAACCCGGAAGTGACGCGTATTTGGCTATAGGGATCATGAAAAAACTATTTGAGAGAAACTGGGCTGATTTATCACTCCTAGATGATCCAGAAGAATTAAGGGAATATGTCTTTTCATTTAAGGATGAAGAAATCGAGGAGGCCACTGGTTTGGATTCTTCTAAAATTAATGAGTTAGCTGAAATGTATCATTATAGAAGACCTTTAACGATTATTGGATTTGCGCTAGGCAGGAGCATAAACGGTGGTGACGCTATTTCACTAATCTCATTAATACCTGCACTTATTGGGATGAAAAAGGGATTTTTCTATGCCAATTCTCAAGGACTTGGAATAGATTTTAGATATTTAAGAGGGCTGCACAGGTACTCTCCTTCAAGAATTGTAGGCATGGCAGAAGTTGGCAAGGAGGTTGAAGAGGGTAGGATAACTTTTATGTTTGTTTGGAACTCTAATCCCTTACATTCATTGCCAATGTCTGACAGAATATATGAGGCTGTAAAGGAGGGTAGATTATTTCTTGTTGTGCATGATCCTTATTGGTCTGAGACTACGAAGATAGCTAATGTAGTGTTACCTGCTCCTACGTATCTTGAGAAAGAGGATGTCGTCTACAGTTATTGGCACAATTATCTAGTTTACAATAAACCAATCCTACCTAAAAGAGGCTTTACTGAGGTCGAATTAATGAGAGTGTTGGCTGTAAAACTAGAAATTGACGACGACGTTATATCTGAGGACGAGTGGCTGGCTATAGGTAAAGCTACTGGGGTTAATGTAACAGAGCTAAAGACTAAAGGATTCGTAAAGTTATTACCTAAATATCCAGAAGGTAAGGTGAGAGTTAAACCACTTCCAGATAAGCTCAAGAAGCCTAATGGAAATATCATCGTTTTTTCCTCTCATCCTAATTATACTAATAGTCAATTTAAGGAAATTTATGGTGATAAGAAGGGCATTGTGTATAATTCAGAATTTGAGGGAATAGGTTATTTATCAACAAACTACGGTAAGGTTAAGGTTATGTTTAAGAGGGATGCTTCAATCCCGAGAGGAGTTTTCTTCATTCATAAATCTTTCTTGTTTGATCTTGAGGGTAAGCCTATTAATAGTATTATAGGTTTTGCTAAGGGAAAGTACGGTAATACTCCAATTATTAATATAGATTACGTGGAGACTATAAAAGCTTGAAAGTTGACGATTTTAGTATTTTCACTAAGGGCAATTATGAAGAACGTTGTCATAACGAGGAACATCAGTGCCGCTGTTAAAACTTCTTGGTCCAATGGCCAAGGTGAGATTGAGTAAATGGAATTTGAATAATAGGGCCATTCGATTGTTAGTATGATTGAAACTACACTATCAGCTGTCATCCATAATACTAATAAGCCCAGTTTTACGGAGGTATTCATTAACGGTATATAAGATCCAACCAATATCCCACCGAGTGTGGAGGTAGTGTCGTCGTTAAGTTATTTATATTTGTATAACGAGTATTACTTATGGGTAGGAAGCCTGTATTTAGGCAAGACGTTTCTTGTCCCTCTTGTGGTAGTCATCATGTTGTTAAGTGTGGTAGGCCTTTGGGTAGGCAGAAGTTTTTGTGTAGGGATTGTGGTAAGTACTTCTTGGGTGATGCTAGTTATCATCATCATTCTAGGAAGTTGAGGGAGGAGGCTTTGAGAATGTATGCTAATGGTATGAGTATGAGGGCTATTTCTAGGGTGCTTAACGTACCTCTTGGTACTGTTTTCACTTGGATTAAGCGTTATGGTAGGAAAAAGCATGAGAAGTTGGTTGAGTTGTGGGGTAGGGCTAAGGAGCTGGTCAAGGGTAAGGTTGTTGCTAAGGTTGTTGATGAGATGTGGACTTACTTGTACAAGAATGCTAGGGCTTTTTACAAGTGGGTTTTCACTTGTTACGTGTACACGAAGCTGGGAGTTTACCTCATTTACTCTGTGGGGGATAGGGATGAGAGTACTTTCCTTGAGGTCAAAAAGTATTTGCCTGACGAGGGTAGATGGGTGAGCGATGATTATAACTTGTACTTCTGGTTGAAAGACCACACGGTTGTCTCGCCAGTTAACCCGAACGAGTCCTTTCATTCCTCATTAAGGGATAGGCTAATTAGATTCAAGAGAGCAACGAAGGCAGTAAATAGGAGCATTCGCACCATGATGTACTCCATAGCCCTAGTCTTATGGGAGAGAAGGTTAATCCCAGAATTTGTAGCTTAACGACGACACTATCAGTAGATCCTAACAGATTTTCTACTTACATTTAGATTAGTGGATATATATTCTACTGTTAAGCCATCTTCCGCTTCTTCAATCAAATCTAGAATTTTGAGCAGGTTATATCTACATTTTGTATCCACTATAAAATCGGAAGTTAAGGGAATATATGCTAAAAACGGACAGCTAGAGAACCTATAATTATGATGTTTAGATATTAACAAACCTATATGAAATAGAGTAATAGTTACGGTAAATAATATTGATCTTTTGGTAGCCATCGATAATACGAATAAGGCATAATATTTATCTCTTGTTCCCAATTCTTTAGGTTTTTACATGGAGCTGACCATGTTATTTTGGAAGAAAAATTTATTAGTGAGAAGATTCTTATAACATTTACTTATGTAAGTAAATTTTCTACAAGGATTTAATCATACTTTTGCAATAGATAAGTAAATTTAAATAGGGGAATTTAGAAGATAGCGTGTGAGCAGCAAAAACAAAATATTCGTAAGGGAGACTTCCGGTTTAATAAAGAATGTATCGTTATGGGACGCAGTTGCACTTAACATAGGCAATATGTCAGCTGGAATAGCTCTATTTGAATCAATATCACCATATATACAACAAGGAGGAGTGTTATGGTTAGCATCGTTAATTGGTTTTATTTTCGCTATACCGCAATTATTAATTTATGTAATTTTAACGTCAAAAATTCCAAGAACTGGTGGAGATTACATATGGATTTCGAGAAGCCTAAATGGTGGTTTAGGATCTACAATGGCTCTGGCTGTGATGATAGAATCTACAGCTTACTTCGCACTAGTAGCATTTTTCACATCTTCCGCCATAAACACTGCCCTAACAGTAATAGGTGAATATCAACACTCTCCTGCGCTCTTAAGTATAGCCAACAACATAATAGTGGACCCATATGCAGTAACACCAACCTTACAACAAAGTTTAATAATTTATGGCATTTCGGCGTTAGTTTTCGTAGTAATAATTCTCCTTAACATATTTAGGGCTAAGTGGGGGTATAGAGTAGTATCAGTGTTGGGAATATTTTCAATGGCCACGTTAGTCTTAGCAATGATAGTTTTAGCGCTTAATTCAGGTGACTTTTACTCGAAAATTTCAACACTAATAACCGCTAATAATCTTAATGTAACTATTCCCTCATCTAGAGGATCATTTTTGCCTTCTTCGATATCTTGGTCTGCTACATTATTCCTCTTACCGTTCTTCGCGTTATATACATATCCTTGGATGCAAGCTGGACCAGCAGTTGCAGCTGAATTTAAAGGAAAGAAAACCATAAAGTGGAACTTACCAATAGCTTTAATACTCACTGGAATATTGGTTACATTAGCGTTTCTTGAGATGGATTTAATTGGAGGTTATAATTTCAACTTAGAAGCTTATCCAACCTTTTTATACAACTTCTGGACGGCTGCAATAGCTGTAGCGTCAAATCCAATATTACAATGGATAATCGCATTAGGGCTAATAGTATGGAACATATACATACTTGCTTACGGTGTTATAGTATTTGCCAGATACGTTTTTGCATTGTCCTTTGATAGAGTTTTACCGACTAAGTTCAGTGAGGTTAATAAACATGGTTCACCAGTATACGCTCACGTATTTGATCTCTCATTAACTTTACTGTTGCTTTTAGTTCCGGCATTTTCCATAGGCGCTGCACTTTCCCTTTATGGTGCTACAATACTAGGAAGCCTATATTTTCTCGTGGTAAGTGTAGCTGGTATTGCATTTGGAATTAAAGAAAGAAATTATATATTATCTATAGCAGGTTTAATTTCGGCTGGTTATTTCGCATATCTGACTTATGTGGCAGCTACTAATTCAGACTTCGGATTCATGACTTCTAGTGGACCTAACTTAATTACAACTGTATTTGTAATAGGGACACTTATTGTTAGTGCATTAATATACATTATATCAAAGATTATTCACAAAAGGAAAGGTATTGATATAGATTTGGCATTCAAGGAAATACCACCCGAATAAAGTTTTTTAAAATAAAATTAGCTATTTTTTTTAATTATGAAACTTATAAGAGAGGAGTTTAAAGTCAAAAATCTAATAGTACCATTGATACCTCTAATTGTAACTATAAACCCAATTAATGAGGGTCTGGAATTTGGTATGAGTTTCTCTTTATGTTGAGTCATTATTCTTTAGTGTTTTCAGCATTAATCATAGCTTATAAGATTTTTGAGTGCGGAGATAAGTGTCAATATTAAGCTATAAATTATGTCACAAAGGTAATCCGTTATAGAGTATAACGTTACCTATGCCCTTCTAAGCTCATTTACTCATTTGTAGCTTAATAACGACACTCTCGGATCTACTTAAATAAATTGGAGTCTCATGGATTAATAAGGCGTGTTGGGGATAAATACAAAATAACTGAAGAGGGAAAAAAACTAATAGAGAATTTGAAACTTAGCGGTTTCTGAAGATGACTTTCCTTGTATTAAAAATTAAAAACCTATGAAGTAAAGTAGGGTTTATGAAGATAATATCTACAGAAAAAGTCCCTGAAGAGTGCGAAAATATAATTAATATTAAAGACGAAAATCTAACAGAAGAAGATTATAAAAATGCAGAGATCTTACTAACGTGGCCAGGAAGAGTAAATAGCGATCTCATAGATAAGATGCCTAACCTTAAGGTAATACAAACGTTCTCAGCGGGAGTTGATGATTTAAATTTCTCTATAGTTCCTCCACATGTTAAAGTATTCTCAAATGCCGGTGCCTATTCTTTATCAGTAGCTGAACACGCTTGGGCTCTAATTTTAGCATTAGCCAAAGGTGTGGGAACAAAAAAGAGGACTATAGTTTACGACGTTTCTGAAAAAACGTTGTTGGTTTTAGGTGGTGGTGGCATAGGGTCTGAAGTTGCCAGGATAGGTAAAACGGCTTTTAGAAATTATGTAATAGGAATTTCCAGATCATTCAGAAAACCTGAATGGTTTGACGAAAAGCACGAAATGATAATGATAAGGGAGAAAATTAAAGAGGCTGATATAATTGTCGATACGTTACCTCTAAACAAGCAAACTAGGAGTCTTTTAAATTATGATCTACTAAAAGATGTAAAGCGTAATGCTATAATTGTTAATGTAGGCAGAGGTGAGACAGTGGATGAAGAAGGTATTTATAGGTTGCTTAAGGAGAGGCAAGACGTGAGGTTTGGGACTGATGTATTTTGGAGAAAAAACGGTAAGGAGGATTTCTATAATACAAAGCTATGGGAATTAGATAACTTTACTGGAACGCTTCACACTGCTGGAGCTTATGGTAATGAGAGCATAATGAAGAGGGCAATGTTCATGGCTTGTTTGAATGTGAAAAAATATATAGATAAGGGAGTTGCAGATAATGAAGTAAGAAGGGAAGATTATGTTTGACAAATCGATGGATAAACAAATAGAGGACTGGTTAAAGGAATTAGGACTAGTTGCGAGTAGACCGCCTCAAGCTAAAGAATTCTTTCACGTTGTTGCCACACCTCCGCAAGGTGGGCCTACTATTAGTGTGGTGAGGGTAAATGATAGTTCAAAATTCTATATTATAGCAATGGGAATAGGGATACATCCATCTCATGTCAGTGCTTTAATGACTCTAAATAGGGAGGAAAGAATCAAATTTATAATAGATTTACAATTGGAAGCTTTACGGTATGGAGTGGATTTCGTAGCCCTACCTCCAAATCAAGAAATTCCTAATGTTATTCAAGTATCTAAACCAATATTTATAGACGGCTTAACCGCAAACGAATTTATCAATACTTTATTAGATGTGAGAAATGCTGGCGTTAGTATAATGTTGAAATTCACCCAAAGATTTGGACCTTATGAACCCCAACAACAAACTTCATTAAAATACACATGAGACTTTTTATTCCACTTTTTATTTTAGATTATAACGTATGGAAGATGTGAAGAATGTTTTATGGAAGGTTCTAAATAATGAAGCCCCATTAGTTGATGACGATATAAAGATGTATCACATCAAGGAAGGGATATTAACAGAGGATGACTTAAAGAAGTGGAGGGAAGCGATTAGGTTAATTAGAGAGGCATATCATGACGCTTATAAAAACGAGAACGTTGCTGTTGAGAAAGCTAGGAAATCTCTAGAAATTATAAATTCTATTTCTCCTAAGAAACCAATGCCACCTGAAATGAAAATACGATTTGAAGATTTAAAGAGAAATCTGGAGTTAATTGTGAAAATAAATAAATAAATAATTTTTCCCCTTATAATCTTTTATTAAACGTGTTTGTAAGAATTAATCGTCTTTGATTTGAATGCTTTCTAGCAGTCCTATAAGCCAATTTTTAACCTTTTCAAGGGAAAGTCTTTTAAGCTTTCATGAAACTCTCTGCCCTAATTTAGGGAAAATTTTTAAACTTTTAGGACAGTAAAGCTTAAAGGGAGATACTATGGAGCTTAAGAAAGCCGTTTTATCGTTTAAGGAAACTTACGCTCAAGCAATGGCAGTTACAGCGCCTTTAGGTAGTGTAGTTTCAACAACTACAGCAGCCATATTGTATGCTGGATCTTCAGTCATATTCACCACATTTTTATCCTTACTAACAAGTGCCTTATGGATTTACACCTTATCAATGTACACTAAAAAGCTTGCATCTGCTGGAGGATACTATAACTTCAATTATGGAGCGTGGAGAAGTAAAAAACTTGCGTTTTTAGAAGCACTTACTGAGATGGTAGCCTATACACTTTTAAACGTTGTCAATGTAATTGCAGTTTATACAATCTTATCAGTGGTATCTGAAATTTTGGGAATTATAATTCCAAGCTGGGTAATTTATTCTATAATAGGTTTTAGTGTAGCTTATCCTACATTGATTTCATTTACTCACGTTAAAAAATTACTAGGGTACGTTGTAACCATAAGCGCTACGGCTGAAGCAGCGTTGTTAATTTCACTATTCTTCTTATCGTTAAGTAAGGGTATTCATTTCGATTATTTTGTACCTAAATTTAGGAATTTTGGAGACCTGGCTACAGCATACGTGCTAACTACTGTAAGCATATCTGGAGCTGGAGCCGCTACCTACCTAGGCGAAGAGACAAAGAATCCTCATGAGAATGTATCTAAGGGAATGTGGTTAGCTCTAATCATAGGCGGTATTTCCATGTTTTTAGGAACTTACGCTATGATAGTGTTGTGGCCCGGCACGATAAATAGTCTGGCTAACTCGAATCAACCATTATTCGTAGAAATGATAAAATATGGAGTAATCGCATTTTATATAGCATTAATGCTATCAATTAATAGTCTGTTAGCGTCTAATATAGGGACAACTATAGGGGCAGCTAGGATCCTATTTAATTTAGCAAGGGAAAACGCAGCACCTAAGATTTTTACTAAAGTTAATAGGAGTGGAGAACCATTGGTAGCTACTGCAATGATCGGTATTTCAACAGCCATGATTGTAGTGTTATCTGTTTCTGTATTAGGTATTACTGGGGCTTTCACTGAGGTAGCTGCAGTTGAGGGAGTATTGTGGCTCCTAGGTAGAATATTAGATGGTTTCGGAGCTCCAGTATTTTACTGGAGGATAAATAGTTTAGGAATAGCGAATATAGTAATACCCATTACAGCAACTGCAGTAAACTCTTGGGGAGATATTCAATCTGTACTACAAATGGATATTGTTCAGCTTTTAATGATCACCGTATTTGCTGGTATTGTGGTTTCTTGGTATATATTAAAAGCTAGAAAAGGATTTCCGGGAACACTAGTTGTTGATGAAAATAATAATGTAATAACCATAGATGAATATCTTAAAAAGATAAAAGCTTTAAATGTTCGTTAATATATTTCTTAACGGTTAACTTACCCATCTTATTTCTACAAACTTTTTAATATCTATGATAGGAATTTTTAAAATAGTGTAGATAGAGAATTATCTATATGAAAGTGGTTGTAGCATATGATGGTTCAGATCATGCTAAAAATGCCTTATTTTTTGCATTAAATCTAATTAAAAAGGAAGACGAAATACACCTAGTTACAATAGTAAAAGAAGCACCCAGAAGTCCAGAACAAGTCATAATACAGAGTGAGCAAAGGGCAAAGCAAATGCAAGATGAGGTAGTAAGTGAACTTAGCGATTATAAGATAGTGCAAAAAATTTTGGAAAGTAATGACGTAGCTGACTCAATATTACAGTACTGTAATAATATAGGATGCGGTCTAATTGTAACTGGTAGTAGAGGGCTTACAGGGATTAAGAAGGCCATATTGGGAAGTGTGTCGAATGCTTTAGTTTCAAAGTCCAATGTTCCAGTTTTAGTCGTTAAATAAGTTCCTTAAATAGTATTTATATCTTGGAATAGAAAAACTCCTTTACTTCCTTACTAGTTGGCCTTTTATTAGGATCTTGATCCACCATTTTCGCTATAAAGGTATAAGTATTTTTATCTACGTACTTTCTTAGCAAGTCCAAATTCCTGGTATTGTATAAAGAATTATCCAAATACCTCATATCCTTACTAACATCAAATTTATCTATAGCTTCTATCATTGCGTTAGTATTTAATGGGACTCCAGTTAATAATTTGTACACAGTAGCTCCTAATGCGTATATATCAGCCATTGGGGAAACTCCTCCAAAGGCAGTTGACTTAACTAGGTCAAATGGTACATATGCTGGAGTATAACTAAATGGTTTTGCACCAGCTCTGACTGCAGAACCTAAATCCGCTAACTTAGCTATAATCTTACCATTCTGCAAGTTATCATAGGCTAGTCTGGCGTTAGGAGGTAATTTCTCGTTGAACAATATGTTTTGAGGTTTAATATCACAGTGAACGTAGCCTTCGGAATGTATGGTCTCTAGTGCTTCAGCAATCCTCGCTGTAGCAATAAATACTATTTTTCTCCAATATTCGCTCCTCACTAACTCTTTGACATTTATTACATCATTTATGGATCCGCCTTTCATCAATTCAATTACTAACATCGGTGGTTTATTGTAGTAAATTTCTGAATTTCCTCCTAAGATTTCCTTTACATCAAGCTGATCAGCATAAATTGCGTATAATCTAACTATATAGGGGGATTTAGTGGAAAGTTCTATCAATTTGGACGATTCTCCAACTAAATCCATTACGTTATTTAAGTAATTTATTAAAGGTACCTTGAGGGCATAGAAATTCCCATCCTTTTCACCCTTTAGTATATAGCTTGTGCCGCCAACTCCGATTATATCGACAATGTTGTAATTGTATATCTCCTTTCCTACCCATACCTTAGGATCCCAATTCTTCAGATCTAGGACCGGTTTTGTTTGCTCGCATGCTTTCTTATATCCCTTATTACATGCTAATTCTAGTAGTTCTTTCTTTCTATTTGATAAGAATGCTAAGGAATATATCATCTCTGGTGACATTTTATCTATATATTTTTCAGCGACACTTCGAGCTAGGTTATTACTTACAACTAAATTAAAATTCTGCATATCATTTTGATCTATAATACATAATATTACTTTGTCGAGACAACGTTGAGGAATGTAAACCATATATTTATTGTAAACCTCAATAACATCCTTGCACTCATTTCTTTGGATATCATTACACAATTTCTCGTCAAGTTTTAGGTCATTATCATTACTGGTTGCTCCCTTGCTCGGAATTAAGTTTAGCAACACTGTAGCTAATCCCACTATAATGAATATTGGATTTAGTGACAGAGGAAAGAACCCATTAATACCATAAACTATTAACGGGATACCAATTGGGAAGGCGAAATATGAGATAGCTTTCACTTTTCTATCCCTATTACCTAACACTATAATAAGGGAGGATAATCCAATTCCTATCAAGGAAAGTGTTGATGATAATTCAACGAAATGTACATATATGAAGTAAAGGAGTGTTAAGATACCAAGTATTATGTATAATGTTCCTCCGATACCCCTTCTCGATGTCAATTGTGTCTCAACTATCCCACCTGTAATAAGTAGTATTTTACTTGTAAGGGGCAATGGACTAAAGAGTGCAAGATAAAACAATATTACAGAAAACGTAAGTGCAAACGGTTTTTCTATCATGATTCTACCAGTAAATGCATAAGTTATGGCAAAAAAACCAAAAAAGATTAATATAAACACTTCCAAAGATTTAATTTCAAGAAATTTGTATTCACTAAGTAGAGAGAATATTCCGTAAAATAATGCTATAAATCCTAGAAATCCAGCAATGTATTGTAACAGATTATTCCTCATGGTATTACTATTTTACTGGTAACACTTAAAATATTTAGCCCAATGTGTATGTTATATGAGAGTATTCCCACTTATCATGCTAACTCTAATTTTCTTACTTTCATCTTTAATATCGTATGGTAATGTCTTAGTAAATTACTCTTCATATCAACTTCGCGGTTCAGAGATTCTTTACTCTTATTCTAACTCATCATGTATTATAGACGAAAAGCTCATTCCAATAAACATAACTTCAGTTAGCTATGTAGTTAGAATATCGTATTTCCCTAACTGGACCTTGAGTATTTCAACAAATCTGCCTAATATATTCTCAATATTTGTAGGAAAGTTTTTACTATGGAGTGGTTTTGAGACTAGTGGATTTAACGCAACATTTCTTATCCCTTATATGAACCCCCTAAACTTAACGATATGGATAATGAATTATCCTAATCCAATTTATTTGAACAGAATAATACAAATGGGAGAAGAAATTGCACTTCCGGGCGAAATTACTAATCTATACACTTTTAGAACAGAAATCTTGAATACATTAAAGATAAACGACACGTTGCCTCCTCTTCCCTCTCCTCCCTCATATTATATACTAACTTACAACTACACCTATGCTCCAGTTACAGTATTTAACTCATCTGAAGATCTAATTAACATTGTTAGGGGTGTTAATGGGATATCCGTCTTAGAGGTTGGATTAGTGCACTCCAATAATCTCACATTTTACTTCTATAACATATCAAATAAACGAGTATTTCCCGCAGTTGAAATTGACAAAAACCTTGTAATAACAACCAATGGAGTAGAAACTCCATTTCCAGTCAAATCCTCGTTAGCTAGTGAAAATTTATCATTTGTAATTGTTAACTCAGCTACTGCATTGATAATAGTGAACAAAAGTGAAATTTATTTACCAATCTACAATATAACCTCAGAAGAGCCTAGTTTCATTTTCATGTACGGCAAAATACTCTTAGGCTATTCAATTTTTGTTAGCTCTCCAGGAATTTACCACGTAAGTGGGCACTATAGTCTGGTTAATGCTCCATACGTAACCACTAAAGGATCAACCTACTTCATAAGCTTTAACAAGGGATATTATTTTGCTTTACCCCAGTCCTTATTGTTAAATATAGACACTATTCAGCTTCTTTTTGCAGCTATTATATCTTCTCTATTAACTATTCTAATTTTGCTTATAAATAAGATATTCCGCTAGAGTTTTTTAAATCTAATCTACAAATGTTTAAGCAAAAAAGAGGACTATATAAATTATATAGTTGACAATAGATTATATTTACTTTATAGGTAAAATATATAATAGTCGAAGCTGAGATAGGCATGAGAAAAAATGGATAAAGGAATTTCAAAAACGCCTTTTGCTTCTATTGATTCACTGAAGCTAACTTTCAACCATATTAAAGTTTGGTACACTTCTGGTATGGGATTTTTTACTGATGCTTATGATTTGTTCATAATAAGTGCAATTCTGGACGTTTTAATACAGTTGCATGATCCTAATTTTCCACTAAATAGTTTTACAGAGGGTCTTTTAGCGTCATCTGCGATATGGACGGCAGTAATTGGGGAATTAGTCTTTGGTTTCTTAGGTGATAAGATAGGAAGGAAGGCAATATATGGGTTTGAAGCAATGTTGATGGCGGTTGGTGCTTTACTTTCTGCGATCTCTCCAAATATATACTGGCTAATAATTTTTAGGTCAATTATGGGTTTGGGAATAGGTGGAGATTACCCAATTTCCGCTACTATAATGAGTGAGTATGCTAATGTTAAAGATAGGGGTAAGCTGATAGCTTTAGTGTTTGCAAATCAAGGATTAGGTAGTTTAGCTGCAGTTGCAATAGGGATTGGTAGTGTTTTAGCGTTTCCCTTAAATATTTCTTGGAGAATAATGGCAGCCATAGGTGCAATACCAGCTGCTACTGTAATATATCTTAGAAGAAAAACTCCAGAAACTCCTAGATATTCAATGTTAGTGAAGGGTAGCGTACAAGAGGCTAAGAAAGCTGTCGAGTTCCTAGGTGCTAGAATTGAGGAAAAGAAATTTAACTCAAAGCCGATTTCTTTGTCACAGTTCCTATCTAAGTACTGGCTAACACTCATAGGTACTGCAGTTTCATGGTTTATCATTGATATAGCGTTATATGGAACTGGAATATACTCTGGTGCAATAACTCAATTAATATTAGGGAAACCCAGTAGTATAGCAAATTTAATATTAGAACAAGGTTTGCCATACATGGCAGGATTCTTCGGTTACTTTACGGCAGTTGCCTTGATGGATAAGTTAGGAAGAAAAATTATACAGTTACAAGGCTTTATATTACTGGGTATAATTTATGCAGTTGTTTCCTCATTCTTAATAGTTAGTGGAACTAAGGTAATTGGTTTAACGATTCCAGCTGAACTTGGATTCTTGATATATGCACTATCATTCTTTTTCATAGACTTTGGTCCTAATACTACAACCTTTGTACTCCCTGCTGAAACTTACCCAACTAGGGCTAGGACTACTGGCCATGGGATTAGTGCAGCATCAGGTAAATTGGGGGCTGCAATAGCTACTTACCTATTCCCTACGCTTTTGGCCTCGATAGGAATAAAGAATATTTTATTAATGCTTTCAGTGCTATCAATACTAGGCGCGATAGTAACTATAATAGCTGTTAAGGAGACTAAAGGTAAGAGTTTAGAGGAAGTAAGTGAAGAAGAGGTAATTGTTCAAGAAGAAAAAGCCTCTGCATAAATTAACTATATGTAAAAAGTCTTTTTTAAATGACATCATTTTAGTTAGTGGTATTTCTTTTCTCTTTTAATACGGAAATTTTACGTTTTATTTTTTTTTGAATCATATGATAACATTATGGTGAGGAACCTTTAGTCATTATAAATTTCAGTTGTGTAACATTTGAATCAATTATTGGGAAGTTAAATGGTGTTGAGAAAGGTGGTATATAAGGATAAAGATACTGCAATTTATCCTAACTTAGTTAAGGGTCGTTAACTTTTCCATTTCCTCTACTTTGAACCTCCATTCGCGTTCTAGGATTATTAGTTTTATGTTTTCTTTACGTAGTTCTGTAGTTTATGGAAAGAGGTAACGCTTTCGCATACTTCTCTTGCCTCTTAAGTATTGAAATTAAACATAAAATGTGGAGTTATAAATTTTTAGTCCAACGGAAATAGACTACTAGAGCTCTATCAGTTTCTCAATTTGCTAATTAATAATAAGACTTCCTACTAAGGGTAAGTCAGTATTATAAATATGACTGACAATATTTTGATAAATCTTAGTCAAACTTAATATTTGAAATAATTACTAAATAAAGCTATTATATTCGGAGATTCATTAAGTTTTGGTGTTTCTTTTCCGTCTCACTTTAATTGGAACGCGTTTTGAAACGTGATCCTTAAAAGAACTAAACACTTAAATTATCTTAATGAAAACGGCTCTACTAGCCTTAGTGATAGCGGGTGCATTTGTAGCGGGACTAACAACTGCAGGTGTAGCGGGCTATGGACCACTAGCGTATATATCATACCATATCATGGTAAGTCAACAACAAGGTCAAGCGCAAGTAATACCAGCATATATTAACTTAGGTAATCTATCTGCTGGGGAAAAGGGAAATACAACTGCTACTGCAGTGATCAACATTTCATCTAATGGAACATATACAATAGATTTGCTCCATGCTGATAAACTTCAAAAGGTTTTCAGCAATTTCACGGTAGAATTGAAGATAAACAACCATACTATAATTCTTACACCAGAAAATGATAGTGAGCATGTCAGTTTAGCGAGTGGGTCCTATAAGGTTTCAATATTAATACTATTCCAAGTATCCCAAGATCCTAGAGGAGATTTAAACGTTAGTAATGAGCCACTACTCATTATCCATCCACAAGGCGATGATAATAGTTAAAAGACAAATATTTTTTATTTTTATTTTTGTAATTCTTTTTCAGTCTCCCTCTTCTTGACTGCCCTATCGTAGATAATCCAGTTCTTATACCATTCCTCATTTTCCTTCTTTAGAAATCCTAGAATTATACCTGTTAATTCCCTTGCTGTCACCTTATCTTTTCCATCCATGTATATTTTTCCGACAGTCATGTAAGCTATCTTCCTAGCTACGTTAACTGGTGCACCTGTTTTTAATACGCTGACTACAATCTTTTCCCGGGGCTACTGGGTATAGTTGTGTGAGAAAATATGTAAGCAGAAGGTTAAAAGTCTTCATCAAGACTCACCTGGAACCTTGAAGCGTGGAGTTGTTTGAGATGATATGAGTAATGCCTTATCACCGACATGGGCCTGAACTTCCAACGCGAATTACTTTCATGGATCGAAACGTAGAGATAGACCTCCAAGGAGCGAAGAGAGGGAAAGTAACCTCCGAGCTCCTCCTCGAACCTAGCCAGGATCGAGTTGAAACTCTCCGACGTGTTATTAGTGTAGAGGTAGTGTCTAATCTCCCTGGGGAAGTTGAGAAAGGAACAATACTTGTCAGCAGCGTCAAGAAGCCTCTTGGCTCGAGCTGGAGAAAAGGGTTGGACAAGTTGGCTGAGGGACAATATAGCCTTCCTTCCCTCCTCCACCTTCCTGGAGGACTTTAGATCCCTAACTCTAATCATTAGTTCCTCCTTCTCCTTGTCTGGGAGGACCCTCATGAGGTTCCTAACCATGTGTGTTATACAGAGCTGGTGTTGAGAGGAGGGAAAGAGCGTGGACACGACGCGATCGAGTCCAGAGAAGTCATCGCTCACGATTACGTCAACCCTGCTGACTCCCCTGCTTACGAGTCCGCTCAAGAAGGACTTCCAACCGTCCAAGTCCTCCCTATCCCTAACTTCGTAGTCCAAGACGAACTTATTCCCTTCTAAGTCAACTCCTATGGCAATGTAAATGGCTCTCTCCATGATCGACTCGCTGATTCTGACCTTTACGATCTTCACATCGATGTAAAGGGCTAGGAGATCGTGAGGTAGTTCGCGGCTCTTGTATTCCTTGAGTTTGTTGGATATTCTCTCGGCAACCCGATTCATTACGATCTCACTATACGGTATTCCCTTGGCTGCTAACACGGCCTTGACTTGGAGTCATGCCTGATAGGCTGCTGGAGGAAGTCCTCGTAATCTGGGCTGGTCCTCTCGTACTTCTCCGGAAGGATCTTGGGTCTGAAGCCACCCTTTCTGGTTCTCGGTACTCTGAGTCTTAATACTCCGTCTCCGGTTCCCAGATATCTGAAGTAGGTCCCGTTCTTGTGGTCGTCCTCAACTTCTAGGTAGGCTTCCCTCTCTTCCATCATGGCCTCTTGCAAGATTATCTCCTCTATTTCCCTTAGGCTAACTCCTTCTTTGATTGCCTTTCTTATCTTTTCTCTTATTTCTTCCATTACCTTCATGGTATTACTCTCCCTTATGGTATTACCCCTTCCGGGGTTATTTTTACTTTTTGTCATTATTTTTCACCTTTTGCTACCACAACTATAACTGGTAGCCCCTATTGTTCCTTTCTCAACTTCCCCAGGGAGATTAGACACTACCTCTACACTAATAACACGTCGGAGAGTTTCAACTCGATCCTGGCTAGGTTCGAGGAGGAGCTCGGAGGTTACTTTCCCTCTCTTCGCTCCTTGGAGGTCTATCTCTACGTTTCGATCCATGAAAGTAATTCGCGTTGGAAGTTCAGGCCCATGTCGGTGATAAGGCATTACTCATATCATCTCAAACAACTCCACGCTTCAAGGTTCCAGGTGAGTCTTGATGAAGACTTTTAACCTTCTGCTTACATATTTTCTTACACAACTATACCCAGTAGCCCCGGGCTACTAATCTAGACCTATCCAAGAGGGAAGTGTTGGATTTGTACAATAAGGTAAGGGGTCCCATAGAGACCTCTTATAGGAACATTAAGGCTTTTCTTCCATTTACTAGTTCTACTAAGTTTGTTTTTCGCACGTTGATCTTCGTGCTGGCCCTTGTACTCTACTCCTTATATACCATATTCAAGGGGGAGGTGGGGAGAGAGGAGTTTAGATTATTATTAATTCTTTTATTTCCTGATTTATTCAATCCAGAGAATTTTACATTTAATATAATTGAAACACTTATTTACACTATAGATTTATTTTTAAGGAGGTGATTTTGGGTCTACCGTGGAGGAGGGAGAGGCTCCAGGGCTACCTCGCGATCTTCACCATCATGACCAACGTCGTCAGGGAGCTGGTGGGGGCTCTTAACCTGAGGAGCGTGGAGGCGTTCCTCAGGTTCGTTGAACGTCATTTAGGCGGACCGCTGGGGCTGATGAAAATCTTTAAGATACGTTAAAGTCCCATAACTGCTGTACATTATCTACTTTCATTTCATTCCCTAGAGATCAAATTGAAAAAATTGAAGAAGCGATACCTCCAGATGAGATATGTAGCTTTGCGAGATATAAGGGAGTTATATTTGCCGGAAGCACGATAGATGGTAAGGTAATGTATTATAATGTGAGGAAAGGGGAGAGATGCCTATTATTAGTTCTTAAAGATGGAAGAAAGGTCTACGTAGGAACGTGAATTATCTAACTAATTAATTCAACTTTTTCATTATTTATTTTTGCCAGAAGGAATTTAACCTCATTGAATTTAAGCGAGTCTATATGAACCTTTACCCCCATCTCGCTAAACATTTTTATAATATTATCATCAATTCCTACTAGCCCCCATCTTGGGATTACATACTCATAATTGTAGTCTAAATTTGGTGTAATCACAGTTTTCTCTAGAATTTCCTTAGCCTTATTTTTATCGTAGGAGTATGTAATATAGACCATAAAGGCGTCCAATTCTCTTTTGCTGTCTAAGCTTTCGATTACTTTATTGTAAGCTTTTTCAACTGACACTCTAAATAAACTTCGTAAATTCTCATATATATTTATGAAGTCCCATCCATATTCTTCTATAAGCTTCTGTACTGCTTCATCTGCTATCGTGTCGTATATTTTCACGTTGTTTATTGAAATCTTGCCAAAGGCATATTTTAAATAATTATAATCATTATTTCCACTTTTCCTATCTTTCAAATAACACGCTTCCAATAGATCTCCATAGAATCCACCCACTTTTACTATACTATCGATGAGACTATACGTTATTATATCAGAATATTTGGATAGTGGGATTATTTTGTAATAGAAATATCGATCAGAATTTATTTTACTGGCTATATCGTCTCCTATCTCCAGCCTTGAGAAATCTACCTTTGAACCTAATTGATCAATTAGTGATATTTCTCCATTTACTGAAGTCAATGTGTAATCATCGAATTCCACCTTATACTTCCTTTTTCCCTTAATTGGCATTACGTACAGTGTGATGATTCTCATATAAAAATTTTTATGAAAGTTAGGTTTTCTCGCGTTATTTGCTTTGTGGATTAGTTGAGATTTCTTAGGTCTTAAGCTAGAAGAAGCAAAATAAATTCTAAATCTTATGTTGGGGAGATTCAAGTGTACATTACGAATTCACTTTATTTCTATAAAACGAGTGAAATAAAAGTTTAGGGACAAACGGTTACAATACCAGAGCTAGGCTCGTAATTACAAAAGTTTTCTCTAACATAAGAAGTGAGAACTTGATAAGGTATGCATATTGAACATACATAGTTTAGAATACTTAAGAACCATAAAAAGACAATTTACATAAATTATGTCTAAGGTATTAAGAAACACTAGTCGTCTTGTAAAGATGAGGAAGAGCTTGTTCACCTAAATAGATCGTATATATATGTTAATATCCTTTAATTTTCTTGCTAATAACGGATTAAAGTGTAGAGATGGTATCGTAATTAAGGTATAAATTCTAGTATTAATTTTCTTCACCATAAGACTGCATCTTGTGAATATTTGATAACCTCTAAACTCCTATTTACAGCTTTTATACTCCTTTTAACGAGCCTATCCATGAACGATGGGTTTAAGGACTCATTAAGGTGAAATAGGAGGCTGAAAAAGCTTTTATTATTGAGGAAGAGGATTGTTGAAAGTTAGACCTGGTACACTCATTGAACTTTAAGTTAATTCAGTAAGAAAAACTCTAAGCTAGCTAGTAATATTTAGCTTAATAGTTACACTTTGAGGTAGACATTCACAAAATCTTCACATTCAATTTCCTAAAATGTTTTTCATCAAAAGTGTAAATCTCGTTGATACCATTTTTCATCATTATAACATAAGCCAGAGCATCATTAATGCTTAGGTTTTCCTCATTGGCTATTTTAACAGCTTCAGTGTAATCTTGCACTGTGACTTCTTTAACGATAATATTCTCGTTGTTAATCACGTTTTCGATAACCTTAATTGAGGTCGTGAGGTTAGATAAGCTCTCAATTACGTTAGCAATTTCAGAGATGTGAACTACAGTAGTTAGAACTTTTTCCTCCCCGTTATCAATTCGCGTCAATATTTCCTTTGCTTTCTCTTTCATTTTCACAATTTTTTCATCAACTGAACGTTTTGGTTTCAGTAATGCATATATGAACACGTTAGAGTCTATAAACTTTACGTTTAAGCTCATGCCAATCACTTGGCAATTCTTCAACATTAATGCTATCAATAAGTTTTGTTAAGTTTGAAACACGGGGGTAAAGCTCAATCCTATCGTCTTTTAGAACTAGGATGAACTCGTCAGTGTTAAACTTGTTCCTCCATTCTTTTGGTATAACTATCCTTCCTTGGATGTCAACTCTCTTTATTACCACTTTCTCCATCTTTTACCAAAGAATAGTCTAATCACCAATAATTAAACTTAACTATCAGAATATCCAGTGTAGATATGCTGCCATCATTTGTATATAAATTTATTAAATGTTCTTTCTTTATAATGAGTAGGAATATTGAATTAACACATTACTATGCGCTAAAAACTCATAGAAATATAAATATAATGTTTTTATCATTAAATACTAAGGGAAATCAATATTTATCAATACAAGGTATACTGGTTGATTTGATCAATTTGCTCGTTTTCAACATCTTAAGTTAAAACTGATCCTTATAAGCCTTTAAAACTATTATGAAAAAGGCTATAATAAGGATCTCTACTTGAGGGCTAAGGAGTATCTGGCAAGGGCTGAGGAGGTGATACGAGGAAAGGATGTGAGTTTTGAGGTTAAAATATTAGTTGTAAGTTGAAGAGTAAGATTGAGATGTATAAGTACAGATTCGGAGAAAGATAAATTCGTAGATATGAGAGTGCCGCCGCGGGGATTTGAACCCCGGAAAATCGGATGTATAAAACGTTAAATTAATAGGTTTGATTTAACGCCTTTGTGTTAAATGATTTATTGAAACAACTACTATGGAGTTTTAACTTAACTTTGTTCTCTTACTATCGCTTATACCTTGAGTATTTGTTAAGGCTGTTAGCATCTCTATGCTGAGTTAAGGAATTTTTCTGTTGCCTCCAGTTTCAAAAAGAGGCCTATTCTTTCAAACTATAACCTAGTTAGGTTAGAAGCAAAATAAGTGATGAGTAATGTTAAGGTATTCCATTATAGTTAACTTTTTTAAAAGATTTCAATTCTTTTATGCTTCAGAGTTTAAAGCCTAAAAGTGTTAAATTGTTGCGTTATGGGGAGAAGAAAGATAATAAGCAAGTTTTTAGGCAAGGAGTGACATTAATGGAGTATGAAGGACAACCGTCAAAGATAATTCAGTGGAGTCAGTTAATAGAGGGTGATCCTTTCGGTGAGCACGAGATAACTTATAGGATAAACTACGGTTCTGAAAGTGTACTTAGAAGTTTTAAAGTGAAGTATTTAGGAAGAGAAGGGGACAAGCATAGAATTTTGATTAAGGAAGGGGTAACGGGATGTGGAACCAAGACTAGAAAGATAGAGAATGGAGGTATTGATACCAGATAAGCTATACCACCCTTACCCTTTGCAACAAAAGAGTGAAGAAGGGAAAGATCCGAATCCGATAGAATTTGAAATATGCCAAGTATTATGTAATTTAATTGCAACTAAAGTAGCTAGTGCAATTGCATGTGATGAAGTATGTGAAGTGGATGTCTGTATAATACTCATTGAGGATCCGATTATATATGCTATATGTTCAGTATCTTGCGATATAATATGCAATGAGGTTTTACAGATTATTCTTACTTAGTCAGACTTTAAAGGGCAAGGTAACTTCATTCAGTATTAACGTCCAAGGTTCACCGCATCTATTCACACTGTATATGAGGTCATTTACTTTCTTAGATATGGAGCGCAAGAACCTCTTTGCGTCCCATGTTAAGGTCTCGAAGTCTGTTAGTATTTCCAAAAAGTTTATAGACTAGTATTTCCAAATTGAATTATACAAGATTTGGTTCAAGCTTATGAGGAAGAGAAGGACGCTAGGATTAAGGAGAGAATTCTCGCAGTAAAGTTGCACTTAGTTGACGGTAAATCGGAGAAGGAAGTTTCGAAAATGCTGAACAAGGGTTATTCCACAATAAAATTGTGGGTTGGCGAGTACAAGAAAGAAGGTCTTAATGGACTAAGAGACAAGCCCAGATCGGGAAGACCGAGAAAAGCTGAGAAAGAAAAACAAATACTGGAAGACCAACCACAAAAGTACGGAATGCAACAAGAATATTGGACAATGAGAACACTAAAAATAAAACAACAAGGAATAGAGTACAAGAAATCAAGATTATACGAGCTAGTTCACGAACTAGGATATAACCTAGTGAAACCTAGACCAACAAACGTTCAAGCGGAAAAGAACATGCGGGAAGACTTTAAAATTGGAAGGAGAGGCGCTGTTCTTTCTAGAGTAGGGCAGTAATTAGTACGTTGATCAAGATGGTTAAGATTGGTAGTAAGCTTGTTATGTGCGTCAATATGGGTTTTTCTTCGGTTCGCGTTTTTCTTGCTATAAACGCTTGGTGATGTAATTACTGGTATCTTCAGTAGGCCTAATTCCGAGTCTTTGAAGTACTTTTTGAGGTATTTTAAGTTTTGGTAATGGAGGGGTTTATATGGATAATTATTCTCCTCACAAGACTAGGCTTGAGGTTTGTGGTAGGAAAGGGTATTCATCCCATTTTTACTCCTAACTACTCGTCTGAGGTTAACATGGTTGAGGTGGTCTTCAAGTCCCTCAAGGACTACATGAGTAATAAAATATTTTATACGATAAAGGACGTTAAAAAACTGTATTAAGTAGTTCTTTGAGGAAAATAAGTATAGGTTTAATCTTAATATAATAACGTACTTAGGATTAGATAAAATTGAGGTCTAAGAATTTTCCAGAAATACTAACGGACTGATATACCGTGGATATTTTTCTCTAACCACCAGTAGCGTAACTGAAGCAAGTAACAGATAGAATAAGTAACTATTTCAATAACTTTTACAAAAAAGTATTAGAAACTTTAATAACTCACCTAAAATCGGTAATTTTCATATTGGTAATTTACCTTTTGTAGGTGAAATGACAGTCAGTTCTTTAGCACTAAATTTGTCCTTAATTTTAGGCCACACTTTCAATATTTTACTCCAATCATTTACATCCTCTGTAACAACTACTTCAACCTCATTTTGTGCAACTAGAGCAGCATGTAGGGAATCGTAATTGACTTCAGCCAACTCGGATATTTCCTTGGCATAACCAAACGTATCCCTATTTAATTTAAGAATTATTATTGGAAGATCTAGATACGAATTAACCGCTTCATACGCTACATTAACATTGATCTTAGCTAAGCTACCGAATAGCTCAAATAAAACAAGATCAGAGCCGTAACCCTCAAATTCGTTAGATATAAGCATTTCCAAAACTTTATAACACTCATCGTAAAACTCTGGGTTTTTTAATGCTACATAAATAAAGATATTAGTATCAATATATACCCGTTTCCCTTTCAATTGCTTTGTTGATCTCTTCAATTTATTTCATAAGCATGATATGATACACTGAGAATTTTTCAGTAATTAATATTTATTTCAACGTTATTCGCAAGCTCACACCCTAATACCCGGAGCTCTACCAACTAAAGAATTAGCCAAGTGGACCATCCATGCATAAGCCCAGAACTTGAGCTTAGCCTCAACCACTTGTCCTAAAAAACTTGTAGCCCTAACAGATTCCCCAAAAGTACGCTTCACAGCAGAGAATAAGGACTCAATCCTCCACCTAACACCATAACCCTTCTCCTCCCTCCAACGATTATAACCCAACCTCTTGAACTCCCTTACAGCCTTTCTCCTGGCAGGATGGCCACGCCTAGTAGAAGCGTTCTTCCTAGGTGGGACAACAATCTCAACCCCAGTCTTGTAAACCTCATTAGCATCATAAGCTTTATCTCCATAAAACTTCTTGACCTTCTTTCCCTTATCTTGTAAATCCTTAACTGTCTTAACTGCAGTCTCAACCTCGTTGCTGGTTACTTCAGCGTTTATTACGTTGAATTGGTCCTTATCAATTACTATTTCGATTTTGAGGAATTTTGAGTCCTTGGTTTTACCCCATTTTGCTATAATGTATTGTCCTCCCTTGTTTGTGCTTATTCCCGTTGCGTCTGCTATTACTTCAAGTTGGTCATTTGCCTCTGGGAATTTTATGTTCATGTTTCTTACTCTTTCCCATATTGTTGAGTAGTCTAGGCTTGTTGGGATGATTTTCAGTCTCTCTAGTGCTCTCAATACTCCTTCTATGGCCCTATAAGGTAGGAAGGTGTGGAGGAATGCTAGGAATTCGTTGAACTCCTTTGGTGCCTTGTAGGTTTTCTTGGCATTCCTATTCTCCTCTGCTAGTAAATCCCACCAGTGTTCGAAGACGTAGAAGGGGAACATTAGGGTATATCTCGTTATAACGTTCTCGTCGTACTTGGCCAATCCCTCTTGTACTTACTCTTTCCCATGGGTAATACTCGGTATAATTATTTATAAATTTTTGTATAATTCTGAAGTAGCCCACAAAGCACCTTTCAATAGATTCTTCAACAAGTTTCACCGCATCAATGGCTCTCGGTCCTCCAAGATATCTGTCAGCAAGCGTGGATAACCTTTTTAACGCATCTTGTGCTCTTACAGGTTCCATTATTATCTTACCGTCCTCAACTTTCACAATTAGCTTGTCCCCCATCTTTATTCCTAAGGCTTCCCTAACCTCCTTAGGGATTGTAACTTGGTATTTTCTCGTGACCACAGTTTCTGGCATACAGTAGTATAATAGTACTCTTAAATATTTAAACTGTTCTATCATGATCAGGGGAAGGAAGGCTGTCATTAAGAAGTTTTTATATTATTAAAAAAATAATCTTTATTTCAATATGGCTTTTTATCAATTTGATGGTTTTATGGAACGTAATAGTTCTAATTTATTTTAGCATATTTACTAGCATCCTCTCAAGGAATGTTTATAGTCAAGGTATGCTGAAGTTGCAAGATAGTAAGGGTTAAAACGTTATTATATTCTTGCGCAAATTAGTATTGGACTCTAAAAACGCATTAACACTTACGCTCAACCGTGCACAATGAATCACTTTTAGTAAAGTTCTTTCAGGATGTAATACATTTATTACACGGACGTAAGGTTTATAATATACGGCGAGAACAATAAAATATGCCAATAATTAGTAAAGGATTGATGATGAGTTGAAGAAAAATATGGATGAGCTCAGTTAAATTAACTGGAGTGATGTAATAAGGAGGAAAATTGAAGAGGTTATTGAAGAGGAGGAGAGGAAGAAAAAGAGGGGGAAGGATTATAAGAGAATTGCTGAAGCCTCAATCAAGTCATACGAATTCTTTCTGAATTATGGAGGAAAGAAGTCTGAGGAGGTTATAAGGGAATGGCGTGATAAGAATTGGCAGTTGTAGATGCCTCAGTAGTAATAAAGTGGTTCGCTAACGAGAATTACAGTAAAGAAGCACTTTTAGTAAGAGAAGCTTACGTTAAGGGTTTGGAAGACTTATCAGCCCCTTGAATTCTCCCCTTTGAGGTATTAGATGGGCTAAAATACACATACGGTTTGGGAGAAAAGGAATTACAAGAGGTGGGTAAGATCTTATCCGATTTTCAAATAACCCTCTATCCTCTTGACGAGATATTAAACGATACTGTCTCCCTATCCCTTAAATACGGAATAACTATTTACGATTCAGCATACATATCTCTTGGAAAAGTTCTAGGAGAGAAAGTTTACACTGCTGATGAAAAATTGCTCAGAAAGGTAAGCGATCTACCTTTCGTTCACCACATTAGAGATTTCAGAATTTAATGAGCATACATACTATTTGTAATAAACTTAACCTTTAACATTTTCTAGTCCTTGAAGCTTATTAGAGCATTTTCTAATCATAAGCTAGATAATCAAATTTATAGTCGATTTTAGATTTTTAAAGTGTTAAGCTACCCAGTAAACCAGATACATTAGATATTTTATCCTAAAAAGCAGAAATTGTTTAGGGGAAAGCAATGAATGAAAAAAAAGACTGTCCTTCTCTAAATGGCTAGGTTTAGCATTACTGTTTATAGGCTTACCTATAGCAATAGCCTTTATATTATCGTTTTCCATCACTTACTACTTATTGCATAACTTGACGTTAGCCAATATTCTTATTATTATAATTCCCTTGGCAGTGTTTGCGACTTCATCAAGTTACTTTGATAGATACCTTAGAAGCCATGGTCTTATATCCCCCTTTATGAAAAAAGTGACAATTACAATCTTACCGGATAGCGGGCAACCGATTGATGAAAGATACATTAAGGGCTTTGAGGCTAATCTCAAGTTTGCTAAGGGTGAGGAATATATCAAGCAGTTAGCTATGATTGGTATGGTGTATTTGCAAAACGCTGTAGCTTATGATAACAAGGATCTCTACTTGAGGGCTAAGGAATACTTATCAAGGGCTGAGGAGGCCATGGAGGGGAAGAGTGTAAGCTTCGAGACTAAAGCACTTGTTGAGAATTTGAAGAGTAAAATTAAGACTTACAAGTATAGATTCGGAGAAAGATAAAAGCTTAAACTTATACGATGTTATTAAGATATTATTATTTAATCCTTACTTTTTAGCAGTTCCTCATCGAGAAAACTGTCCGAAATTATCAGCAAATTTAGTTAAGGTGCCGCCGCAGGGGATTTGAACCCCAGAAAACTTGTTCTTAACTCTAGCAATGCTCCTAGTAACAAAATCCCATTGGCTTGTTAACTCCCTAACATCACTCATTGCAAACTCACTACATTACAACTAGTTCAACAAGTTTAGCATCATTCTTGTCGCTCTTCTTCCCCCAAAATCCTTGAACTTCTTGAGTATGAAGGAATTAATAATCCTCACGTCGTACTCTTTACCCAAGTACTTGGTGAGGTTAATGTGGTAAACTCCGGTACTTTCTATACCTCTCTTACAGCCCTTAGGCAAGATCTTCCTTATCTCCTCAAACGCTTGCCTATCATTTGGTAACTCGTAGAATTTATCTTGGAAATATATGACTAGTTTGTCTTTTGATACATCTATTCCTGCAATTGGGGCCTCCGTGTATATTCACCCTTATTCGGGCTTTAAGCCCAACTTCCGGTCCGAATTGGAGGTAAAGCTCACCGTTGAGCTTTACGCTCAAGGAAGTCAACGGTCTACACCCCAGTCAGATCTGTATTACACAGATCTGACTAATATGTTTTATATAAGGAAGTCAGTTTTCCTTTTAGTTCTAAAAATTCTCGTTTACGCGAATGCTATTTGTTATAGTAATTTGTGATAGAGTAAATTTCTCTCCCCATTTTCTAAGTTCATCGAATACTCTCTTCAGTTCCTTACCTTTATCTGTTAATTCATAAACTATTATAACCGGGTGAGAGTTTATAATTTTCCTCTCAATTATTCCGTAATTTTCCAATTCTTTTAGTGTCTTTGAGAGGGTTTTGGAGCTTAACAAGGTAAGCTTTTGAAGCTCATTAAATCGTTTCGGTCCTTCGAGTAGATACCTTATTGTTAACAGCTTTGGTTCACTTCCTATTACAGCTATTGCGGAAACTATTGGGCATATTTCCTTTGGTTTATTAGATTTAGAAACTCTCATTATTTACACTTAACGAAGTTACGTCTTATATACTTTATGTGCTATAATCTTCTTTTTCTTATTGCTACTATTGATGCAATAGCCAACAAAATTACAACTATTCCAGCGATTAAAACAAGATTACTAGCTCCATATGGTATTAAAGCTTGATTAGTTTGTGTTGTAGTTAGTAATGGATGGTTAGAGTAGACAATATAATACGTTTCACTAGGCCTAGAAGCTACTATGTATAAGGTATTATTACGCATGAAAAAGTCTGTTTCATTTACAAATAATATTGAACCATTAGGCAACTCTTTTAATATGAAAAATGTATAATTATATTTAGGAGTTATCGGTATTAGTGAGATTGATGAGTTAAGGGAGACAATTATTTTTTCTGCTAAGAATACTGTGTTTTGAATTGTAATATTGGAAACAGATATATTTTTTGGATATGAGATTTGAATATCATAGACACTACCATTATTAAAAGCTAAGAACACACTTGATGTATTTTCAGTACTAAATAATAACCCTATTTGTTTACTAACATCTACGAAGTAAGAAAACGCAATATTATCAGTACTTTCCACACTGTTATTCCCAATTCCCAATATTATTGTCATATTGTTAATTGTTGTAGTAATGACGTACTTAGGTGTATAGTATTCTGCGTTAAGATTCTTCAAGATCAATAGTCTTGGTCCATTTACCTCTAGGAATCCTGCAATAGTACCATCAATTCCAAAGAACTCTACTGCTGTGATATTACCTGATTTCCATACCATCGAGGGTAATAACGTATTATTGAAAAAAGATGACATTGAGATGTAAAAGTCACTTATATTTTCAAATGATCTATACGGTATAGGTAATTCAGTTGAAATCGTTATTTGGCGATAAGAGTTGAATGTAAGCATTGTATAGTTTAGGCCTATAAGGGGAACTGAGAGTTTTAGGTTGGTCCCAATTGAAACGTTTAAGCTATATGTTGAAGAACCGTTTAGGTATTGTAATTCTAGAGTTCCAGTCCCATTTACATAAGCGTAAGCCGAAATAAAGGCTGGTTTTGATAGATACCCGGCCCATATTACTTCTTGTAAACCTGGGGTATAAAGTATGGCCTTAATTAATTGTGGAATGCCGCTATATATTTTTAGTTTTTCTCCAATTATTGTAACATTTATGATTGAGTTGTTATAATATACTAAACCCAACGGTTTAAGCAAATATGTGGTTTTATTATAGTTGATTACTATCTGTGATACATTGCTGTAGAGTATCTTGTCCTCAACTCCACTTACCACGGTGTAATTTAGATAGTTACCATTTTGCATTAAGTATGTCGAATATTGTTGGATAATTACTTGTTCTTTTTGTATATTAGCATGTTCTAGAGGTATAATACCCAATGATATCAGAAATAAGAATAAAATAAAATACATTATAAATCTATTTTTCATCTTCTCCTTTTCCGGATTATCCCATTTAAATTCATCTACTAAATTAGTACTAAAAAATATTTATAATATGGAATTAGATTGTTGTCAATATTTAATTCGTTGTGATTTTAACAATTTACTTCAGTAAGATAACCTACCATATTGCCAGATCAAGTGCCAACAGATTAACTGCCTTAGCGGCATCTCTTATAGATATTACTCCGACTAGCTCCCCATTTTGTCCAACTACTGCTAGATGTCTAACGTTATTTTGATACATGATTATCAATGCCTCTGTAATATCCTTATTTGGGGCAATAGTTATCAAACCTTTAGTCATGATTGTAGAAACGGGAGAGTCTAATAATATCTCATCGGCTACCGCTCTCAAAATATCCCTTTCAGTAACTATCCCAATCGGCCTATTTGTCTCGTCTACTATTATAAGTGAGCCTAGATTTTCCTTTTTCATAATCTTCGCAGCATCTCGTATACTTATTTCAGCTTTGGCTGTAACTGGGTTTCTAACAATCAAATCTGCAACATACATAATATTATATAAACTCGATTAGACTATTTATTTTTTCTCTAATATATGGAAATATCACACAACATCATGCCATGTTTGAACTCTAACTTCCTCTGCCCTATCCCATTTGTCGTATGGTTTTATATCGAGAACTGGAGTATTGTTAAATGCATTTATGCCCTTGGCTATTATTATATTATCTTTAATTTCAATCAATTCGGCTACAGATATACCTATAGGATTCGGCCTAAATTGGGATCTGGTTGCAAAAACTCCTACCATAACTCCTTCCCTTTCTTTCAATAATCTTCCATCAAAGTTAGCTAAATGTAAATGATAAAGGACTATAATGTGCGAGAACTCCTCTAATCCTTTTAACCTCTCCTCATATTCCTCATTTATATGGATTTCCACGGTTGCATTTCTAGATGCGGAATTGTCATTTCTCTTTATAAAACCTATATACTTAAAGCAAGCTTCCATTAATATAGTTCTGTGCTTGAAACTATTAACCTTACTAAGATTTATAGAGACGGGACTATAGCATTGGATAATTTAACGTTTATTGCGAATAGTAGAATAGTTACGCTTTTAGGTAGGAATGGGGCCGGTAAGACAACGCTAACTAGAATTCTTTCTACTCAATTATTACCCACTAGCGGAATTGCGAGGATCGAAGGTTTTGATGTAGTGAAAGACGCTAAGAAAGTTAGAAAAATAATAGCTTCAATACCCCAAGAGGCTAAATCAATAGGCATAGCTAGTCCTATGGAACACTTAGTCATGTACTTAACAGCTAGAGGATTATCGTTTAAAGAGGCTACCGAAATTTCTAGGAGTGCTCTCAAAGAAGTCGGGCTATGGGAAGTTAAAGATAAACCAAGTGATGAACTTTCAGGTGGAATGAAGAGGAAGATTTTTGTCGCTATGGCTTTAGCATCAAATGCTGAGTTAGTACTACTGGATGAACCTACTACAGGGTTAGATCCATATTCTAGGTTAGAAGTCTGGTCTGTGTTAAAGAGTATAAAGAGTAAGATTTTGTTAACTACACATTATATGGAAGAGGCTGAAGAGCTTTCGGATGAGGTAATCCTTTTGCATAAGGGTAAACTCATAGCTAAAGGAAGCATAAAGGAACTTTTGGCTAAATTTGATAATAAGGTTAGAGTGGAGGGAATTGGTGAGTATAAGATAGGAAGATTAAGGATTAGTTATGTGGATAGGAATGAAGCATCTGATTATGTAGGAAAATATGTTATTAAGCCAATTACGTTGGAGGATCTGTTCATAATTTACGGAGGTGAGAGTCTTGAGGAGTAGTTTTCTGTTAGCTTTTACAATATTTTATGGATGGTCCTCAATAAGGAGAGGATTTGTGTACGTATTAACTTATCTCAGTATACCTCTAGCTGAATTATTTTTAATATATATTATCACGAGGGGGGATTTCGTAAAGTTCGCCATCGTTGGAGGATTAATTAGCGTTATGGCCAATAACGGATTTTCACTAATTGGCGATCTAGTGTTCTTAAGACTTGAAAGTAGACTTCAAGATTTATTGGTTGCAACTAGCATAGGGCCTAGTGACTATATCATGGGATTAATGCTTGCAAATTTACTATATTCCTCCCCAGGTGTTATACTATACATTATGCTTGCAGTAATTTACCACGTTTTGACTTTAACCAACTTCATACCATTATTAATTGATGTCACTCTTCTCCTGTTCTCAACATCCTCCATAGGGTTCTTCTTAGCTAGTCTAGTTCCTCATACGAGATATGGTTGGGGTCTTGCTGGTCTTTTATCTAGCATTTTAACTATAATACCACCAGTATTTTATCCTTATACATTCCTCCCTAAGTCTCTTTACATTCCCTTGCTTATATTGCCAACTACAGCTTCTGCAATATTCTCACAAGGAATCACAAATTTGGTAAATACAAGCGTAGAAATGTTAGTTGTATCGTTTCTAGTTCTGTTACTCGAATCTATATTGTTCTTTTTCCTCTCTGTTAGATTTAGCAGATGGAGAGAAAGATGATAACAAAGAGGAATTAGACTTAACTTCATACTCTATAAATACATAACCACAATTAGGGCACTTTTTCACAACCTTATTATTAACGTGTTCCACTAAGATTTCAACAACCTTACCGCATTTAGGACAAGTTCTTCTAGCCATAGAATACCTCTTTTTTCTATCATCTTTTTAAGCATTTTTCCATTTGATAAGATGTAGAGGTAGCAGCGCATAAAAATTAATTGGAACTGTTTTGAGTTTCTAATTATGAACATAAGCAAACTTCTTCAGCTACCACTAACTGATGATAGTGAGAGCGATGCTGCAGTTGTAGTATTAATAGCTAAAGGCCAGTATATCTTGTTGATAAAAAGAGTTATTAACCCAAAGGACCCATGGTCAGGTCAAATGGCGTTGCCAGGTGGTCATAGAGAAGATAATGAGACTACTCTTAAAGCAGCTATTAGAGAATGTGAGGAGGAAATTGGAATCAGGCCAAATATAAGGTCCAGTCTAGGAGTATTCTCACCTAATAATGCTAGAATAAAAGTTAGGGCATATATTGCATTACTTGATGAGCTAATAGAACCAAGGCCAAATCCAGCGGAGGTGGATAAGGTATTTTGGGTTCACGAGAGTGAATTTGCAAGGGGCGATAACGCGTTTTATTATAAGCAATATAGAATTTGGGGGATGACGTATAGGATACTTTCTAAATTGTTTGAAATAGCTGAACTTAAAATTTAAATTTTATATATAGTTAACGGCAATTGAATGATAAGAGCTGAGATTCCAATATCGTTATATAAAACTTTTCAAGAGGCAATAAAAGATATAGTAGTCAGTGATATGGAAGATGTTGTCCTAATATCGTTAGACGATTCTTTAATTGAAATAAGAAGTTACATTGGCTTTGGACTTAGTAATACCACTTTCTACTATGGACAGGAAAAACTATGTGAGATTTTTGATTTAAATGAAGTCCATGACTACGTTAATCAAGGTCTCTACAAGTTTAATGAATATAAGGAATCTGTAAAGTATTGTTTGTTTTCAATTTCAAAATTTGTTAAGGAGAAATCTATTGGGGTTTCTTCCAAGAAATTTCTTTACGTTAATTCTGAAATTTTTGTTAGTATAATCAATATTATTGAAAAGAATTATCCAATAATTGGTAGGAATAAAATTGAAGATCAATTTCAATATTTGATAAAGGCTAATGATAAGATAATAATGTTAAGCCTAATAGTCTCTTCAATAGAAAGCAAGAAAATTTACGCTTTTGCTAATATCGAAGATGGAGACGATAGTAGGCAAATAGCTATCCTATTCTACGATAAGATATACTATGTTGATAGGTTAAAATTTGAGACTATTAATAACATCGAGACTGGGATAAATAAGATAATTGATTATATAATTAATTATGACGAGAGTAAGGAGGAAGAAACTGATAATTATTTGTTGCTAACGATAAACAGCATAGGGACTCTATTCGAAAGGTTTATTTTTATAAGGAACATTATAGACGCTATTAGTGATATCGCTTCTGACGTTAATCTAAGGATAAATTTTGATTACTTTGAAGGAGGGGATTTTGATCTAAAACTAATGAAAGGTGCAAATATTATTAGCGTTGGTAAGGTTAAAGATAATAAAATTCTTACAATAAATGGTTATGAAATAATAAATGATGCATATAGTGCAATTAGAAGATTAATAGAAATTGGGATTGAGAAAATGAGGAAAGAAGCTATTCACTCCTACTACAAATTCTCTTTCCTTTTCTCTTGATAAATACATCGCAGCCATTATGTGAAATCCAAAATTTAACTAGATCTCCTTCGCGTGAGATGAAAGAAGCATACTCATCTTCAGTGTTCAACCACATTGCATACCTTCCATCTATAGTGTCCATATGAGATTTGAATTCCATAATTCCTATTTCATCTAGAACTCTTTTAGCTAAAACGATTTTATTAAGCCACTATTTTACGAAATTTACCTTGTCCTTAGCTTCCTTTAGTCCAAAATATTTATAATAAAATAGTGATGGTGTATATACTGCCTCTAATACGGAGTTGTCACCAATAAAATAGATTTCTATATTATATTTTATAAGAAACGGAATTATTTCATCTATTTTATCCATTATCTCATCAAAGATATCTATCTCGTAAGCAAACCTATATTTCGCTAATTCCGAAATGATATCGTCAACCTGTTCACAGTGACCGTTTTGACATCTAGATAACAACAACCCATTATTCCTCGTATATTCAAACACATAATAAAATTCCCTACCCTTACAATGTATCAGTTTATCTTTATTTACGCAGTAAACGTATCTTGACATAAATATACTCTCGATAAAAAACTATTTTTATGATTTATCCACTTTATCTATTAATGGAGTGGATTGATGAATTAGCCAGAATCGTAAAGATATCTGACGGAAAAAATGATGATTCTACTCGATGGAAAATTACAGTCATACCACAAACTTACGAAGAACTTAGGGACGTAATTAAGTTTGCTAATGAGAGGAAGTTATCTATTTACCCTTTTTCATTCAATATGCATCATATAGGTCCTCCTATTAATACCGATATAGGAGTTAAATTAAGCCAATTTAATAACGTTATTGAAATTTCAGACGAGGATCTTTATGTCACATCGCAAGTTGGAGTAAAAGTTTCCGATTTATTTGAAATGATAAAAGCTAATGGCTTATTTCTTCCAGCATATTATGATGGATCCTTAGGAGGATTATTGGCAACCAACTTACCTACACCTTTCTCTTCATTTTACGGCTATCCTAAAAACTTAATATTAATGGCTAAGATAATCACTGGAGACGGTATTATAGCTAAGGGTGGTGGTAGGACCCTTAAGTTCTCTTCCGGATATAAAATACACAAAATTCTATCTGGTATGCTAGGTTGGTTAGGTATTTATCTGGAGGCGACACTAAAGGTATACCCATTTCCAGAAGTGATTGCTACATTTCAGACCGATAAAGTTGCCTTAATTAGTAAATATAGACCAATTTCCATAATATATGAAGTTGATGAGAAAGGTGAGAGGACTCACGTTACATTTATCGGATTTAGAAAAGCAATGAACAAAATAGAGGAGGAGATTGGAGTAAAAGGACAAGATGGTTTCTATGATATAAACTATGTTGAGAATGAAAGGATTGTTTCAATCCATACCGTAAGAGGGAGAGAAGTTGAAGAGATTAAGAGGGCTAAAAGTATTATGAAGGTTAAAAGGGCAATAGGAATAATTGGGACTGGGTATTGTAGATTGGAAATAGCTTCATTTGACAATCTTGAGGTATTAAGACGAGAAATAAGCGGACATGTGGTTGTTGAAAAAGGGGATTATAAGGGAGATTACTGGGGAATTAATGATAAAGGAATATTGCGCAAGCTAAAGGAAGCTTTTGATCCCAATAATACTCTTCTACCCGGATTATTACTTTAGTAACTAAGTTTATATAAGGCAAAGAGAAAATAGAAAGGGTATTTTATAAACTATCTTGAAGACATTAACCATGTGATTGAAAAATTAGCTGAGATAGTAGGCGAGGAGTGGGTAATATCAAGTGATGAAGCCAAGCTGTATTCTTATCCTGCATTTATACCTTTGAAAATAGAGCCACCACTAGTTGTTTTACCTGGAAGCGAGGAGGAAGTAATTTCCTTAGTGAATTTTCTTAACGAGAATAATATAAAGTATCTAGTAAGGGGTTCTGGGACAAGTTTAAGCGGGGCAACTACTCCGACACAAGGAGAGGTCATAATTTCGTTAACAAGACTAAACAGAATTTATTCACTGGATAATTTTGAAATCACCGTAGGACCAGGATTAGCAAACTTTCTAATTAATAAAACGTTAAGTAATCCTAACCTTTTCTATGCCCCAGATCCTTCAAGTTATGTAGTATCATCAATAGGTGGTAATATAAGTCACGACTCTGGGGGGATGCACACTCCAAAATACGGCACCACTTTCGATAGTGTAATAAAATTAAGGGTTCTTTTAAGTGATGGAAAGGTTGAGGAAATTGGTGGTAATAATTTCTTTGATCCTACATCAATATTTGTAGGTGCAGAGGGTACTTTAGGGGTTATTTTAAGAGCAACGTTAAGGTTATTTCCAAAACCCGAAGTTAGTAAGACCCTTCTAGCAGCGTTCAATTCAATTGACAATGCCGGAAAAGCCGTTGTAAGTGTTTATAAATCTGGGGTAACACCAGCTGCAATGGAGTTTCTGGATAAGAATTCCATAATTGCAATAGAGAGTACTCAATATAAGGCAAATTACCCTATGGCTGAAGCTATCCTTTTAATAGAACTAGACGGATACAGTGCAAATGTAGAAGAGGAAGAGGCTAGAGTAGTAAAGGTGGTAAGGGAAAATAATGGTGAAGTTTTCATTCCCAAAGATGATGAAGAGAAAAACAGATGGTGGTGGGGCAGAAAAGGAGCTTTTCCGTCTTTTGCCTACTATTCTCCAGCTTATTTAACATTAGACGCCAATGTTCCTAGATCAACTTTGCCAACTATGTTGAGATTCACATATGAAATCAGTAAGAAATATGGATTGCCAGTTGCAAATAGTTTTCACGCAGGGGATGGCACTTTACATCCGCTAATAGGATTCGATCCTAAAAACGTTGATGAGACAATTAATGCAATTAAGGCAGCTGAGGAGATAACGAAACTTGCTATAAAATTAGGTGGGGTACCTAGCGGGGAACACGGTATCGGAATAGAAAAGATAAAGTTTATGAAGCTTTATTACTCAGAAGACGACTTAACCTTAATGCGAAGACTGAAGACAGTATTTGATTCCAAGAGACTTCTAAATCCATGTAAGTTAGTCCCCCCAGCTAAGAATGAAATATGTAATACCGTTAATAGGGTGCATACTTACTTGTTGGAGGGAGATATATGATCTCATCTTTGAAATTAACTGAAATGTGTACCCATTGTGGATTTTGTCTAGAAACTTGCCCAACTTATGTTGTAACTAGAAACGAAGTTCACTCACCAAGGGGTAGAATTGAGGCCGTAAGGCTTGGAATAAACAGTGTTGGATTTGAGACGTGTATGTATTGTAGATTATGCGAAACTGCTTGTCCAGCAGGCGTTAAATACGGTCAAATTATCACGCCAGTTAGGAAAAGCTCCACAAAGAAAACCCTAATGGAAAAGATGTTAGAGAACCCAAAATTACTAAGCAAGTCATTAAAACTGTTAGATAAGGTAAGTAGCTATCCAGAGGTGGAAAGGTTTATGAAATTCATTAAACCTAATGAGATCTCAGAACCATTAGAAACTAATGATGAGGGGGACATAATATTATTTCCTGGTTGTATAGAATCCGTTATATTTAGAAGAACTGTTGAAAAGGCTTACAAATTCTTAAGTAAAAATTATAAGATAAAAATTATTAATGGATGTTGTGGTTTAGCTCATATAAGTAATGGAAATCATGAAGGGGCTAGAAAGTTAGCAATGAAACTTGCTGAAAAGGTTAAGGGTAAAAAGGTCATAACATTACAGTCTAATTGTGCTGCATTTATGAAGGAGTATAAGGAATGGTTTGGTATAGAAATCAATTCAAATGATTTTGCAGAATTTTTAATCAAAGAAGGCATAGAATTACCTAAGGTTAGTGATACATTTACTATTCACTATCCTTGTCATGCATATAGGCAAAAGCTAACTACGCATATTCGTAATGCAGTCGAGAAAATGGGGGTTAAAATAAGTGAAATGGAAGATCCACATTTTGAATGTGGTGCTGGTGGAGACTATTGGATATCTCATCCTAAGCTGTCTGATATGGTAATAAACGTTAAGAAGGAAAAGATAGCTAAAAGTAAAGCTAAAAAGGTTATTGTAACAAATAGCGTTTGTGCATTAGCCATAAGGTCAATGGGTTATGATGTATATCATATTGCTGACTTATTGGATACCTAATAAATTCCATCTCTCGTTAGAATATTTTTCCTTGTAAAGTCTATTAGCTAATTTTATTTCGTTCGGAGTTAGACTCCCCATAAATACGTCTTTTTCATTTAACGCCTTAGCGAAGCCTTTTATCATTGCGTCGAATATTTGATCTAATCCCACTTCCATAAACTCAAATAAGCCCACTATCCTACTTTTTAAGAACTCTTCAGTAACTTCTGGTGCTCTAATAACCTTTAGCCAAATTTCTGGTTCAAACTTAAGCAGCAATGTACCATGTTGTAATAACGCTTTATCATCCCTTACTTGAGCTGATCCAGATATTTTTCTCCCGGCTACTACCACATCGCTTGATCCACTCCTCAAATAGCATAAGTCATGTTTTTTCATATCCCCTAAGCCTCTAATATCAACGTTCTCCCCTAAGATTTGAAGAGTATATAATATGCCCTTAGCGATCTCTATGGCAGATTCATCAACACTAGACTTAGCTATTGTACTATTTGTTGACAATACTACACTATATGTAATCTCGTTATCCTCTGGGTGTAACAATGCCCCACCACCAGTGGGTCTTCTCACTAACCTAAAGCCTAACTCCTTAATCTTATCCAAATACGATGCGTTGGCGTTCTGTCCCCTCCCTAGGCTTACTCCAGAGGGAGACCACATATATAGTCTTAACGTATCGTAATTAACAGTATTTCTATTCAGCATTATTGCCTCATCAATTGCCATATTATAACATGGATCTCTAGGACCATCGACTATTACTCTTAGCATTTTCAATCGCCTTAAAATATGCCTCTTTCGCCTTATAAGAGGTTCTAGCTAATGGTAAGGAGAGCACTGCTGAAAAACCCATAGAGTAGGCTATTTCCTCAAGCTTCCTAAATTCCTCAAAAGTATAACGCTTCTTAACCTCCAATTGTTTACGACTAGGCCTCATGTATTGTGAAAGTACCAATATATTAACTCCTACACTTCTCAAATCTCTCATGGTCTCAATTATCTCATCCCAGGTCTCACCAAAACCTAAGAGGATCGAGGATTTTTTTATTACGTTTTTTGCGTATTTTAAAACGTTAAGGCTTTGTTCATATGATGCTCTAGGGTCTCTTACTATTGGCGTTAATCTTCTTACAGTCTCAACGTTATGTGCAAATACGTCAACTCCCGCATTAATTACCTTTTTGACTGAATTAATATCTCCCCTAAAGTCTGGAGCTAAAACTTCGACTATTACAGATGGGTTAAGTTCCTTTACTGTTTTTACTACGTTAACGAAGTGTTGTGCTCCCCTATCAGGTAGATCGTCTCTATCAACACTAGTTATTACAACATAATCCAGTTTCATCTCCTTTACCGCTTCTGCAACTCGCTTAGGCTCTTCATCGTCCAATGGCGATGGCTTCCCCTTTAATACATAACAAAATCTGCAACCTCTAGTACAAATGCTTCCCATGATCATAAATGTTGCAGTCCCAGATCCCCAGCATTCCATAATGTTTGGACATAGTGCCTCTTCACATACAGTAGCAATACTTTTTGTCTTTACGATCTCTGCCACTCTTTTGAAGTTTTCATTCTCGTAAACTGTAATTTGAACTTTTTTCTCCATCGTCTAAACCTCTATTAATGCTATAACTGATCCCGGCAATATCTTATCTCCTTCTTTTACCAAAACTTTAATTACCTTGCCATTGTACTGGGATAAAATCTTCAATATTGCTTTCTCAATTTCAACCTCAGCTATAACATCTCCTATTTTAATCTCACTTCCTTCTTTTATGTATAATGAGACTATTTCGCCTCCCCAATCTCTTCTTCTAGGCCATATATCTTCAGGGATCTTTAACTCAGCTTGCACAAACTATAAATTGATAATGGAAAATAAAAACATAGTGAAGCTTAGGGTATTATTAAAGGAATATCCTAATGATCCCTATTTGAATGTTGCAATGGACGAAGCACTTTTATTAAATAGTAAAGATGTTCCTACTTTAAGAATATGGAGAAATGATAAGAGCGTAATTTTAGGAATATTGTCAACTGTTAATGATGAGGTTAATTTAGAAATGATTAAGAAATATGGTGTAAAATTGGTTAGGAGGATTAGTGGGGGAGGGTCAGTCTTTCATGATATGGGGAACATAAACTATACTTTCATAACAAACGGTCAAGGTGGCATAGATTACCTTTACGGCTATTTACTAAAAGGCACGATTAGTGCTATAGAGAGTTTAATAAATGATAGAGTTGAGGTTTATAACGAAACTGATATTGCGTTTAAGGGTTACAAGATTTCTGGTAATGCTGGATATATAAATGAAGATAGGTATCTTTTACATGGCACTCTTCTCGTTTCATCTAATTTGGATATATTGCATAAGGTATTAATCATACCTCCTAAAAATTACATAAAAAAAGACAATATTAACATGATAAAGTATAAAGTCAGCAATCTCCTAAACCTGATAAACGGCAATATAAGCTATGATGAAGTAGTTGAAGTTTTCATAAGAGGTTTCTCGTCACTCTTACATTGTGATGATTATTTTTTAGACGATATAAGTGATAGGGAATTGAAGCATGCAATGAGGCTGGCTAATGAAAAGTACTCCAAAAAAGAGTTCATTTATAAACGTTAACATCTCAACTTCTTTGCAACTTCTGCAACTCTTTTACCTAGGAACTTCGCAATCTTAATCTCATTTTCATCTAACTCCTTCTTATTTCCCAAGTGCGATGCCCCATATGGGCTTCCTCCAGTCGTAGTACTTGAGACTTCCTTTATTCCATATCCTAATGGAACTATTATCATTCCATGATGATAAGCGTAGTTCGCCATTGCTAATATTGTACTCTCATGTCCTCCATGTATTGTTGATGCCTCTGTGAAGAATCCCACTGGTTTTCCGTACAATGCCCCTTTCGTCCACAATTCAGCAGTTTGGTCTAAAAATAATTTTAGTTGACCAGTCATATTTCCATATCTAGTTGGAGATCCCATTACAATTCCATCAGACCATTCAAGATCTGATAGCGTAGCCTCCGGTATATCCTTAACAGTATCAATAGGGATTCTAAACTTCTTAACCATTTCCTCTGGAAGATATTCTTTTACTCTAGCCAATTTGACTTCTTTTGCTATTTCCTTAGCTCCTTCTGCTACATTTTTAGCTAAATCCACTATCGAACCATATCCATAGAATAGGACAAGGATTTTAGGGCATTCCATAAGGTAAGAGTTTCATGACAACTAAAAAAGTCAACTAAGCTAGAGATAAAAAATATCGATTTAAGTAAAATTAGTCAAAAAAGTTATTTAGAAACCTTTTGCCCTTTAATCTCCAAAACTCCTCCTATTATGCTCAGAATTGAAAGTATACACGGTGCAAAGAGGCCCAGTATACCTCCACTAACCATATACTTCCAGTTGTTCTTATATACACCATATAATGTTGTTAAAGAACCGATTAGCCCTATTATTCCTAAACCTATTACTGCATCTCCAGTGATGAGTAATATTTTTATAAGATGATCAATTAGTGGTTCTCTTGTAGTTATACTCACCAAACTAGCTATTAGAACAATAATACCACCTATACCACTTAGTGTTCTTCCAATCATTTTTATCACCTATATTTCTATAACACCGTTAATAGCTTAAAATTTTTCTCCGCTTTCCTACGTAATAACAGATCTTGTTCATAGAGTACTGAATATTAAAAATACTATTATTGATTTTTAAAATATAAAGTTTGCTCCAAAGAATGAGGAAACTAAATTGTCAGGCTTATTTACTGTCTAATCAAATTCCAGATAATTTAACATTAGGATCATAAAACCATATAACATTAACATTTGGGCGATTCAGGTCTCTTTTGCGAATTGTAATTTGTGAATAAGATGGATAAAACAAAGTAAACTACTGAGCGTGGATCTCCACCTAGTCAGTGGGGTGGTATTTGATTAAATTCATTACGATTCTTTAAATAAACTGAATTCGCAAAGGATGCGTGAATGACCCTAACATTTATCTACATAACATTTATATATGCTCACTTATTTCCTTTTAATTTATTGGATTATACAAATAAATCTAAAAGAGTTAAAAAAGAATAACCATTTAAAATTATGTAAATTCTATCCCTGTTATATCTTATTGTTCTACAAAAGTATATACTTTAACATACTTTACTTATAGCTAACTTTATCCATAATTATAGTTGGTGATAAAATGGCTTTATTCATAGATCCGTTAACAAGTCAACTTATAGCCATGGCAGTTAGCTTCTTCGTATTAGCCTATTCCTTAATTAAGACCTTTAGAGTTCACAGTACAGTAGTCGACTATAGAATGCTATGAAGAGTACTTACGTACCACTTCTCGCCTTAGGAGGCTTTATGGCAATTACGGGAATTTACGGATTACAAAGTTGGGGGGTTAAGGGGGCGAAAAGCCTCGCCTCTCTGCGGTAGACCCAAAATCATATTAGAAAAAATATTTCTGATAGGATAATATCGAATTTATAAACGATAAAGAAATTTATAAGAGTATAAAGAATTCAATTGAAGAAAGGGTTTAAGGTGAGGGAGATGGAGTATTACCACGTGAGATAGGAAGATGGTAACACCCGGTCTCCCTCACCAAAATAACATTCAACAAATAGGATATAAATTACTTTCCATGTTAGACTTCCAAGGGGAAAAGGTAGAGAAGGTAGCGAAAACTCTCATCTCCGCGTGTTTGTGGAACGACTCTGTAGAGAACAAGTCCAGAGCGTATGACGTATCCCCACAGACCGTGAGGAATTACGTAGAGAAGCAAGGGATGGAAGTGATTGAAAAGCTATTGGAAAGAGCTAGGAAAATATCCTTGGAGATATTAAAGGGGGTAAAGGAGATAGATCTTTCAATAGACTGGACAACCAAGACGTGGTATGGGAAACCAGTGAAAGGGAGCTCTGAAAAAGGAAACTCGTGGAACTACGCAACAACCAAGTATAAGGGGAAAGTACTTTTACTTGCCTTTATTCCGCAAGTGAACGGTATGACTAAGGACGAGATAGTGAAGGTTCTTGTGGAGCAAGTAATGGCAATGGGATTCAAGATAAGGTTGATAACTCTTGACGCTGGTTTCTATACTGTTGATGTGCTCAATTTCATTTCACAGTTTAAGTATATAGTTGCTGTGCCTGTTGAAGATGTTAAGGTGTTTGAGGAGTTTGACGGGGATTACAAGACTAATAGTAAGAGGCATAGGAGGGATGAGCAGGTCGAGTTCAGGCTTCTCGTGTACAGCAAGGAAAAAGTGAGGAGAAAGAGTGTTGTTTATTTTGCTAGGGCTACTAACCTAGACCTATCCAAGAGGGAAGTGTTGGATTTGTACAATAAGGTAAGAGGTCCCATAGAGACCTCTTATAGGAACATTAAGGCTTTTCTTCCATTTACTGGTTCTACTAAGTTTGTTTTTCGCACGTTGATCTTCGTGCTGGCCCTTGTACTCTACTCCTTATATATCATATTCAAGGGGGAGGTGGGGAGAGAGGAGTTTAGATTATTATTAATTCTTTTATTTCCTGATTTATTCAATCCAGAGAATTTTACATTTAATGTAATTGAAACACTTATTTACACTATAGATTTATTTTTAAGGAGGTGATTTTGGGTCTACCGTTCCAGGGCGGTGAGAAAGTCAGTATTGCCCTAATTCGCCCTAGCGTTGAGGCTAAAATTGGTGAGAATAAGGTACTTAGCGCTAAAGTTATCTCGGATATGGCGTATATTGGAGAAAGTGAGGAAGCTGTAGCGTGAAACCTTAAGTTGAACCATAGAGATAACATTGGTAATAGAACACCAGCACCTAATCCTATAATCGCCTCAGTTGAAAGCTTTCCTAAAATCTTAAAGGAAGAGATCTTAAGTGTCACTCTACTTGTTCCCTTATAATTTTCCCTAACTGGAATTACTAGTAATAAGGATAGGAATGTTACGATACCGTCAACTATTATAATACCTTTAAAGTTTAGTGCTGTTGGCAGTAAGGAACCAATAACTGAAAATAAAATGTTCAAGGATGACCTATAAGCCATTGCCTTATCTAAATCTCCACTTTTCTCAGCTAGTATTGAAGCTATTAGACCAAAGCCTTGGTTTGCAAAAAGATATGCATAGGGGGCTATTAGGAGTAGGAGAAAGGAGAGTCCTCCAATACCTCTAGATATGTATACGAACTTCTTTCTCCCATAAGCGTCTCCCAATACTGACCAGAGTAAAGATAATAATGTATTAACTATTATATCGCTACCCAATATTGCTCCTATTGTTAAAGGATTTAGACCTAGTGATTTCAGATATAACGCCATTATTACAGTATCTGCTCCCCAAGTTATTCCCTCTACGGAAGAAGCTAATACTAATAAAAAATCCTCTCTTTTCACACTATATGATAAACACTTATGTTCTTAAAAAGTTGTTAGAAATATAGGTACCATCATGTATTGAAACAAAACATACTAAAGAACGGCTCATTAGTTAAGAGATTAGCTGTAATATTTAAATAGCGATGTGTAAAGTATAAACATATGCAAACTGAAAGAGTAGTAATATTAGGAGGAGGATTTGCTGGAATTGCAGCTAAGTTGGTATATCCTAATGCAATACTTGTTGACGAAAAGGATTTCATGGTGGTTACTCCAAGGTTAGTAGAGGTTATAGAGAAAAGCCTCCCTTTATCTCACGCTTTAATTCCTAGGAAAGTTGACGTTAAGGCTAAGGTTTTAAAGATTGACTTTAAGGAGAAGAAAGTAATAACGAGTGATGGTGAAATTAGGTTCGATAAGCTAATAATTGCGTTGGGTTATGAGCAAGATTTAAGTAAGATAAAGGGAGCTGAAAAGTACGGTATAGGATTTACCTTGGAAAATGTAGAAAAGATCAAGTCATTTAGAGAAGGTTCGATAGTTACGATTCTTGGAGGAGGAGCACTTGGCGTTGAGTTAGCTGGAGCGTTAAGGAAGAGGGGCTATACTGTAAATTTGGTTGAGGCAGAAAATAGATTAGTACCCTATCTGATACCAGATTTCTCTAATGAGGTTCAAAAGGTTTTGGAAAAGCAAGGCGTTAACGTAATTTTAAGGGCTAAGGTAGAGGAAGTAAAGGAAAATGAGGTAATTACCACGCAAGGAAGAATAAGGAGTGATTATATAATATTCTCTGCGGGTTTTTCCGGCCCCAAAATAATAAATGAAATCGGATTATCAAATAGGAACAATAGGATGTTAGTTTACAGATTCCTCAGATCAGTAGATTATGATTTCGTTTATGGCGCTGGTGATTGCGCTAACTTTAAGGATGGGTTCATACCACAATCAGCACAAGTTTCCTTACAGGCTGGTGAGGTTGCTATGAATAATGCAATAAAAGATGAGAAAGTCGAGTTTAAACCAGTACAGAAGGCTATAGTATTTAAGATTGGTGAAGACTATATTGGTTTGCTAAAGCACACCGTAATAAGCGGTCCCATAGCGTCACTCATTAAATCCTTTGCTATCAGTTCTTTAGAAGGTAAGGTTAAGAAACTGAATAGATTTATTCTAGCTATGTGAACTGACTTATCCTTTAACCTATCCTAGTTTTCTATTTTAACGTGATCTTGGAGCATTAAGTTTTCTAAATAAAAAAAATTGGGAATTGTATACAGTTAAATATCATTTAAGAATTGAGGTATAATTGAAGGAGAATTGATGAAACTACTCCTTCTCTATATTGCCCTTTGTCTCATGCGAGATAGTACTTACCGAGCTTATTAATGCACCAAGAATAAGCACAGTTATCATTTCCACAAGTGGGAATAACGTTATTGAGGTAAAATAAAGGATGGCTGTGAGAAGTAACGGGATGAAATTTCCAACTAGGAATCCTATATTCCAGCTTAAAGATACCCCAGTGCTTCTGATTTTAGTTGGGAAGTTCTCATTTACGTAGCTCATTATTCCACCACCTCCAAATACAGATACGAAAGCCAAGATTGAAACAAAAATGGGAATTAACGATCTTGAAGATATGGACATTAATATGAAAACTGGTGAAAGCAAAATTCCCAAAATCCCACCTATCATTGATATCTTCTTTCTGCCAATTCTTTCGCTCAATTCACCTCCTATAAATGCTGAAATGATAGCTATTACACTATATATCAAGGACATATATCCTATTTCAACCTTTGACAAGTGATCGACGGCATAAAGAAAGTTAGGTAACATGACGTTAACTAATGCATTCATTGAAGCCCAAAAGGCCGTTAATGTTGATGCCAATATAAATTGCCTCTTGTATGACGAGATTAACACCTTAGCAGGTGATTTAACTCTCTCCTTATTTCTCCTAAACCTTAAGGACTCAGGCATTAAGAGTCCAAAGGGTAATATAAGAAGAGAGGTCAAGAACATTATTCTCCATCCTATTTCAGTATAGTTAGAACTACCTATTACGGTAATTATCATGAAAAACACTATTGATGCTAGTAGGTACGCTGAACCGCCAACAGCGAATCCAGATCCTCCAAACCAACCTCTATGTCTTTCTGGCAAATCCTCAACACCTACTACAGTAATTCCAGTGGATAATCCTCCCGTAAAGAAACCTTGTATCATATATAATAGCACTAACAAAGAGGGTGAGGGATCCGGAATTAGCGCTACTACAACTAAAGGCAAAGCTGAACCTAAACTGGACATTCTGGTAACCACTTTCCTACCATACCTATCGCTTATTGGTCCCAATACGTAAGCTCCAGGGACTCTCATTATTACGTCAACCAATAGTAAGCCATAAACACCTAATAGTGAGGGTACGTATGAACCTTTAAATAACGTTTGAGAGATATATGGTGAGTTAAATACTAACAATATTGAATAATTATATACCAGAAATGTATAACTCATGAAATTTAGGAATATTAACTTAATTTCCCTGCTTGAGAGTGAGCTCATCTCGTTTAACATTTAACGTTTAACTAAAAAATAATATCGGTCTTCCCTCAGATAATATAATCTCTTAAAAACTCTCGTGTACTCATCATTTGAAATACTGTATTTAGCAATTGTAATAGACTCCCTCTCTTACACCATAGGTACACTACTTTACGGCTCACCAATTCCAGTGAGAGGATTAAAAGAGATGGGTCATAAAATGATCGTTAACTCGATTTACGTAGCAGTATTAGCTAACATCTTTGGCCTCCTCCTTTCCATACTATCCCAATTGCAAAAAATATTAGGAGTAAATTGGAGTATCTTTTACTTAGACATAGGTCTTCTTCAAATCCAAACAAGTGTAGCCATCAATATGGGGAAATTCTTATACGGTATTATAGTACTAATATTCTATTACTTTAAGGTACCTAGCCAGTTCTACTCCTTAGTAACGCCACTTTTACAATATATTTCATTCCTAACAGACATACTCATTCTATTAAACTTCTACATGGACTTGGGTCTTTTCATTCACTCATCATATATGGTACTAATCGCAATTGGAATACTATTGATGGCTCTCCCATTTCAGATGGGTAAAGGAATTGGAGCCATGTTAATAGCTTTTACGATAGTGTTTTACGTGGGGCTCCCCCTTTTACCAATACTGATATCCAATAGTTCCCCTCTCCAAAACCAAAACTTTGTCTTACAAGACATTGCATTACAAACTGAGGAGTTCTATGCCCAAATTCCAGCTCTATTTTACTCCTTCATCCTAATTCCATTAACGTATATGGGAGTATTGGTGGGATTTTCCTTCATTTTGCAGAGTTTTATAGGAGGTTATATTGGGAAATTACCAATTCCGGTTGAAATTTAATGGAAAATCTATATAAACAAGTTAATTACCTTTTATTTGTATGTTATTGCAAACAAAAGATGAAGAAGAGAAATTGATCCTCTCAACAGTTGACCAATTGATGAAAAAATACGATGAGAAATATTGGTTGGATAAAGATCAAAAGAGGGAATTTCCAATAGATTTCCTCAATGACTTCATAAAATTAGGATTAGGGTCAATTTTAATGCCAGAAGAATATGGCGGGATAGGGAAAGGGGTTAAACTAGCTTGTCTAATCCTCTATACTCTCAATCTAAGGGGTGGTAATTCGTATTTTGTACATGGACACTACTACAACACTGCGCTACTATCAAAACACGCTGGTAAAAGAGTAAGAGATAAATACTTCAAGGATATTACAAATGGCGCTAAAGTATTATCATTAGCCCTAACTGAACCAGAAGTGGGGTCAGATACAACAAAGATTAAGACAGTTGCAGATAAAGTTGGAAATAATTTCGTTATAAAGGGTCACAAGATATTCATTTCTAGGGTAAAACACACTGACTTTATGATATTGGTAGCTAGGACAACACCTTATGACAAGGTTGAAAAGAAGACCGATGGCATAACCTTGTTTTTAGTTGATCTAAGAGAGGCAAGGGAAGGAATTGAGATGAGGGAAATAAAGACCATGTCAAATACTAATGCTTACGAAATGTTTATAGACGGTCTTAAAGTGCCAGAGAATAACGTTATAGGAGAAGTTGGAAGGGGATTCTATTACTTGCTTGACCTATTAAATGCTGAGAGATTTATGATAGCTGCAGAAATGATAGGTAACGCAGAATGGTTCATAAATAAGGCTGTGGAATACGCTAATAATAGAGTAGTTTTTGATAAGCAAATAGGTAGCTTCCAAGGCGTACAATTTCCAATAGCTAAAGTGTATGCTCAATTAGTATCCCTCTCCTCTTACTTTAGTGAAGGTTTGAGAGCACTAGAAGAAGGGAAGGATACAAAAACTATCGGAAATTACGCAAACGTATCAAAATATCTGGCAGCTGAAATAGCTTGGGAGGCTGGAAATGTGGCAATGGACGTTTATGGAGGTTACGGATATGCTGTAGAAACTGGAATAGAAAGGAAACTTAGAGAGACTAGATTATATAAGGTAGCCCCAATATCACAAAACTTAGTATTAGCATACATTTCTCATCATATATTAGGTCTTCCTAAATCATATTAGTATTTAATATTCCTTTTTCAGCAAGCTTTTTTATATCCTCTTCCGAATATCCTAACTCAAGTAAAACTTCTTTAGTGTTCTCACCGAGTTTAGGTGCTTTACTCTTATTTGACGTTACGTTTATGGGGAAATTGATGTACTTAACACCCTCATTCTCGTAAACTAACCTATTACCATATTTTTTAAATGCCTCTTCAAGGTTCAATATTGGAGCAATTGGCACATCAGCTTTACTTAATAAATTTACCCAGTAGTCCCTAGTGTTTTTCTCAAAAATTCTGCTTAACTCGTTTATTATATAATTTCTATTCTCAACCCTCTTTTGGAGAGTATCGAACTTAGCTAAATCCTCCCTATTTATTGCCTTACAGAGCCTCAAATATTGCTCATCATTAAATACCGCAACGTATATGTAACCATCCACAGTCTTAAATGCCTGATAAGGTACTAAATATCTATGCGCAGAGCCCATCCTCTTGGGAACTTTCCCAGTATTTAAATACATGTAAGCGTCTTCTAGGGTCAAATAAAATTGAGTATAGATCATTGGAACATCAATAAAAGATGGACTTCCCCTATTTAAGGCCCATAATATCATTATACTAGCGAGTAGCCCAGTAGTGATATCTGAAATTGACGTAGCAAACTTTACCGGATTTTCCTCACCAGTCATGTCCATTAATCCACTTAAGGCGAGAATTATAGTGTCATAAGCTGATCTATCAGCTTCTTCAGTGAAATTACCGAAACCGGTTATTGAACAGTAAATTATTTTAGGATTAATCTTTTTAACACTCTCGTAATCAACCTTGAGCCTCTTTAATGCAGAGGGTCTATAGTTAGTAACTATAACGTTAGCAGTTTTAACTAGCCTTTGGAAGATCTCATAGCCCTCATCACTTTTCAGATTAATTACCACGCTCTTCTTACCCCTATTCGTACTAGCAAAGTAAATACTAATCCCATTAATTTCAGGCTTAACCCTTCTCCTATCGTCACCGTGAGGAGGTGGCTCAACCTTAATTACTTCCATACCTAAATCAGCTAAGATTTCTCCAACTAGCGGTGCGGATATATTACTCCCTAGTTCGATAACCCTAATTTTCTCCATATCTTACGTTAAAAAGTAGAAGATAAATAAGATTATTTGCATAAAATTTCGAACATCTCCCCTTTGCAAAATTTATTAGTTTATTTAATTTATAAACACATATGAGTATCGCTGGGAGAATAGAAAGACTACCTTGGACTTCTTTTCATACGAGACTCTTAGCCCTCTTAACTCTGGGAGAGTTCTTCGAGCTCTACGATCTATTTACTGGAGGCTTCGTAGCATCACAAGTGGCATCGTTTTTTAAAGTATCATCGGCAACTGGAATCTACTATACTGTTGCAATCTTCTTTCTAGGAGCATTCGTAGGTGCGATAATTTTCAACTATATAGGAGATTCAGTAGGTAGGAGGACTGCACTGATAATCAACATGGCAATAACCTCTATCACCTTACTGTTGATACCATTTTCTCCAAATATTCTAACTTTTGGAATATTAAGATTTATAGCTGGTGTAGGAGTTGGACCAGAGGCAATATTAGTTTTAGACGTTTTAATAACGGAGTTCTTTCCGTCGACTGTAAGAGGCAGAACGTTAGCAATAGGTTATACTGCAGCGTGGACTGCACCTATAGTCGTCGCAATTCTAGCTTATCTTCTTCTGCCTCATAAATACATTCTATACGGTTGGCAATGGCTATTCATAATAGGAGGCTTAGGTATACTTACAATAATACCATTTAGATTCCTAATTCCAGAATCTCCTAGATGGTTAGAAAGTAAGGGAAGATTGGATGAGGCTGAAAAAATAGTTAGAAGGATGGAGGAAATAGCTATTAAGGAAAAGGGGCAATTGGGAGAACCATTACAAGTCCAAGTTATAACTTCACAAAGGGTTACAATATCTGAACTATTCTCGCCACTGTATAGAAAGAGGACAATAATGCTATGGGTTTTTGAATTCTTACAAGCTGGCGTATATTACGGTTTTGCCGTTGACAACAGTTTTCGATAAACCGTGAATTTTATGTCATTTGATATCATTTAACATTCCTAATCCTTTTAAGGCTATTAAGTAAGCTGAGGCTGTATGCCTATCAAAACCCTTCTCCCTCATCACCTTCTCGTGGTCTTCTGAATTAGTAGTACCCTTAGGATTAACTAGAATAACGTTAAAACCCAACCTTAACGCCTTAATAACACCGTGGATTAATAATTGCTTCTTAGCAAAACGCGTTATCTTCCTATTACCGCTTTTGCTCCTCGTAAACTTCCTCTTCTTAACAAGGAATAAGTCCTCAAATACTACATAATCAACACCAATCCTTGATAGGAAATTAAGGGCTTGTGATAGAGCATTCAAACGCAAAGCCATAGCTTTCCCTTTAGGAAAGCCTGGTCTAGTAACATCCGAATACCACCACGTCTTTTTAGTAACAACTTTACCCTCCTCATTAACCACAACAACGTTCAACCTATCACTATTTAAATCAAAACCGGCAATCAAACCGTAACCCACAGGTTTTGGTGAAGAGAAGTGCTTTAAGTACAACCAGAGTGGGATTTGGAGGTGGATCATCGGCTTTTCTTCAAAAGAAATTACAGCACCGTAACCCTCCTCCTTATTACTCGCCAACTCTTCCAACTCATGGAGTAGTGATAAGTACTCCTTTCCAAAATATGCTTTCCCATAAACCCACTTACCCCACGGGTCTTTAACTTTAACTTCAACGTGGTCTTGAAAAACGTGGAACTTCACATTCCTATTGCCCTTATCACTTTTATTCCCCCTACTGGCAAACCAGAATTTCCTTATCTTAGCGTGCAAAATTTTATCCTTCTCTTCTTCTCTCTCCAACAAGCCATCAACAATTGTCTTAGCTTGCTTTAAAGCTGTTTCGAGGTAAATGTAGTTTGGTAAAACGTTGTAAAACTCCTTGGTTAACTCATCAATACTCTTCCCGTCAAACAATGGTTTAATAGCACTCTTAACTACTTGTGAGTAAGCCCTAGCAATTCTAACAACCCTCTCTTTCTCGTTAAATAAGACTCTACCATTTATCGTAACGAATTGGAAGTTATCTAGTGCTTCCCTAGACCCTATCAATTTATTCCTCATCATCTGGTAAGATAACAATTACGATCACCTCCTTACCGTATAATTTCTCACCCTTATCCCTTAGTTTTGAAGGTATAGTTATACCATATCTCTTATTCCCATACTTATCTGTGCCATAACTTGAGACCGTTGATCTGAAAACTATTTGCTCCATAAGAGTGTTAGAAGCAATAAAATTTATAAATTTTTGTGCTAATATTTAATTGGAGGATGCCACAATGAACTCGATGAGCAATGTGAGGGGGAGGAAGGCACCCAATGAAACTCCCCATGTCCTTGAAGGGAGTGGTTTAACTACCGCTCCCGTAGACGGCATGGGGAGCTGGACAGGAGGAATGAGGACGAGAGATTGAATACAAATTCATGAAACCTCAATGAAAGTCCGACCCCTCACTGGCCCCATCAGTACTATTTGCGAAAGGTTTCACATTAGTACATACTCTACAGTACACGATGATAATCTATACCTCATACTTTATTAGTTCTCTAGCATCAATATTTATCATAGATAGTCAAAAGTTTAACAGAAAATGGCAGGTAAGTATTGTAATGTTATTAATGGGGTTAGTAGGACTAGCTTTTGGATTCTCCTCCTCTCCTCTGGAGGCAGTAGCAACTGGCTTCACATTTGGTTTCTTATCAAATATATTTTCCAATGCTTTCCATCAATACGGCGCTGAGCTATATCCAACTAGAGTAAGGGCTTTTGCAGATGGTGTACAGTACTCATTAAGTAGATTAGGAAACTACATTTGGTTAACTCTCTTACCAATAGTGTTATATAGTAACGGACCAGTTTCAATGTACACAGTGGTATTCATAATGGCTCTTATAGTAACTCTAGATGTAGCAATTTTAGGACCTAAGGCTTCAAAGATTGAACTTGAAGAATTATCAAAATAAATAATTAAAAAAGTTTATAATTTTTGTTATATTAAAACGTATGTATTGTAACCTTGTTCCGGTATATAATATATTTGGGGATAGTTAGTTTTACCATTTCCGTTAGGCCAATACCATAATATTCCAAGGATCGTAGGAGGAGGCGGGTAGCTTGGATTCACAAAATACCAATAACCTATCGCATATAAATTATTAGACTTTGCTATAGTCCAATTGTAATTATAAGTATTGTTGTATAGCGGACCATTCTTGAACATTGTACTCGAAACGTTATAGAAGTTAGGTAAACCTTGATTATTTTTCAAGGTTACAAAATAAGCTTGAGATATTGCAACAGTTTTTAATGATGAGCCAAACTTAACTGTTGATATGTATCCATTAGATTGCGTAGTAGTTCCTAATGTGGTAGTGTTGAGCCATTTTTGACTACTCAAATTATAAATTGTAAAACTAACCTCTTGCGATGATTGTAGCTGACTTCCTAAGCTAAAGTTAATGAAATACCAATTGTTTTGATAAAGCGTTATCAGATAGGTTTGGGCTATATATTCATTACTAGACAGATCGTAGGTCCCAACGTACAACTTATTCCCAATAACCCAAACTAAAATTGAGAAATCTTTATTATTAGTAGGTGTAATAGCTACGTTAAGAAGATAAGTCTTAGTAGTTGCATTAGAGATAAGCTTGAACCATAGTCCAAAGCCTAATCCAGTCTGGCTTGTTACTTGATGCGGAGGTTTAAAATTAGTATTTTTAGAATTTCCCACATAGTTTCCACTCCCAGATAATACATAAACCCCTATTCCGGCATTTGATGGGTTCAAGTAAGTGTAATCTAACCTATACCACTTACCTTGATAATAGTACAATATCCATAACATAATTATCTGGCCATTCGAGACTTTAGCCGATAATATATAACTCCGATTTGAAGTCAGATTATAAGCATAAACGCCGTTAATTTTACCAATCAACTGGGTTTGTTGAGGCAAATAGACATTACCATTGAAGGCAAATTTAGTATTTAATGGGATATACCCATTAGTCATAGAAAAGAATATACTAGCGTTTTGGCTATTGCTAGGGAGAATATAAAATGGGTTCAACCTGGGTGAAGCAACGAAAGGTATAACAGTCACATACTTAGTAGGGGAGTTAATCCATATTAAGTAACTAACATTAAAGTAGTTATAACTAGGTGGTAATCCTTTAAACGAAACTTGTGAAACTGCTACTTGAACAATTTTAGAAATACCTATCACATTCTCCTCTTGTAAGAATGCAAGACCTTGAACTGAAAAGAATGCTGAGTATATTGCAAACGCAGAGAGAGCTATTATAACAGTAACGATTATTATCAACAAATTCGTAATTGCACTAGGCATATATAGAATATTAAGCGAGGATTTATATATAACTTTTTCTTAATACAGAATAGAGATGCCTTCAGAAGTTACAGAGGAGTTTATTATAGTTATTGCAGTAGTTCTAATAGGATTAGTATTATTTGGTTTTACTACTTCCTATTTCATACCTCATGAGATATTTAGCCTAGCTCAACAACAAGCCAGTTCCATATCCTCGTCAACAACAATATCAGTTGGACCATTAATAATTGGTTCATCAAGTGCAAGCACAGTAATTGAGGTATATAATCCAGCAATAGCTGGAAACGTTACTTTAATAGTCTTTCCAGAACCTTCATATTTACAGCAAGACGTAGGGTTAGTAACACCTCAGTCACCTCCACAATTTTCAGTTTATTTATCAAATGGTAAATTAGCTAAAAATACTATAATAAGTGTACCAATATACGATATAAGCGGTAAAATAACTTACGGTTCTCAAATAACAGCATATTCAGTGCCCTTTAATACTCCGGTTACGGTAATGGTAAACGGAGTAAGCGGGAGTAATTATATTTTAGTAGTTTGGGTATTATATAACTCAAACGGTTATTGGTTTAGAATAGCATATACCTTTACGGGGGTACCTTCAACATGAGGAAAGCATTATCTTCCGCAATATTCTTAATAATAATGCTCATAGTTCTCCTTTCCGTATTGATACCAGCATTACTGATATTTAACTCAACTCCAATATATTCGAGCCAAGGGCAGATTGCCGGTACTGGTTATCAACAACTTCAGAAAAATGAAGAAAATCAGGTATTTAGAGGAAATCCCAATATATATTACAATTCCTCCTTAATGCCTTATATCGAATTTTTATATAACTCAATACCGTATCCACTTAATATAACACAAATTTACTATTTTAATGGTAGTACATGGGTTCCAGCTCTTAAAAATTCAATACTACTAGCTGGAAACCAGAACATTTACTTACCACGTGCTGCATTTAATCAACCCATCCTAATAGTATCTTCTCAAGCTAATTTCTATTTTCTAAATCCTAACACTTCAGTTACTACAGTTACTATATCGGGACCTGCGGGTAAGGTTCCAGTTTATGTTACTGCATTTGTTATAAATGGAAGCAAGGTAATTCCAGTAAGCATTCAAGTTATTTTAGGGGCGAATCCATCACTCTTAACCCCGCAAGTCTATTATCTAAATCCTGGGACGTATTCGATTAGTGATAAGAACGGTTCTACTATATTCTTACAAGGTTATGGTTTGACCGCTACATTCCAGAACTGGACCATAGTAGGATATGGGAATTTAAATTCGCCTTCTAAACTTTCCACCACTTTTACTGTAACCGGACCTCTAGTTTTAACTGCGATATATAAGGCACAGTTACAGAAATTTACAGTTGTGATAAATACTAGTAATTTACCATTAGGAAGTACTATAAATCCCAGTAATAATAATCAAGTTACCTTAACTTCACTTAACAATACAATACCAGTATTAATAGATAATAAACAATACTATATAAATTCTACTGGATTACAATTGCAATTGACTTATGGTTACCATATAATACAATTTCCCTCGTATTATAATATAACCTTTGATTATACCTCAACCAACTATCAAGGTGCTTATAATGTAATGCCAATTAAGAATGGTATATTCATGCAGAATGGAAAAGTAACGATACAAGGTGGTCAAATAAATTGTTATCAATTCACAGGTTTATCAACAAACACTAGTGAGATAAATATAATCAACAGCTACACAGTCTTCGTTAATGGTAGTGGCAAAATTATTGGTAATTACCAACTAGATCAAACATACTACTTAGTAATTGCTGAAAATTACTTCTACTTTCCTCAAGGTATTTGGGCTTCTTATAATTCTACTCCAGTTAATATAAGTATTTCGGGACAAGAACTTCAGGTTCAAGTTTTAGGAACAAATCAAGTTATTACACTCGGAAACATTAACAACTACGTTCCAGAAAAGATATATTTCAAGAGTGGAACGGAATTGGAAATTACTTTAGATTATTTACAAGAGTTAAGTGGTAACTTCACGATTGTTAAAGTTGGAAATAATACTGGTACAAATTATACTGGTCTCTTATCTTGTCCACAGAATGTGACTATCTATAATGTAACGTATACTAATGGTTATGCATACTATCCTAAAGGTCAAAGTGGGGATTACGGTATAATGTACATAAATTCCCCCCTTATAATAATTAATTACGAGGAATGGAAATACGGTGCCATACCAAATGGTGGGAACAATGGTTAAGAATAGGGCTCTATCTAACGTGATATCAATTATTATTCTCATATTTGTTATTCTCTTAGTCTTCATACCATTCTTATACTATTTAAACAATATTTCTCAGAATAATACTGTAAAAACCTCTATAGTTAATAATTACGTCTATCTAAAAAACCTTCAAATTTCACAAGTAACTACTGGTCATCCATCCTTATACTATAACGGTAGTTCAATTTACGCGGTATATTCTAATGGAACCTTTGTACCCCCTTCGAATTTAACGATTGTGAGCATTCTATATCTCAATACAAACGGGATATGGTTAAACTTAACTTCAATCAAATATCCTCTTGTGATATCAAAAGGTCAAGTTATTAGTTTACCTAGTTATATTCAAGGTAGACCAATCATCATAGTCACATCGTTAGGCAATATATTCTTTTTGCAATCTGGATCATCAATAGGTCCCTTTGCGACCGCAAGTAGAGGAGGAGTAGAGATTTTGACTCAAATATATACCTCAAGTGGGCCATCATCAGTGTCTACTAACGTTACTACGAACATATATGGTACCTATAAGAATTTTACTACTCCAATTGCGTTCTCGAACCAGACTGGGACTTTTGTGACTAGACTGCCTCAGTATGTGTTTTATCAGAACTCTAAGGGACAGATTATAACTGGTGTATTTCATAATTGGATAGTCTTAGGGTTAGCTACTGTTAATTCAACCTCTAGCCAAGGAATACAAGTTACCTTAAGAGGTCAACCCGTAGTGTTAATAGGCAACTACACCCAAATAACCAGTACTGTGGGCTTGACCTTACAAGTTAAAGGTGATAGTAATATCTATGTGTCGATTTTTGTTAATGGTAACAGTTATACTATTCAAAACGAGCAAACAATTACTGTACCAGCAGGGTATGTTAATATTACAGTCATAACATTACAAGCTAATGATACTACACAACAGTCCCAAGGTGTAATAAGTCATTATTCATATTCTAACGCTGGATATAACGGGAAGACGTACGTTGCAAAGTCTTTTCTAATATTTGTACCACCAGGAGCTACAAACCCAACAGTTTATTTGAACTATCTAAATGATTATAACTACTACCTAGTTAAGATTATTGGAAATTATAATGAGAAACAGTATGGTCAAGTTTGCTTAATCCTCAATGGTACAGTGTATAATTACAATAATCCTAATCCTTATTGGATAATTGGAGGGAACTATAGTTTTGACCCCACTGGAATATTTACTGGATCAAGTACCTATGGTGCACAAACAGTTATATTCCAATATTCTAACAGAACATCATTTACTTACACATTCCCGAATATTCCATCCTATGTTATAATTAATCAACCAATGAACATAACGGTTAACTATGCCGTAACAGAATATTGGCAACAATTGTAGTGATTAACCATGAGGAAGGCTCAATCAGAATATATCGGTTTCATAATAGCTATAATAATAATAGTATTGATACTTGTTCCCTTGTTTTATATACTTAATAACTATTCTGTACCTTCAGCCAAACAATTAGACTATGTTCAAGTTCTAAAGAATCAGATAAATGGTGGTGGAATTCTAATATTTTTCAATTCTACTTATCCAAAAAGTTCCTCAAGTTCAGTTTGGGCTAATTCTACTCTCATTGTACTAAAGGGGAATGGTAACTATACTCTAACGGGTGTCTATTATATGAAGGGTAGTGTGATTTATAATGTCACCTCTAGGGTAATACCATTTATAATCGCTAGTGGGCAAGCACAACCTCTCAACGGCAAGCACCTTCCACAACCCCTTATCTATAATTTCTCATTACCAGCTTACGTATGGAACTCTTCTGTTGTCCTCCAAATTAATGGTTATAATGTTACAGTGTTTGCCCAAGTTTACCCTAATGAGACAGCGTTCACTAGCTAAACCACTTTGCACCTCTTTTCCTTACCATAAAAACTCTATCGAATTCTATGAGTTTCTCTCCTTTTTGGTTGTATCCATATGACCTTATCTTGACTATTCCAAAACTGGGTCTACTCTTAGATTCCCTAACCTCAATGACCTCAGCATCAGCGTAAATAGTATCGCCAGAAAATACTGGGTGTAAAAACTTTACGTTCTCTATACCTAGCATGAAACCATTCTGACTAGTTTGCTCTACTAATAATCCTGCTACTATGGCTAGGGTTAAAAATCCGTTTACTACCAATCTACCCTTAAAAGGCTCTCCAGGGAAATATTTCTCAGTGTAATCCTTATTGAAATGTATTTGATTACTATTATTCGTTAGAAGGGTAAACCAGATATTATCTACATCAGTTATAGTCCTACCTACCTTACTCTTAAACTTTTGCCCTATTTTAAAATCTTCAAAATAAGGACCTTCTGAGTTTTCTGACATAAAGATTCATAATATTTTCGGTTAATAAAATCAATACTTGAGCATACTCATAATATTGTAATTTTCTCTATTTGAAGACTGTAACTCTTTTACGTAACCACTGGTTATTTTTAATTACTTCTAAATATCGTTTTGATTAAATAATGTTTATATAGTATTACAATGTATTTTCTATTGGTGATCTCCCAACTGATGACGGGCACTGCTCACGAGGTTTGGGGAGTGATAAAAGTGTGGATGGGAGGATAGTGGCGTTCAGTAATAAATCTTTCGCTCAAACTTCAAGCATAGTATTAGCTAACATTGCCACGTGGGTCCTTTCAACCCACGTGGCGATTCGGGGGAGGGCTTACTTATTTAGGCTCATAAGGCTTATTATTATACCAAACACTCCAAACAACCCTTGCCAACTTCCTAGCCAAAGCGACATACAACTTCTTACCCTTCAACCTATCCTTGTGTGTTTCATAAAACTTCAATAAGGTTGGGTTCCTAGAATAACTCCTCATTGCTAAAAAGTAGAACAAGCTACGCAAGTACTTATGACCCCTCTTGGAAATCCCCCTACTTACCACAGCCTTCCCGCTCCTCTCCACTACGGGATCTAAACCGCAATAAGCAACAAAGGACTCAGGCTTAGGAAAACGCTTAACATCACCAACAATACCAATAATAATACCAGCTGCAAGCCTCCCAACACCTGGTATCGTTAATAGGACGTGGTCTTGAGGGACTTGCCCCTCAATCATCCTCCTAACCTCCTTCAACCTCGGTAGACCCAAAATCATATTACAAATATAAATTCAACATTAAACCTCATATTTTTTCTTAATAAATAAAAGAATATATTTTATTATACTCATAATCAAGAGCATTAAGAATAATGTATTAAATAATCAATGTAAATAAAACAGATTCTATCATATACATCTTTATCATTTTCTAATATTATAATAATATTCCTCAGTTAATTGTGTGGAAATATAAAAAATCTAATATGGTACTTGGAAATTTATAAAAATTATCATATAATTATCTAACTAATTACATTAAATCGTTACGAACTACTAATAATGAATAAAAATTATTTTTACTAATTAGATTTTGGGTCTACCGAACCTCTCTTGCGTTTCTAGGAGGTTTTTAGCCAGGATTTTGATTTCCTCAAGTACTAAGGGGGTGTATTCAAGTTGGTATAGTTCTTCCTGTGTGAAATCTCCTTTCGCAAGTTTTTTCCAACCTGTCCTTGCTTACCTTATCGTTATCGCTTACTAGGAATAGTGCTCTCTTTAGCCTGTTCTTGTATTTCGTCTCTATGTCCTTTAGGAAGAGGTAGAGTGTTACTAATTCCTTTAAGGGGTTGTAATCGTACTCCTTAGCCTTGTCGACCATGTTTTCTAATTTTTCTGCGTCGTAAAAATCTGTTTTCTTTCCCCTAAACTCCTTTTCCCTTGATAACACGTTTGGGCTGACTTGTAGTACTCTTACCCCTCTCTCCTTGAAGTATTGTGAAGGCTTTATTGCATATACTCCGGTAGGCTCTAGGACTATTGTGCAAGGTTTCATCTTGAGGATTTCCTCATAACCCTCCTTTTTGTTCTCGTATCTTCTCACCCTCCCCCTACTTGTAATTAAATGGTCCTTTGATACATCTATCCCTATTACCCCTACCTCTTTATCACACCTATATGCGTGAATTTTATCACAATGTTCAGTCCGATGGTAGGGGTTTGTCACGCCACTACCCGAAGACTTCGCTTCAGTTTCCCTCTCGACCATGTTTCCCCAGTCGAGGAGAGTATTACTCTCCTCGACTAATAAACCTATATAGGCGTTTCCCTCAACTAGCCCCAATGATTTAAGGGTGACAGTTTATGATCCCTTAGGAGGGGTGCCCCATGGCGGAATTAGAAGTAATTAAAAGTAAGGAAAAGTTACGCCATAGGTAAACACTTATCATCTTAGTTAGAAAGTAGTTATTAGATTCTGCATTAATTTTAATTCTAGTCTAAGGACTTTTCAAAAATACTACCGTGAATCGTCCCATTCTCTTGTGATGTAGATGTAAGCATAATAGGAAGTCTTATTAGTCTGATTAATCAGACAAATCTTATGGATAGGATCATAAGGATAGGTAAAAGAAATGCGATTTACATTCCTAAAGAAATTGCAAATAGTCTTAACTTAAAAGAGGGGGATAGGTTAGTTATAGTAGTAGAGGATGGTAAGATAGAGTTAATACCGGTAAGGAAACCTTCAAAGTATTGGGCTGAAATAAGTCCAGAGGAGGTAGAGGAGGTTGGAGAAGAGATTAGCGGGTCTCTCGGAATTAATAGTTGATACTAGTTTTCTATTACCTTTAGTGGGGATTAAGGTTAAAGGTATAAAAGATGAATTGCTGGAAGGGAGGGCAATATACTATCCTAACCTAATGCTAACAGAACTTCTAGCAGTAATATTTAAGGAGGCTAAGAAGTTAAAATTAGACAAAGTACCGGAAGAAGCAATGAAAGGGTTAATTTATGTTCTGAGCAACGTTAAACTAATTCCTATTGAAGAACTTGAAATCGAGACGATATATGAAATCCTAAATAAGGGTTGGAAGGATATATTTGATGCGATATTATACACTGCGTATAAAAGTACTAAAATTCCACTAATTACCATGGATAAATCATTTTATAATTTCTTGAAAGAAAAAGGAATAGACGCCAAAGGAGTCATATTGCTTTAATGGGGATACTTTCAACCTGGATAACGTCTCGTGATAAGCTCTATCTGATGCAGTATCGTCGTGTTCAGTGCTGGATTGTGTGGCAAGCTAAGAAGCATGGGTTTATTGTCAAGTTCGTTAATCCCAGTTATTCTTCTGTTTCATGTCCTAAGTGTAATAAAAAGATGAGGGAAGTTAGTTATAGATACTTCCGCTGTCCTTCATGCGGTTATGAGAATGACCGTGATGTTATTGCAATTATGAATTTAAGCTGAAGGGGGTCTCTGACTCTCTCGACTGCCCCTCATGTGAGAGATGTAGTTCCGAATCGATGAGAGAAACCATTGCCCTTCCAGGGCGGTAAGGAAATCAGTAAATAATTATATAGCACCTCATAATATATAGAATTATGGAGAGTGAGGTTAGAAAACTACTAGATAAGGCGGAAAAACTAGTAGATGAATGTGTTAATTGTTCATCTGAGGATTGTGATGAGTGTGAAGATGCAGAAGAGCTTTTGAATGAAATAAGAGATAAGATTCAATCAATACAAGATAAAAAGGTTGCTAGGAGGTTAGGGGTATTTTTAGATGATTTAGAAAATAAGTTGGAAAGTAAGTTGGGCTAACTTATGGTAATATGTCCATTGTAAGGAATGGATTCTTTACTTTCTCATATCCCAATACTGTAAATGGACCGTGACCAGGGTAAACTATTATCTCATCTGGTAATTTCTTCAATTTTTCTAAACTCTCTCTCAGTAATTTTTCAGATCCACCTAAGTCAGTTCTGCCAACAGTTCCGTAAAATAACGTATCTCCAGTGAATATGTATCCATTTGCTAGAACGCAAATACTACCCATTGTATGACCTGGAGTTTCAATAATTCTTAACTTTTCCCTTCCCAATTCTATTTCATCACCTTCCTTTACAAAACCGTCAGGTTTCACCACATCTGAAATTGATAGGTTAAGAAATGATTGGGCCATCCCACTAGCTCTCTTTAATAAGCCTAAATCCTTTTCGTTAACTAGGAAAAGTGATGAAGGGAATTCTCTTTTTAATTGGTTTACTCCCATGATGTGGTCAAAATGACCGTGTGTTGCTATTATATACCTTATGTTAATCTTCTCTTTTCTTACGGCTTGTATTAGTTCACTCATATCTCCTCCAGCGTCTATTACTACCCCTTCCTTTTCCGCAATTATTAGGTAAGAGTTTGTTGCAAGTGGCCCAGTAATGAAATTTTTAACAATCATTATATATAATCTTACACACGTTAGGATAAAAACTTATTATATGAGGAGTTGATAATTCCATTAATGATAGATAAAGATCAAATCAATTTCATTAGAAGGAACCTATTGAAGTATTTAATGGAGGATTACCTTCCATTTCCGGTAAATAAGAGTGTTTGTTACGAATGGGCTAATGGTTTAAATCTTAAGAAAGGTGGGGAGACAATAATCTACACCGGTTGTTCTTATCAATTGGCTGAATTAGGAAAGAGATTTGACGAAATTTTGCCTACATTATCCAAATTTAAGGGTATAGAAAGATTTTCATCGATCTTAAAGGTCTTCTATAAGCCTAGGGATTCACGCTCATATAAGATACTGAGGAATATTACTTCAGTTCTAAAATCTAGTGTAGATTTCGGTTATTTATATGAGGATGAGCCATATAGTGGTACAATCTTACTGGAAATGGGAATGATTGAGGAATTTAGGGAATACGCTAAGAAATTGATCGAGCTTTTCAACTCTCATGGCGTTAAGAGGATAGTTACGGTAGATCCTCATACTCATTATACGCTCTTTAGAATAAAGGAGATGTTTTCTTCATCATGGAATGTGGAGATTGTAAACTATTTTGAAGTTATTAAAAACATTAAGATTAAGGGTGAAGGAACTTTCGTATTTCACGACTCTTGTCTTTATTCAAGGTTTCTGGGGATGAGGGATTCCATTAGGGAAGTTATTAAGAGTTCTGGAATAGTGTTGAAGGAGGATGAGATGATAACTGGTAAGGAAACTTCGATGTGTTGTGGAGGTCCATTGGCTCCAATAAATAAGGAAGCTAGCGATAAAATAGCGAGAAATAGAGCTGAGGCACTAAAGAGTGTTCACAATAAAGTTCTCTTAGCTTGTCCATTTTGTTACGCTAATCTTTCTCCTTATGTAGAAGCTTACGATTTCGCTGAGGTGATAAGTGGTGAGTGATTGGGATATTGCAATAAAGAGGGGAGTAGAGCATAACGTTCCTAGGGTATTTAAGGTATTAAGGGAACATCCATATTTAGAAGATTTAGCAAGGAAGGTCAGAGAGGGAAAATTAGAGGTTCTTAGTAATTTAGACCACTACATAGATATGACCATGAAATCTGTAGAGAGGATTGGGGGTAAGGCGTATTTCGTGGAAAACGCTGAGCAAGCCAAGGAGATTGTTGGTAAAATTGTAGGTAGTGGTAAGAGGGTTGTTATGGGGAAGTCAATGGTTGCATATGAAACGGGAATTAGGAAGTATTTGCAGTCCATAGGAAATGAGGTTTGGGAGACTGACTTAGGTGAACTACTTATACAATTCGCTGATGAGCCTCCATCACATATAATTGCCCCCGCAGTCCACATGACTAGGGAGAGAATAAGGGAGTTGATAAAGGAGAAGTTAGGTATAGATCCGGGAGATAAACATGAGGATATTGTGAGAGTTGCTAGGGAGTTTTTAAGGCAGAAGTTCTTGACAGCTGACATAGGAATTACTGGAGCTAATGCAGTAGCTGCAGATGCAGGTTCTATTGTTTTAGTCGAGAATGAGGGCAATATAAGGATGAGTAGCGTAGTTCCCCCAGTCCACATTTCCATTACTGGTGTGGAGAAGATTTTGCCGAACCTGGAGTACGCAATGTATGAGGTTTTAGTTCAAGCAGCCTACGCTGGTTTATATCCTCCAACTTATATAAACGTTACTTCTGGTCCTTCATCAACTGGTGATGTTGAGCAAAAGAGGGTATCTCCAGCTCACGGTCCAAAGGAGTTTCACCTAATTTTAGTAGATAATGGTAGGAGAAAGGCTAATGAGGATCCGGTATTGAGAGAGGCGTTACTCTGTATAAGATGTGGTAGATGTCATTTCCATTGTCCAGTTTATAGGGCTTTAGATGGTAAATGGGGAGATCCTCCCTATTCTGGCCCAATGGGCGCAATGTGGAGTGGTGTAGTTTATAATGATTATAAGCCTGCTTTGCTTTGCTCTCATGCTGGTAATTGTAGGGAGGTATGTCCTATGAAAATAAATATTCCTAAAGTGTTGGAATATTTGAAAAGCAAGTTCTTTATGATGAAGGCTGGGACAAGGGAGGGATGACGAGAAATATAGGTTATCTTGCTGATTATTCTTGTGATACCATAGTCCCTCTTATTTTTATATCTCTTGTCATGCTCCCTATTATGACCATCAGTAAGCCGGCAATTGACGCTATATAGAATGTGAGTTGGAACGCGTAATCAGATGGAAGCTGAACTGACAAGAACGTTTCTTGTCCATTCAACGTAACTGGATATACCAAATACTGATAGTAAGTTGATAATAGAGACCCGGCTATTGAAGGCCCAAAAGCTCCCCCAATGAGTCTAAATACTGTATTCATTCCAGTTGCAATTCCTAAAACTCTTCTTTCAACTGAAAAGGTTAAGATATTTATCAACACAACGTTAAGCATTGCAGCGCCCAATGTAGCTAAGGAGGAGAGTGTTATTATTGTCGCAAGATTATTTGATGATCCTCCTATTGCTGTTAAACCTAGGATGAAATAGAAGAATGATAAAATTATTGATGATATTACCACTATAAATTTAGTACCAGTCCTCAGTATAAGTCTAGAGGATAGTAAGGCTCCTATCATCTGCATTAATGACACAGGCCACATTAGCAGTCCAGTAGTCAGAATATCTAGGTTAAATCCTACTGGATTTGGAAGTTCAAGGAGATAAGTTATTGCTTGATATGCCATGAAGATTCCAAATCCTGCTACAAATGCAGCTATATTTGCAGCTAACACATTTTTCTCCCTTAACAAGTTTATTGAAATTAACGGAAATGGAGTTCTCATTTCATATAATATAAATCCAAAGAAGAGGAATATTCCTAAAAATACTGTGGTTAAAAAGTCGAGAGATAACCAACCCCACGTTGGTGCTTCAGAAATGGCTATTGTCATTAAGGCCAATGAGAGTCCCAAAACTAAAGCGCCTACGTAATCTATCTTAGTGTTTGGATTAGTGTACTTACTTTCCCTAATTTCCCTAGATGTTAAATAAGTCAGTAGTATCACAAATGGTATTATGAAGTGATAATTATATTGCCATCCTAAATCTTGAGCCACTGTAGCAGCTATTGGTAAACTTATTGCCGAACCTATACCGAACATAGCGCTGACAATACCTTGGGCTCTAGGTACTAAGTGTGGCGGAAATTCTTCCCTTATTAGGCTAAACGCTAATGGAAACATTCCTAACCCAATTCCCTGGATAGTTCTAAAAATTATGAACAAGGTAAAGTTTGGTGCAAACCCATTCAATGTGACTGCAATTGTGTAGATTATCATTACGTAAACTAGAATACGTTTCTTTCCGTAAATGTCGCCTAGTTTTCCTACAATCGGATTTGAGATGACTCCGCTAACAAGGTATGCAGTTAAAATCCAACTTACAGTTGCCGAATTGACGTTAAAGTCATTTGCAATTGTAGGTAAGGATGGTATCAACATTGCTTCAGTGTACATTACTGCAATGGCTATTGGAGCTAAGACAAACAGTGCTTTATAAGCGTATTTTAGATCGTAACTATCGGCCATTAAGATATATCTTTTTGGAGGCTTTATAAGTTTTATTTCATATACTCTTAACATACTAGGTTTATTTGGTTTTAACTGGTTAAGTTAAAGTACTTATATGTAATATTGATTATTATTATGATGATTTGGATAGAAGACGAGAATGGGAATAAATATCGGTGTGATAGTAACGGAAATTGCGAAAACTTAGCAATAGTTAAGGTTCATACAAAGGAGTATAATAAAGAGGGAAAGATATACAGCATCGAGGTAAAGTCATTTGTGAAACTATCTAAATTTCCCATTACGTTAAAGCTCGATTTAAAGACCGATCAAATTCTCTCATTTACAACCCAACAAATCTATTCAGAAGTCTACGGGAAAGCTTTTGCATACTATAACCAATTGGCAATTGATATGGAACCTGTAACTGAACCTCCGAAGGAGGTTAAATACGAGATTAGAAGTCTAGATCATGAGAAGTACATAAGGACTTATCCATGTTGGCTTTATCCCGTCTTCAACACAATTCCAGATTACAGTGTTTTCGCATTAGTCAAGAGTGGAAATTCTTATCAGTCTTTATTTACACTTTCCAACAATTGCGTTACGGCGTATCTCTTTAACGATTCAGTTAAAATCTACTCTGGTATTAATGCTGAGGAAATTAGGAAGAGCTATTTCCTCTCTATAGGTACTTCGGATAATCCATATAAGGCAATTGAGAATGCAATTAGTATTGCATCTAAGGAAACTCATACCTTCAAGCTAAGAAAGGAAAAGGACTTACCACATAAGGTCATGAGTGGGCTAGGGTGGTGTAGTTGGAACGCGTTTTTAACTAAGGACCTTAATGAGGAAAATTTAATCAAAGTAGTAAAGGGGATAATGGAAAGTGTAAGATTGAGTTGGGTAATAATTGATGATGGATGGCAAGACCAAAATAACGACAGGGCAATAAGGAGTTTGAAGCCAGATAATAAGAAGTTCCCAAGTGGCTTCAGAAATACTGTAAGCTCGTTAAAGTCAATTGGCGTTAAGTACGTTGGTTTATGGCATACAATAAACACCCATTGGGGAGGAATGACTCAAGAGTTTATGAAGTCACTCGACGTAAAGGGACATTTTACCAATTTCCTCAATAGTTATGTACCTCCTCCAAATCTTGAGGATGCAATAGATTTCTATAAGGACTTTGATGGAAATATCTTAAGGGATTTTGATCTTGTTAAAGTTGATAATCAATGGGTAATTCACGCGCTATATGATGGGTTCCCAATAGGTCTAGCTAGTAGGAATGTTCAACTTGCTTTGCAATATGCAGTAGGGAAAGATGTTATAAATTGCATGTCGATGAACCCAGAGAATTATTGCAATTATTTCTATAGTAATGTGATGAGGAATTCTATTGACTACGTACCCTTCTGGAAGGACGGAGCGAAACTTCACGTTATGTTCAATGCGTACAACTCCTTAGTGATCTCTCATATAGTTTATCCAGATTATGACATGTTCATGTCTTATGATCCTTATGCAAAGGTTCACTTAGTTGCAAGGGTTTTCAGTGGAGGACCACTTTATATTACGGATAGACATCCAGAGAAGATGAACGTTGAATTGTTAAAAATGGTAGTTCTTCCAAATGGTGAGGTTGTTAGAGTGGATGAGCCAGGGTTAATAACTGAGGATTTATTGTTCAAAGATCCATTAAGAGAAAAGGTTTTGTTGAAGATGAGGAGTAAGGTCAAAGGGTATAACGCTATTGCATTCTTTAACCTAAACGATGAAGATGTAGAGGAAGAATATAATAATGAGGACTATTACTATTACAAGGTATTTTCTGGGGAATTTGGAGTAGGTAACTTTAATGTTAAGCTAAAAGAGCTCGACGTAGAGATCGCTATCACTTTTCCGAAGAGTAACAAAGTTATAGGTTTAAGAGAATACATTTTACCACCGTTTACTGTAATAGCTAGTAATAACGTAGTGATTCCTAGGGCAGATGGTACATTATTATATGTTAAAGACTCTAAACTAAACGAAGTTAAGGTGAGGGAGGGAATACCAGCTAGTATAGAATAGGGTGAGATTTATTTTTGACAATAATATAATTTCTACGTGAACGAGTTTTCTCAAATGCTCATGGGAGATAACCTTAAAGAGAGCATTCTCGTAAAATTTCATGGATTTTTTTAATTTTATCCTCTACGCTCTCGTGGTAGCCTATGATACCCTTTTTAATAATACTTAGGGATGAGACAATTTTAGACTCGTTACTTAACGGTCTTATTTCGTCGTCATCATAAACAAATATTTCATCCTCGCTATATGGTACATCGTAGAAATCGTGATATAATATTAATCCATTATTCTCCCTCATTATCTCGTTTATTTCTTTTCTTTTCTTCTCTAGCGTTTCATAACAGTTACCGGTTATATCTTTCTTATATCTCTTAAAGCCCTTTCTATAGATTATGGAGTTGAAGAATTCCTTCCCAGCCTCATCTAATTTAGACATGATTAGAACGTCATTCAGCTTTAAGTAGTTTTCGGGAGTGATATCAGGTATAAGTTTTTTTTGCATCAATTTAGCAACTGCGTGAGATAGTACTGCATTATATAATCCTACCACACTGTGAAAATAAATGGTCTCATACATATACATCCTAGCCAAGAGGAATTGCTCAACCACTGGTATGGCCTTTTTCAATACTGCTAACTTTCCATTAACGTAAATTAAGGATCTCTTTATCCTCTCAATGTCGAAGTTTCCATACCCAACACCAGCAAAATAAGAGTCTCTTAGCAAGTAATCTCCTCTATCCGCATCTAAGGGACTTGAAATTATTAGTGAGGCTAGACTTTCCTCTTTAGTCCTTGGAGTAGAGGATATTACTCTTTGCACAAAGTTCACAACATCATAATTCTTAGACAGCTTGTCCAGGAAATTACCCAAGTAATAGTCTATAACTCTATTCCCAAATATTACATGAGTTTTCTTACCATAATATTCCACGTTAATCCCATAAACCTCTTTAGCTAAGGATAATGCGTTTTCAAAAGTGTGAGAAAAGGGTAGATGTCCTATATCGTGAAGTAATCCTGACAAGCCTACTAGTTTCAAATACTCCTCATTAATGAAATCTAACTCGGTATATTGCTCAGAATTTATCTTAATGTATCTGGTAAGTTCCTTAGCTAAATGCATAACTCCTAAACTGTGTTCAAATCTGGTATGTCTCATTCCAGGGTAGACTAGGTAAGCTAAACCAGTTTGTGTAATATGTCTTAACCTCTGAAATATTTCAGTAGAAACAATTTGCAATATGAAATCCTCAACCTCAATGTAACCGTGGATTGGGTCTCTTATAATCTTCATGAAAAATAAAATCTGCAAAAGTACTTATTAATTTCTCTCAAACTTTACCTTGTTAGGATTGATGTTTATAAGTATAATTGGCTATTTACTATCATGATAAAGGATATTAGAACGTATAAGTTATGTTACGAAGGGATAAACGATGAAAGGGATGCGTTAGCAATTAAGGGGTTAGCGGAGCACCCAATGGAGATTGTAGTAACTGAAATCGAGACTTCTGACGGTTATGTAGGTTATGGTGAGTCGTTGGCTTACGGATGTTCAGATGCAGTTCAAGTTACAATAGAGAAAATATTGAAACCGTTGCTCCTTAAGGAAGACGAGGAACTCATTGAGTACTTATGGGATAAAATGTATAAAGCTACCTTAAGGTTTGGTAGAAGAGGAATAGCCATAGCTGGTATTAGTGGTGTAGATACTGCCCTATGGGATATAATGGGGAAAAAGGCGAAGAAACCAATTTATAAATTACTTGGAGGTAGCAAAAGGAAAGTAAGAGCGTATATAACTGGAGGTTACTATTCCGAAAAGAAGGATCTTGAAAAACTTAGAGATGAGGAAGCGTACTACGTTAAAATGGGATTTAAGGGAATTAAGGTAAAGATTGGTGCTAAAAGTATGGAGGAAGATATCGAGAGGCTCAAGGCCATAAGGGAAGTGGTTGGAGAGGATGTTAAAATAGCTGTGGATGCTAATAACGTTTACACGTTTGAAGAAGCATTGGAAATGGGAAGAAGGTTAGAGAAATTGGGGATATGGTTCTTTGAAGAGCCAATTCAAACTGATTATCTTGATCTAAGTGCCAGACTAGCAGAGGAGTTGGAAGTTCCAATAGCAGGCTACGAGACTGCTTATACTAGGTGGGAATTTTACGAGATAATGAGGAAGAGGGCAGTCGATATTGTGCAAACAGATGTAATGTGGACAGGAGGAATATCTGAGATGATGAAAATAGGGAATATGGCCAAGGTAATGGGATATCCGTTAATCCCACATTATTCTGCAGGGGGTATATCGCTTATTGGCAATTTGCATGTAGCTGCGGCGTTAAATTCGCCTTGGATAGAGATGCATCTAAGGAAAAATGACTTAAGAGACAAAATATTCAAGGAAAGCATTGAAATTGACAATGGCCACTTAGTCGTTCCGGATAGACCGGGATTAGGTTATACAATTAGAGATGGAGTGTTTGAAGAGTACAAGTGCAAGTCGTGAATTCTTTTTTATCCCAATAACTAAAACTTCCTATTATGGAGAGAATAGGAGATTTACTTTCTAACCTTCCTACCGACTACGCTAAGGCACTAATTCAAATATTAACTGCCGATAATTGGAATAGACTGGATAGGGACGTTAACTTCTATCAGTTAGGTTTAGGTATAGGAAAGGTTGTAAGTAGAATTGATAAGGAGACGCTGAAAGCACTCGTTAAGTCGTGTGACTATTATCAAAGCTTATGTAGAGGAATAGCAAAAGGAATGGATGGGATTGAATTAGATAGGGATTTGATACTCTATTTGGGAAATTTAAGCCCAGTAATGGCAATGGAATTATTAGCAAATCTGGAACTTTACAAATATCCAGATATCATGAAGATATTGGCTGTTAACGTAGCCCAAATAAAGCATATCCCAAATGTGGGGAGTAATATTGCAAGGCAATTCGATAAATTACCTTTTGAGATTAGGAGGCAAATATTAGATATATTTAAGGATAACTCGATGTTTCTCTATGAGTTTTTACAATCAGTGAACCTAAACAAGGTAGATAATATTGAAAATTTTTTGAACAAAATTAAGGAAATTGACGAGATAATTGGTTATAGACTTTACGAGGTTAATGATAAAATGAAGGAAAAATTACTCAATTTTTCAAGTATTAGTGTAGGTATAGGGAAAGGCTTTCAAAACTTATCGTATCACTGGAAGAGGAAGGTCATAGAAAAGGTGAAAAAAGATAAGGAATTCGCTAAAGGCTTTCTGTCATCGATTGATCTTTCATTACTAGAGGACGAGTTCTTTGATATAATAATTAAAATAGGAGAGAGTGATTTAGAATTGTCTAAAGTTTTGGGTAGAAATTTCGGAAATTCCTTAGCGTATTTGACTGAGGATTTAAAGAGTCTTGCCTTTAATATAGCTCAAGGAAACCCCGATTTCGCACGTGGGTTTGGAGAGGGTATAAGCGAATCTTTGGGAAGCTTCATTGGTTTCATTAGGGGTAAGGCTTATGAATTAAAGAAGGAAGATCAAGATAGGGTTTTGGATTTAGCCTTATCTAACGATAACTTCGCCAATGGACTTCTAACTACTTTCAATGCAATATTCTTTTTCGACAATAAAGAGAAGGTATTAGAGTTAATGATTAAGCGTGAACAATATTTAAAATTATTTATAGAACAGATTGGGAGAAGGATAAACGACTTTGACTTGTTCAAACTTCTCTCTTTAAATAATAAGTTAACATCAGAACTAGGTAAAATATTATGCAGAAACTTCATTTACTTGAGTAAGAAAAATAGGGAAATTGTATTGGAGTGGTTATCAAAAAATAATGAATTGAAAGAGGGATTTTTACAGTGTTAATCCATTTCCTTCCCTTTAGTCTCTTTAAGTACAGCTAGCGCAATTAGTGATATAATGAAGTAAGCCGCGAACACCGCACCAAAGGCCCACCAATTTACTAAATATTTCTCTCCTACTAGATCGGCAACTATTATTGGAGCAAGTCCACCAGCAAATGGCGCTGCCATGTGGTAAGACAATCCGGTACCAGAATACCTATATTTTGTAGGGAAATTCTCAGCGAAGAAAGCCGGAATTATAGCGTAAGATCCTAGTACTGCTACTACCATGAGTGTTTGTGCTAACAATATTATTGAAAATGATTTTGAAAATAGCAGTAAAACGTATGGGAAGCTAAAGGCTAAGCCAAATCCAAACGCTATCATCATTCCTAATCTTCTCCCTATTTTATCGCTTAAAATTCCAAATAATACCGTTATGAATATGCCTATCAACGCAGAGACCGTTACGCTTAAGAGACCTAGACTCTTTGGGAAACCTATTCCAGCAAGAAAGGTTACTGAATAAACTGAATATAAGTAGAAGCCTGCATTCTGAGCTGCCCACGAAGCTGCCAGTAAGAGTATCTTACTCCAGTATTTCCTCCAAACTTCTATGGATGGTATTTTTGAAACTTCTCCTTTTTCTATGACTCTTTCAAATAATGGACTCTCCAGTAATGCTAGCCTTATAACTATACCTATGACAGCTGCAATGGCTCCAATCCAAAAAGCTATTCTCCATCCGTAATTCAACAAAGCTAGAGGTGAACTGCTAGGAAATGTTGCAAAAAGACCTAGTATCGCGGAAGCCCATAATAATCCTATGGGAACACCTTGTTGGACCCAGCTTCCCCAAAATGCTCTCCATCTTGATTTCGCAGCGTATTCAGTTAACCAGGTAGTTGCTCCTCCCCATTCACCACCAACACCAATTCCTTGTAGAATTCTACTGATTGTAGCTATTGTTAAGGCCAGAAAACCTATTTGTGAATATCCTGGTAGGAAACCTATAATCCCAGTTCCTATACCCATTAGTATTAAATCCCACAGCAATCCTGTTCTTCTACCTAATTTATCTCCTAAATGTCCAAATATCATCGCACCTACTGGCCTTGCCACAAATCCCACTGCATAGGTAGATAGGGATACTAGCAGAGCCGTTAGTGGATTGTATGATGGTGGGAAGAACAGTTTCGGAAATATTAGTGAGGCAGCATACCCATATAGGAAGAAATCGTACCACTCTATTGTAGTACCTAGGGAAGTACCTACAGCTACCTTAATTACTTGCCCAGTGCTTATTTCCCTTCCTCCCATAAGAAATTCTTTCTTCCCATTATTAATAAAGTTTACTATTTACTATAAATATGTAACTATACAAGATATATTTAAATTAATCTCTTGGAGATATAATTGAAAATAGGAAGGTATAGATCTAGTAGAATTTATTTATAATAAATAAAGTAGATTTAACTAGGAAGAATATTTTATCAGCTAGGAACTAATAAGGATTTAGTGAGTAAAGCTATCCCCATAAAAATCAAGCTATGTTTCTACAAAAATAAAGGATAGTAAGAATCTTTACTGGTAAAGCTATCTATTTAAATATTTCCTTAATGTATGCTTTGTGGAATTCTTCAGTTTTTCTCAATAGGAACGTATAGCTAAATTTTAACTCAACATAAGATTTAGAATTTATTTTACTTCTCCTAGCTTAAGATCTAAGAAAATTCAACTAATCCACAAAGCACTTAATGTATGATTATTCTGATGGAGAGAGTATGTCACAATACTCTAAAGAAGAAATAGATAGGGGTATCAAAAAGATATATGATACGGTTTTGAATACAAAAAATATAACCTCAAGATATATAGTAATTTTAGCATTAGCTAGTCTCTGGCTAGATGCCTATGACTTCGCAAGTATGACTTTTGGTACTGCATCCCTTAAGAGCACTTTCTCTTCTGTACCATCTGTTTTAATTTCCTTGGCTATAGGTGCAGTACAATTAGGTGCTATTATAGGTGCAGTGGTTGGCGGTTGGCTAAACGATCGTATTGGTAGGAGGAACATGTTCATACTTAACATGATATTATTTACGGGTATGGCAATCTTGGGAGGATTATCTACTAACATTTTAGAATTATCAATCTTTAGAGGCTTATTAGGTTTCGCTTTAGGGGCTGATACTGCAACAGGTTTTGCTTATATATTCGAGTATTTAGAGAAAAAACAGAGACTATTTTGGTCGAATCTATGGCAAATACAATGGTATATCATGTACGAGGTTACCATAGCTTTAATGGTAGTTCCATTCTTCTTTACAGTTCACTCATTGACATCTCCCTTATTATGGAGAATTATTATGATAGTTGGAGGTGTTCTAGCTTTAGTAATATTACTACTAAGAGGTAGGATTCCAGAATCGGTATTATGGTTAGCATACCAAGGTAGATTAGCTACTGCCAAGAAAATATTGAAACAGACCTACGGAATAGATTTGCCAGAGGTCCCAGACGTAGATTTGCAATTAAGGGCACCAGCTAGAGGAGTAAGGAGTGCCTTTAGTATATTTAGAGCGAGTAAATGGAGGGAGCTGGTCTATTCCTTTAACGGTAACTTTGAACAAGGATTCATATTCTATACATTTGGTTTTTATGTACCTTATATATTAGTAGCGCTAAAACTGGCTGGGCCACTTGCCTCAATAGTAGCTTCTGCATTCCTATATGCCGGAGGCGTAATAGGTGGCTATTTGACAGCATGGCTAACACCTAAAATTGGTACTAAATCACAATATGTAATAGGAGCAATAGGTGAGGGAATTTCAGTAGGGTTAATTGCACTTACGTATATTTATCACTTACCACTAATATATTTTGTAGTGTTCTCTTTCCTATTTTACTTCTTCCATGTCATAGGTCCAGCCAGTCAAGGGATGACATCCATAAATGCATTTTTTGGAGCCAAAGAAAGAGGTACTGCTGCGGGATGGGGATATTTCTGGGTAAAATTGGCTGCTTTTATAGGATTGCTAATAGGAATTGTTGGTATCACATATAACCCAGTTTCCTTGACATTAGGTTTGGCAATTTATGGTGTATTAACAGGAATAGTAGGGTTAATAATAGGTTATGATACAAGGACATACAAATTAGCAGATGTGGAAGAATTAGAAGAGAATCCACAATAGAGTGTACAGTAGTTAATTTTAATAATAATAAAAACTAAGTTATTTTTCTTCTTTTTTTAACTGGAGTTATGAGTGTCCCAATATTACTTATAGTTATTTCCACGATGTCCTCATCTTTAAGCCCCTTATCTCTTCCTGGAACGATTGCAGTACCTGTAGTTAGAATCGTCCCGTCCGGTATTGGGTTATCCCTAATTAAGTATTGTATTTGCTCCTCAATTTTCCTCCTCATCTTGTTTGTATTCACTGATCCCTCAAAAAACACTCTACCTTCCCTCACAATTTTCAAAGTGATATCAAGACTATATGGGTTCTTAATCTCATCGGAGGTAACAATAACTGGCCCAAAGGCACAACAACCAGCGTATATCTTAGACTGTGGTAAGTAGAGAGGATTTTCAGCCTCTAAATCTCTGGCAGAAACGTCGTCCATTATGGTATAGCCTAAGATTTTACCATTGGAGTCTAATACTACGGCCAATTCTGGCTCTGGAAGTGTCCACTCGGAATCGCTTCTCACCGCTATTGCCTCACCATGTCCCACGCATCTATTTGGAGTAGCCTTGAAGAATATCTCTGGTCTAACAGCATCATACACTTTTTCATAGATCGTCTTACCTAATATTTTTGCTACATTCTCTTCAGAATATCTCTCCCTGGCCATTTCGTACGATATTCCAGATCCCCAAACTTCTGGAGGGTCAATTGGTTTTGTTATTCTAATATCGTTAATCTGAAAGCTCTTTAGCAGAGACTGATAATCTATTCCAGTAACTCTATCTCCTAAGACTTCCTTATTTTCCGAATACCTCATCAGAGCTTTAATTGGATCTTCATCTAACCTTATTATTGTACTATTATCTAATATTGCATAACTTATATAATATCCTCTTTTTACAACTCTAAATAATTTCATCATGATAAAAATGCATTTAGCATATAATAAAGTTGGTAGTAAACATGTTAGCATACCAAAATAAAAACCATTAAGGTGATATAGTTAGTATGAAATCGTATCAGGGATTGGCTGACAAGTGGATTAAGGGCAGTGGGGAAGAATACCTTGATATTAATCCGGCTGATAAGGATCACGTATTAGCTAAGATAAGATTATATACAAAAGATGACGTTAAAGAAGCTATAAACAAGGCTGTAGCCAAATTCGACGAATGGTCAAGGACTCCAGCACCTAAAAGAGGCTCAATATTACTTAAGGCAGGGGAATTAATGGAACAAGAAGCCCAAGAGTTTGCGCTATTGATGACATTAGAGGAGGGTAAGACTCTCAAGGATAGTATGTTTGAAGTGACAAGAAGTTATAATTTACTGAAATTTTATGGAGCATTAGCATTTAAGATATCTGGGAAAACGCTTCCTTCAGCAGATCCTAATACTAGGATATTTACAGTAAAGGAACCTTTAGGCGTAGTAGCTTTAATTACGCCGTGGAATTTCCCATTATCAATACCAGTATGGAAATTGGCTCCAGCCTTGGCTGCGGGTAACACTGCAATAATAAAACCAGCGACGAAAACACCGTTAATGGTAGCCAAATTGGTAGAAGTATTGTCTAAAGCTGGATTGCCAGAGGGTGTCGTGAATTTAGTAGTTGGTAAGGGAAGTGAAGTCGGAGATACCATAGTAAGTGATGATAATATAGCTGCAGTATCATTTACTGGATCAACCGAGGTAGGTAAGAGAATTTACAAACTCGTAGGAAATAAAAATAGAATGACAAGAATTCAACTAGAGCTAGGAGGTAAAAACGCGTTATATGTGGATAAGAGCGCTGACTTAACGTTAGCTGCTGAATTAGCCGTAAGAGGAGGATTTGGACTAACTGGTCAATCATGTACTGCAACTAGTAGGTTAATAATTAACAAGGATGTATATACTCAATTTAAACAAAGACTACTAGAAAGAGTTAAGAAGTGGAGAGTAGGACCGGGTACTGAAGATGTTGATATGGGTCCAGTTGTAGATGAAGGTCAATTTAAGAAAGACTTAGAATATATAGAATACGGAAAGAATGTGGGAGCAAAACTAATTTATGGTGGAAATATAATACCAGGGAAGGGATATTTCCTAGAACCTACAATTTTCGAAGGAGTCACATCTGATATGAGGCTATTTAAAGAAGAGATTTTCGGTCCAGTACTTAGTGTCACTGAGGCAAAAGATTTAGATGAGGCTATAAGGCTAGTTAACGCTGTAGACTATGGACATACAGCTGGAATAGTCGCAAGCGATATCAAGGCGATTAACGAGTTCGTTAGTAGGGTAGAGGCAGGAGTTATAAAGGTTAATAAGCCAACAGTCGGACTGGAATTGCAAGCACCATTTGGTGGTTTTAAGAATTCTGGAGCCACTACGTGGAAAGAGATGGGAGAAGATGCTTTAGAGTTCTACCTTAAGGAGAAGACAGTATACGAAGGCTGGTAATTAATTCTTTTTTCTCATATCATCTTAATTCAAAGTTGCAAGTCAAGGTTTTTTATCATCTTGTCATACTATTTTATCACTATGAAAGGTTATTCTATAAATGTGGAGGAAGGTTATAAGAGAATCTTTGGAATAAACATATACTATAAGATGTATAGAGTAAAGGGTAGTAATGGGAATTTGGTCACTTTGCATGGCGGTCCTGGAGGTTCTCATGATTACCTAATACCTTTAGCTGACTTGTCAAATTACGGAATTAACGTCTTATTTTATGACCAATTTGGTTGCGGTAGGTCCGACGACCCTAAAGATACTTCTGATTATACCATAGATCACGGCTTAGAGGAATTAGAGGAACTTAGAAAGCAAGTTTTCGGCAATGATAAGATTGTATTATTGGGACACTCCTACGGTGGAGCGTTGGCAATAGCTTATGCACTTAAGTATCAACAGTTTTTAAGAGGTCTTATTGTAAGTAGTGGACTATCAAGTGTTCCCTATACCGTTAAAGAGATGAGGAGATTAATTGAGGAATTACCAGATAAGTACAAGACAATTATAAAGAGATATGAAAGTTTAGGTGATTTCAAAAACCCAGAATATTTAGATGCCGTAAACTTCTTCTATAGTCAACATCTATTGAGACTTAAGGAAATGCCGGAACCAGTTAAAAGGACTTTCCAGTACATAGAAAAAAGGAGGACGTATGAAATAATGAATGGTCCGAACGAGTTTACTATCATTGGAACAATAAAGGATTGGGACGTTACTGAGCAATTGTATAAAATAACTGTTCCTACTCTAATAACCGTGGGAAAATACGATGAAGTAACTGTTAATGTAGCTCAGCTTATTCATAAAAATATTAAGGGATCTAGACTTGTCATTTTCGAGAATAGCTCCCATATGGCCATGTGGGAGGAAAAGGATAAGTATCTTGAAGTTATAAAGGAGTTTATCGATCAAGTGTATTCACTTAATATGGTTAAGTGATTCCTTTTTATAATACTAATGAAGTTTTTCGTTAAAATCCAATAGCGAGTTAGTAATTGATACTATCACAATAATAATATAAATATATTTACGTCAGCAGATATATAAAGACTTGATGCATGTTTATAAAGTCAAGCTTGATATTAAGCACGGTTCGTGTTGGACTTATAAGACGTCTGATTTCAAAGTAAAGGCCAAGGTAATGTATCTCTTTCCACTGATAACTAAGAATTCAATTTTCGAAATAGCTGAGATTTACTCCAATGATAAAAACGAACTTTCAGATTTCATATCAACAATTAATATGAAGAGATGGCAATAATATAAAAGTAGCTAACATAGATAGACCAAGATCTAGCAAAGTGGCCTTATTGTATTATTTTAAAAATTTTGACAACTCGGTTACAAAAGTCATGATAGAAAATAACGCAGTCATAACAAACTTATCCATAAGTAATGGAATAGAGGAATGGTATGCGTATTTCTTTGGAGAAGAGGAAATTCTCTCAAATATATCGCACGGTCTGAAGAGAATAGACGTTAAGGTAGAAAATATTGATATGGAAAAAACTAAGGTAAATGATATAAAAATGATCTAGTTATAATTAACTCTTTAACTCCTACAGAAAGGGAGAGACTCACAACTGCAATTAGACTAGGGTTCTTCGAATACCCTAAAAGAGTCAGATTAGAAGAATTGGCTGAGATGTTTGGAGTAACTAAGGTAACTTTAGATAGGCATATAAGAAATGGGTTGAGGAAAATTTTGAGCCAGTTATTTATAAACTCCCAATAATTTGTTCTGAAATTTAAACGTCATTTTAATTAATTTTTGATGAGGTATGGTCTTCTAATACTTTCCTAGTCGCATTTAATCTCAATTACAAATGTTTAAATATATGTTGTAATCCTTGAAGTAACCCGTTGAATATAGCGCTTGGTGCAGTATATTAAAAGGGAAACAATTAACTTGGAGCTATAACTATGTTTGCAGACATTACAATATGTCTTCTTAGCTCCAAACTGCTAAGGTTTCCCTCATCTATTCGGAACTTAAGGAACAGTTGGAAGGCTCAAAGGCACCTTCCCATATATCCATAGCAATACGAAGATTTATAACTAAAAGTTTTGCTCCTTATGGCGAGGATAAATAGTGAAACGATATTTGTAAAGTCTAATGTTTTAATACCTTTCTCACGTTTTCTTCTTATATGCGTAAATTCTGTGATTTAAGCGGGAGAATAGCCATTGTAACTGGAGGTGCTAGTGGAATAGGAAGGGCCATAGCGTTCAAATTAGCGAGTCTGGGAGCTACCGTAGTTTTAGGGGTCGGACTTTCATTGAGGTTTCATGAATTTGTATTCAACCTCTCGTCCTCATTCCCCTTGTCCGGCTCCCCATGCCGTCTACGGGAGCGGTAGTTAAACCACTCCCCTCGAGGACATGGGGAGCCTCATCGAACCCATCCTCCCCCTCACATTGCTCATCGAGTTCACTGTAGGGCTCTCTTCTACATTTTAGTATGTAACTACAAAATTTATAAACTTTCATGAGAAGAGCTAGGAATGTTAAATGATATCAAATGACATAAAATTCACGGTTTATCTGAAACTATTGTCAACGGCGATGTGAAATTAGAGGAACTTAAAAACGTCGTGAATGAAATCACCCAACAGACAAGTTCTAAAGTCCTTCCCCTTTATGTAAATGTGGGGGATTTCAATTCAGCTAAGGAGTTCTATCAAAAAGCTACTGAGATCCTAGGAATAGATTACGTAGATATTTTAGTAAACAATGCGGGGATAAATAGGGACGCCTTATTTGTTAAGATGACTTTTGAACAGTGGGATGAGGTAATGAAAGTCGACCTATATAGTATGTTCAATATGACTAAACAAGTTGTTGATGGAATGATAAGAAGAAACTACGGAAGAATAATAAATATGTCGTCAATGAGTTGGTTGGGGAATATTGGACAAGCTAATTATTCAGCAGCTAAGGCTGGGGTTATAGGCTTCACGAAAACTCTAGCAAGGGAATTGGCTAAATATAACATCACCGTAAACGCCATAACTCCAGGTTTCATTGATACTCCAATGACGAGGGCAGTTCCAGAGAAGGTTAGACAAAAAATTATAGAGAGAATACCAATGGGTAGAGTTGGTAGTCCAGAAGAGGTAGCTAATCTAATAGCTTTCCTATCCTCTGAAGAAGCATCCTACATAACGGGAGAGGTAATAGGAGTTACCGGGGGTTTGGTGTTGTGATAACTGGTTTCGCCAGCAGTCTCTACAAAAAGTATGAAGGGTCAACCTTTGAATTATTAGCGGATACTGTATTTTCTGCATTAGAAATGGCAGGTTTAGACAAGAATTACGTAGATGGAATATATCTTACATATTTGCCAGGAACCTTCGACGGTTACGCTAATTCCCACTTTTTCACAAACCAAGTGGCCCAATATCTTGGAATAAGACCTAAATTCACTCAAATCTTTGATTATGGAGGAGCTTCAGCCTTAAGTATGATACACAGGGCATATAAGGCAATTAAGGCTGGAGAAGGTGAAACAATCTTATGTATAGTAGGCGGAAAAGCTACAGAACTGAGAAATAAGGGAGTTACCGTGGATGCAATAGATAAGGCATACCCTAACGTATCTCTAACACCATTTGATAGGCTTTTCAGAGGACTTAACGATCTAAACCCAGTATCAGATTACGCACTGGTAGCCAATAGGCATAAGTACCTCTTTAAAAGTACGGACGAACAAAGGGCCTTAATAGCAGTTAGGCAAAGGTTTAACGCAATGCAAAACAGTAAGGCCATGTTTAAAGATCCGCTAACTATAGAGCAAGTTTTGAAATCTCCACTAGTATCTTATCCTTTGCATCTTCTTGAGATAGTTTACCCTATAGATGGTTTTCACGTTTTTGTGGTAAGTAAGAGAGGCAGCAAGTCAGCCCTTACAAATATAGACATCTTGGGATATGGAGAGGCTCATTGGCCTTTTATGCCTACAGAGCTAGATGAGATAGTATATACTCCAGCTGTTGAGAGTTCTAAGGGATTATTAAATGGAAGGATAGACGCTTTTGAGCTTTACGATTCATTTACCATTACCGTTATGCTACAAGTTGAGGATATTGGCTTAGCGGAAAAGGGTAAGGGAGGTTCGTTCTTTGAAAATCATGATACCACATTCAAGGGTGATGTTCCCATTAATACTGGGGGTGGTAGTTTGAATACTGGTCAACCCGCTTACATGAGTGGTGGTGTTATTTTAGAAGAAGCTTTACTTCAATTAAACGATATGGCAGATGGCCATCAGGTTAAGGGTACTGACGTTGTATTCCTAAATGGAATTGGTGGGTGGAATAGGTCTCATTCGGTATCTTTAGTATTAGGTGAGAAGAAATGAGGTTAGAAGAAATATATTCCACTTATGATAAAATAGTACAGAGTGGATATTTACCATATATTAGATGCAGGAAGTGTATGAATACTTTCTTCTACGTTAGGAATTTGTGTCCTAAATGTGGATCAAGAGATTTAGAGGTTCTAAGAAGTAGTGGAATAGGTAAGGTTTTCTCGTGGACTAAGATATTTAGGAAAAACGATACTTCCATATACGGAATCGTGGAATTAGAGGAGGGATTTAAGATATATTGTAATTTCGCAAGTGATGTGGAGATAGGTGATAAAGTTAAGGTTAAAATTAACTCGTTGGAAGATGGTAAGTATAAAGTATTGGCATATAAGTTATAGTTAAATATATTCAAGTTTTATTATTATTTTATCTTTAAAATTAATTATATATAGATCCCCTTTTTCTGTTACTACATCGCATTCTAATCTTTCCTTAATGCACTTAATCCACATACCTTCAAAGTTAGTCCCCTCCTTTACTGTTGTCTTCGATATTGATTGGAAGGTATTGCTCTCAGAAAAATTTACTGCTTTCCTCACACTAACTTTAAATCTCTTAATTGAAGGATTTTGCAATATGTTTTTTATATCCTCAAATTTGAAACTCATTTCATTTCTACATTTCTTATAAGAGAATATAAAGCTTCTCTTGTTAACATTTTTACATTAATATCATTAATAGTCGTCTAAATTATAATTTCTATGCCTACAATTAACGTGTTAAATACGTTGCGAAGCTTATTCCCCATATTATTTCTGGATAAACTATCATCCTCTCCAAACCACCTGGCCCTAAAGATCCATAATCCTTAAGAATGAATAGAATTAGTGAAACTAATGTTGCTATACCCAGTATTCCCCAAAAGTAATTCCTCTTAATGGAAGTAACTAATGCACCTATCCCTCCGAAAAGAAAAGTTATTAATGAGGCAATCAAATGAGGTAGCCCAGTATTCTCCGGAAATATACCTACTAATGCTGCTCCTAGCCCTACTAAAAAGACTAATGGTGAGTAGTTTGCCCTTAGTAGTATTGAGGCTATTATGACTAGTATTCCCATTATGACTATGGATGTGTTGAATATTATTGCAGTTTTTCCAACTCCTAAGTCACTAATATAGTTATATTTGACTGAATAATTTGGGTATAAGATTTCCGATATTATAAAAAATAGTAAAAATTGTGATACACCCACTAATATGAGATAACCAGATACCTTAGTTCTATTTAACATCATCAGTATTTTTTGTACATTATTAAACTTAAATATTTATCTATTTTCAACTCTTAATTATAATCCCAAGACCTCCAGTCTCATTTGTTAGCTCATATAATTTTACCCCTTTCTGTTTAGTGAAATAATAAGGTGCTTCAGTGAAATCTAGGTTATCTATAAGCAATATTCCACCATTTCTCAAGTAATCCCAAGCAATATTCAGCTCAAAAGTTACGTTCTCAAACGTGTGCTCACTATCATGAAGAAAAATATCAACCTTACCTAACTTCTTTAATAGATCAAGTAAGATATCTCTGCTCCTTCCTATGTATAGCTTCCATTTACTCTTTAACTGTTCCGGGACTAGAAATCCTACTTGTTTTCCATTCTCTAAAGTCTCCCTTACATCAATGGAGTGTAGCGTACCTCTCTCCAGGGCAGAGAGGATTATTGTACTTGATACACCTGGACCAACGCCAGTTTCAATTACTATATCTGGATTGTAGTATTTTATTATCGAATAGAGGACATATCTCTTGGTTTCACTTAGCGCATATCTAAAACTATTCCCTAAAACCCGCTTAATCCCATTGTTTATTTCTTCAGCTTCATTCCAGTATTTGCTAAGATCCACGTTAAATATCTCCTTTAGAGCGTTTAATATCGATTCCGAGTTCTCCACACTGGTAAATATCTTTAGTGTTGATTATAAAGATAACTACTATTTATAACTTAAGATTCCCTTTTCCTCTCTACTAAGAAAGAGATTCCCATTCCTAAAAAGTATAGGCTCGATAGTGATAATCCTATTATTGTTTTCATAACGCCACCAGTTGTACCTGGTGATATTATCCATGCAATTATAAAGGATACCAGAACTCCCCATCTCCAATAATTCCTCCAAGTACTAGCCTTAACTATTCTTAGGTGAGCTAAACCAATCATTATCAGTGGCATCTCAAATGCTAGTCCTAACGACCCCATTAATAGGAAAGTTGTAGATATGAACGAACTTAAACTTATGGTAGGTTCTACGGCAGGACCTAAAGACTCGGTATAAAATGATATCATGTCAAACATTAAGGGGATTAGTATCAAAAACGCAAATAGAGAACCAGAGAAGAAAAGTAGAAATGCTGGAATCATGGTTAGCTTAAAGATTTTCTTTTCATGTTTATATAGTCCCGGAGCTAAAAAAGCCCAAGTTTCTCTAATTATGAGGGGAAGCGAGGTCAATAGTGCGAGGTAAAGTTAAACATAAAGCGACGCATATATTGGATCAAATAAGTTTATTATTATTATCTTAGTATTGGCTGGCAGTTCATGGTAAATAAAGAATTTGGTTACTTGTACTGCAATACTATCGTAAAATGACGGATAAGGAATTGGAATTTTTGAGATACTTATCCCAAGAAATGGTATTTGTAATGGATCTATATTAATCCATTCATAACCTGTCATGAAGTAAAAGAAGAACGAAATAGCTAATGCTGCTATAATTCTCCTTAGTCTTATTGCTAATTCTCTTAAATGATCTAATAATGGCTTTTCTTCGAAAAAACTCTTCTCTTCTTTACCTCTCTCCTTTGCTTTTTCTTCCACGTGGAATACCTCAGGCCTTCTTACTTTGCTTTAGTGCTTCTAATTGCTTTTGTAATTCTACTATTTTCTTCTCAAGTTCTTCTACACTTTCACTCCTCTCCCCCTTTTCAACTACATTGCTAGACATCATTTGTTGCATTTCCATTTCTGCTTCTAGTTGTCCCTTCTTGAACTCCCCCATTGATCTTCCTAAAGCTCTGAAAAGCTCTGGCATTTTAGATGATCCAAAGAAGAGTACAGCAATAACCACTAAGATTATAATTATATCAGTAGGATTATCTATCATAATTTACCCTCCCGCCCCACCCTTATGATCATATTTATTATTCATGATTAATAAATTTTCCTACGTACCGCTCCTAAACGACTCCCTTCTCTTTCTGAGGTTTTTAGTTGCAAAATAAGGTGAAATGGTTCTACTGGGAGGGAAGACATACTAAAATCATCCTTGTTAAACCTAACTTGTAAACATGAACACTTATTAGTTTCAGTTTAGATTTCTCTATATGCCAGCAAAATTAAATAGTCCCTCGAGATATCATGGCATATATAATGCTCCACACAGAGCGTTTCTAAGATCTGTAGGTTTAACGGATGAAGAGATAGGTAAACCATTGGTTGCCATAGCCACAGCATGGAGTGAGGCAGGCCCTTGTAACTTCCACACATTAGCTTTAGCAAGAGTAGCTAAGGAGGGGACAAAGGAAGCCGGTTTATCCCCATTAGCATTCCCAACCATGGTAGTTAACGATAACATTGGAATGGGATCTGAAGGAATGAGGTATAGTTTAGTTAGCAGGGATTTAATAGCAGATATGGTAGAGGCGCAATTTAATGCTCACGCGTTTGATGGACTAGTGGGCATAGGAGGGTGTGATAAGACAACGCCTGGTATACTAATGGCAATGGCTAGGTTAAACGTTCCCTCAATTTACATTTATGGCGGATCAGCAGAGCCAGGGTACTTTATGGGTAAAAGACTAACAATAGAGGATGTACATGAGGCAATAGGCGCATATTTAGCGAAGAGAATAACAGAAAATGAGTTATACGAAATAGAGAAAAGGGCACATCCGACATTGGGAACTTGCTCTGGATTATTTACAGCCAATACTATGGGCTCAATGTCGGAGGCATTAGGAATGGCATTGCCAGGTAGTGCATCACCAACCGCTACCTCATCTAGGAGAGTAATGTATGTGAAGGAGACTGGAAAAGCTTTAGGTAGTTTAATTGAAAACGGAATAAAGTCAAGGGAAATATTAACTTTTGAGGCCTTTGAGAACGCAATAACAACGCTAATGGCTATGGGTGGTTCAACAAACGCGGTATTACACCTATTGGCAATAGCCTATGAAGCAGGAGTGAAATTAACCTTAGATGATTTCAATAGGATATCTAAAAGAACACCATATATTGCAAGTATGAAACCTGGTGGAGATTACGTGATGGCTGATTTGGACGAAGTTGGAGGTGTCCCAGTAGTCTTAAAGAAACTACTAGACGCTGGTCTACTTCATGGTGACGTTTTAACAGTTACTGGAAAGACTATGAAGCAAAACCTTGAGCAATACAAGTATCCTAATGTACCTCACAGTCATATAGTTAGGGATGTTAAGAATCCGATTAAGCCTAGAGGAGGAATAGTTATATTGAAGGGATCGTTAGCCCCAGAAGGTGCCGTAATTAAGGTAGCCGCAACTAACGTTGTTAAATTTGAAGGAAAGGCTAAGGTGTATAATTCCGAGGACGACGCTTTTAAGGGAGTTCAAAGTGGCGAAGTTAGTGAGGGTGAAGTTGTAATTATAAGATATGAAGGACCTAAGGGAGCTCCAGGTATGCCAGAAATGCTGAGAGTTACAGCGGCAATCATGGGTGCGGGTTTGAATAACGTTGCCTTAGTTACTGATGGTAGATTTTCCGGAGCCACTAGGGGACCTATGGTAGGCCATGTAGCTCCAGAGGCAATGGTAGGTGGTCCTATCGCAATAGTTGAAGATGGAGATACTATAGTGATTGATGTGGAGAGCGAAAGACTTGACTTGAAGCTATCCGAGGAGGAGATAAAGAATAGACTGAAAAGATGGTCTCCTCCATCTCCAAGATACAAGTCTGGTCTATTGGCTAAATACGCCTCCTTGGTCTCCCAGGCGTCAATGGGGGCTGTGACTAGACCAGCTTAATTTTTTATTTAATTCTTCTAATTCTCCTTTATGTATGAAGACATTTGGGCAATTGAACACGCAATAAGCTTACTGGATTGGGATATCCAAACTTACATGCCCCAATCTGGGATTAAGGCTAGGGGAGAGGCTTTAGCCAGGCTAAGTAACTTAAGGAGGAAATTGTCGTTAGGCATTAGAGGCGAGATAGAAAAGTTAGAGCCAAAAAGTGATATTGAAAAGGGTTTAAAAAGAGTTTTAGATAGAGAATATAAGTACTATGACGCTGTGCCAGAAGAGTTGGATATGAAACTTCATAGAATAACATCTGAAGCTACTGTAGTTTGGAGAAACGCTAAAGCTAAAGGCGATTTTAACGCATTCAAACCTTATTTAGAGCAAATACTTGAGATTAAGAGAGAGATAGCACATAAGCTAGGGTATAAGGATCATCCATATAGTGCACTTTTAGATAGGTATGAAGAAGGGTTTACTGTCACCGATGCTGAAAGGGTATTCAACGAGTTATTACCCGGTTTGTCTAAGATTCTCAATAAGATCGATGATAAGTTTACTAGAAAATATCATTTTGAGGATGAAAAATATGATGTTTTTCAGATGAGTAAAACCATAGAGGCAATAGCTTATGAGGTACTAAAGATGCCTAAGGATAGATTTAGAATAGACGTTTCTCCTCATCCTTTCACAGTATCAATGAGTAGAAATGATGTTAGAATAACAGTAAGGTATGAAGGATATGATTTCAAGAGAGTTCTTTATTCTCTAGTGCACGAGAGCGGGCATGCAATATATGAGTTACAAATAGATCCGAGTCTAGAATACTCTCCTTTAGCAAATGCTCCTTCCATGGGCCTTCATGAGTCGCAATCGAGATTCTGGGAAAACGTAGTAGGAAGGAGTTATGGCTTTATTAAAACCATTTATCCCTTGCTAAACGTTAAGGATAGCATTGATGATGTATATTACTATGTTAATGGCGTTAAGAGGCAACCAATTAGGGTTGACGCTGATGAAGTTACTTATAACTTTCATATTGCAATCAGATACGAGATAGAGAAGAGGGCAATAGAGGGTAGTTTAGAAGCTAGCGAATTCCCCTCACTATTTAATGATTTGATGGACAAATATCTAAATATAAGGCCTAAGAATGATGGAGAGGGAGTATTACAAGACGTTCATTGGAGTCAAGGCTCTTTTGGTTACTTCCCTACTTATACATTGGGAAATGTGATAGCTGGTATGGTATACTACCACATGAAGAGTGAGAGAGGTTTCGATATTAGTAATATAGAGGGGATAAAGAATTGGCTAAGAGAGAGAATTCATAAATACGGATCAATATATTCACCAAAGGAGTTACAAATGAGGTCATTTGGTGAGGCATATAACCCATCTAGGCTATTAGATTATATGAGAGAGAAATATAATGCGTGATGTGAAATCTCTCTCTAAATGGTGAAGAACTGGGTCCTTTCTGACAAAAATATTTTTTTACCTTATATCTCCCTTTTTAGTCTATCTTATTTTTAGTCATCTTGTTCGTTATCGTCATCATGATGTTTCTTTCCATGCTCTGCCGTCTGGGTTTGTTGTGCTTGTTGCTCTCCTCCATATTTCACCATTAAGAATGGAATATTACTAACTGACTTTGCCTCAGGATTTTGTGATACCACATAAGATATCTTAATGTTTACCGTATAGGTACCCTTGCTAAGGTATAATGTATAGTGCTCCGTTCCGTGAAGTGACAACGTAAAGGTATAATTAGCAATGTGAATTGTAACGTTAAATTCAGAGAATACGTTTCCTAATACATCTTCTTTTAATTTTATGGTATAAGTACCATTAGCCGAAACAGTAAGAGTAGCGTTTTCCGTTAATGTACCTTTTTGTCCCGCAGTTAAATTCCCTAAATTGAATGAGGCTAAGGTAGTTTGTATAGTCGGTGAGGTCACATTGTAACTTATAGTTCCTAAACTTCCGCTTATTTCCTCTCCAATTACTACACCGCCTACTAATATCGTGCTTAATAATACACCGAGCAGGAGTAGCTTATTCATCTTTTCACCTACATATTCTCTTATAAGTTCATCCTTTTAAGGGAGGCGTTCCGGAACAGTGAAACAGCTATTTCTTATCGCTCCTTACCACGTACCTAATCTTACCTTCCTCTCTTATCTCCTCTATATATCCCAACTTAACTAACTTCTTAACTCTCCTATATGCAGTAGATTTAGGTAAACCAGTCTGTCTCACAATATCAGCTAATGTATTTGTACCCATTTTTATTGCCTCTAACACAATAGTATCCCTTTCATCCAACACCTCTGGAACGAAATCTACTGTTTCCTCTTCTTTCAAAACCCTAACATTTCCTCTCCTTAGCAAGAATATGATTAGTGAAACTAGTACTGCATCGCTACTTATTAAACCACCTATTATCATAGGAATCTCCAATTCATTTTGTGCTGTAGTAACATGGGAAGAAAGCGTATAGAGCAATATGACGCTATTTACGTTTGCAAAAGTAACATTATAATAATCGCTCATTACATTAAAGCTGTAGGGCTGTGGAGAAATGTAATTAATAGAGGAGTTAAGAGGTAGATAAATATTGATTGTAGCGTTATATGGCTCATTAATTTGGATAACTCCTCTAGGTAGTATGGCATTGTAGTAAATGAAAACAGTAGTATTACTGGGAGTGAGATATAATGTATTTCCGGACAAGTTATATTTGGCTCCAATGATCTTAAGGTTCGTTATATTATGCCCTATCAGGACGAATTGATTAACGTTACCAGTAAGTTCAGCCTCTACAGTACCGTTATAATAAATATTTAAGATTGAAGAGTGTGAAATAATGACTGGGACTGTTATCAATGGTAAGAGCAATAATAGCAAAATCTTCATCAAACTTAACTAAATATTAACCAGTTTATTAGCTTAGCGATTTCTAAATATTGGGTTGTTCAACTTCTCCTTGTCGTTAGGAATTATGCCTTTATCTTATTTTCTATAATTAAAGAAGCATAGGTTCTAAGATCTCCCTTAGAATTCAATTATAATTAAAACTCTTAAAAATATTTTTAAGAGTTTTATGGCTATATGAATCCTTTGCAATAACTATAATGAAATGACTTTTAGTATAGTATTATCTAAAAATAATTGAAGATAATTAGAATCCTGATGCGATAATAATTTGGTATACGTCCTTATATCTCACTTGATCTCCAAAAAGTCCGTTCACGCATCCTTTGCGAATTCAGTTTATTTAAAGAATCGTAATGAATTTAATCAAATACCACCCCACTGACTAGGTGGAGATCCACGCTCAGCAGTTTACTTTGTTATCTCCATCTTATTCATGAATTACAATTCGCAAAAGAGACCTGAATCGCCCCTCCAGAAGATGCAATTTACTTTTAACTATTCGCTTCAAGTTTTATGAAAAGGTTTATGATATTAGGTAATTCATGTAGCTCGTGTAGGTTACTTAATTTGCTATACTTTGACGTAAATGCGTCATTCTAAAGTGTATTGTTTCACTGTTTCATGGAACCAAGGTTTATATGGAATATTCAACCAATTACAAATCGTGGATAGACAAACACTCTTGGTAGGTTTGGTAATTATTACCTTAATTGTAAATGTAATTTTAGGTGTAGAACTTTATTATACACTACACAATAGACCTACTCAGCCAGTAGGTGGAATTCCAATAAATGTCTCCACAGTGCAAATTATCTCTCCGTCTAGTTCAACCACAACTAACACGACATCTGGAGCAACTTCAACTATCACTACAACTCAGTCCTCTACTACTAATTCTGGATCTTCAACTACTACTAAACAGCCTCAGACCTATTCATTTTCATTTAAGGCTGAATTTAAGATACACGTTAAAGAACATGGAATATACATTGTTGGTATCAAGCCTAATATAACGTTTTCTCAATTATATGTTATTCTCTATTTTGAAGATGGTCAAGTCGTAACGTTAAATCTTAACCAAACCTATGTAAATGTAACTATAAAGGAGGATGATGTTAAGGTAACTGCTTATATTTATGGTAAGAGTTATGAGAATTTGACGCCACAACAAATACTTAACGATATAGGTCTTTACTTTAAATTTATAGGAAACTCCACTAACAGCAACAGTAATGAAAACTCAGATGAGTTTATATTAGTTCGTGATATAAATCTAGTGAAGAAATTATTTGAAATTCAACCCGTTTCATGAAGCGGAACGATTTAACCCTTATATAGGGGAAACGTCCTACTATCTCACATGAAATGGCTAGTCCTCCTACTTCCCCTCTTAACGGTTTTCGCAACAATTCTAATTTCAGCTAGTTCAAGTCCTACAATACACGTGTATTATCAAAGATATGATAGTGTATACAGAGCCTCCGGTATTAATGGTCCATTAAGTGCAAGTACAGTAACTTATACTGTAAGTTCAGCTACATACAATACAACCCTAAGTGACGGCAAAACGTTTAAGGTAACGTACAATAGAACAGTTTACACTTTATTATTTGCTTCTTCTCCAGAAAAATTTGAGGGATATGTTAACGTATCAGCTTATACTAATAACACCATTACGATAAAAACTGACTTACCTGATTTAATAAGAATAGTGATAATGAGTGCAAATGAGACAGAATTGATATGGGCTGGTTTTAATGCTACTGATATTAACGCTTATGCATATATTAATGGAACAAGTGAAGTTATGCTTCAATTCGCAAACGGTTCCACAATAGCTAATGCAACATTGGCAATTAATAAAGAAAATGTAAGTATAAGCAATAAAATAAGCCTATACTTATTCCCGGTAACATCTGTAGAGGCTAAAGTATCGGTTAGTGGAGAGCTAACTGCTACAGCGCAAATACCAAGGAGATATTCTCCATTACTGGTCAGTATTAACTATAATGGGACAGAAAGCAACGCAACTGTTAATGGATATAAGGTTACTACAGCGTACTTTAATGGCACACTGACTCCTGCCTTATTTTGGAAAGGAGAAGGCTTAGTTCCAGTAATGTCAGGTAAGGGAAACATACGTGCAGATTTTGAGACGATAGAATTTTATGGAGTAAATGGTACAATTCTAGGATATATACACATTTCGAGTATTGTTGGAAATCTAGAGATGATTCCAGTTAAGATTGGACTTAATTATAACATCGCATTTACTGAACTTAAGATAGTTACGGTAAGTGGAGTAAAACAAGTACATGCCAACTTTATGGGTTACACTTACATTAATGGAGTCCCAGTAATGATAGTAGGAAACGATGAAGGTAATATAACGTCAACTGCAATCGTTAACATTTCTCATTTAGTCATAGTGAATAATCATAAAGGCGTGCTAGCGGAAATAACGTTAAATTCAACGTCAAAATTCGTAGTATTAACAGAAGCCAATACTACTCATAATGTTAGTGTAACACTTCCGCTATTGGTAAACGTTACCAATGTGCATTTAAACGGTAACGTTCATGTGGCACAGAAGGTCGTAGTCAACGTGTCTTCACAATACATCCTATTCAACGTTACGACGCTTAATAATGGTTCCATAATTGGCGTCTATAAGGTAGAGAATGATACATTAGTTAAATTAAACTCTTCCAATTACTTCATCATAAATGGAAAACTGGAAATATTTGACGATCCATCTTCAACATATTAGGGGCTACCAGTTATAGTTGTGGTAGCAAAAGGTGAAAAATAATGACAAAAAGTAAAAATAACCCCGGAAGGGGTAATACCATAAGGGAGAGTAATACCATGAAGGTAATGGAAGAAATAAGAGAAAAGATAAGAAAGGCAATCAAAGAAGGAGTTAGCCTAAGGGAAATAGAGGAGATAATCTTGCAAGAGGCCATGATGGAAGAGAGGGAAGCCTACCTAGAAGTTGAGGACGACCACAAGAACGGGACCTACTTCAGATATCTGGGAACCGGAGACGGAGTATTAAGACTCAGAGTACCGAGAACCAGAAAGGGTGGCTTCAGACCCAAGATCCTTCCGGAGAAGTACGAGAGGACCAGCCCAGATTACGAGGACTTCCTCCAGCAGCTCGTTCTATCAGGCATGACTCCAAGTCAAGTCAAGGCCGTGTTAGCAGCCAAGGGAATACCGTATAGTGAGATCGTAATGAATCGGGTTGCCGAGAGAATATCCAACAAACTCAAGGAATACAAGAGCCGCGAACTACCTCACGATCTCCTAGCCCTTTACATCGATGTGAAGATCGTAAAGGTCAGAATCAGCGAGTCGATCATGGAGAGAGCCATTTACATTGCCATAGGAGTTGACTTAGAAGGGAATAAGTTCGTCTTGGACTACGAAGTTAGGGATAGGGAGGACTTGGACGGTTGGAAGTCCTTCTTGAGCGGACTCGTAAGCAGGGGAGTCAGCAGGGTTGACGTAATCGTGAGCGATGACTTCTCTGGACTCGATCGCGTCGTGTCCACGCTCTTTCCCTCCTCTCAACACCAGCTCTGTATAACACACATGGTTAGGAACCTCATGAGGGTCCTCCCAGACAAGGAGAAGGAGGAACTAATGATTAGAGTTAGGGATCTAAAGTCCTCCAGGAACGTGGAGGAGGGAAGGAAGGCTATATTGTCCCTCAGCCAACTTGTCCAACCCTTTTCTCCAGCCCGAGCCAAGAGGCTTCTTGACGCTGCTGACAAGTATTGTTCCTTTCTCAACTTCCCCAGGGAGATTAGACACTACCTCTACACTAATAACACGTCGGAGAGTTTCAACTCGACCCTGGCTAGGTTCGAGGAGGAGCTCGGAGGTTACTTTCCCTCTCTTCGCTCCTTGGAGGTCTATCTCTACGTTTCGATCCATGAAAGTAATTCGCGTTGGAAGTTCAGGCCCATGTCGGTGATAAGGCATTACTCATATCATCTCAAACAACTCCACGCTTCAAGGTTCCAGGTGAGTCTTGATGAAGACTTTTAACCTTCTGCTTACATATTTTCTCACACAACTATACCCAGTAGCCCCACATATATAGCGATTGGAATAATTGTACTAATAGTTATAATAGTAATAGCCGTGGTGTTAGTTAGAAGAAGGTAAAAATTCTTTTTTAAATGTTTTTTGTCCTTTTCCTTTGTTATTAGTAGAAAAATTTATATACTTTAGGGTTACCCTCATACCATATGAGAGGAAGAACTCATAATTGCGCTTTCCATATCTCTCGGAATTGCAGTTGCTATATTATCGTTGCCAGATATACTAGAGCCAATAGCACATAAAATATTATTAGTCTTAGGCATTTATTGGCCTTTAGCAATTTTTATAATAGGTATAGTTCATGGACTTAAACCTGACGAACATACATGGCCAATTACCGTATCCTATGGAATAATGCAGAGGAATATGAAAGGTGCAATAGTTTCTACAAGCGTTTTCGCAGTGGCATTAACACTCGTCTGGGCTAGTTTGAGCGCATTGACTGGACAACTTCTCTCATTCTTTCAGAATTACAACTTAGACCCAATAGTAGATGTTATAGTAGGGCTGACAATGATAGGAGTTGCCTTAATTTTCATTATTAAAGGCAAGGATAAAGTTGTGGATAAAGATAATAATCCAGATTACAAATTAATCTGGATTCACGGCCTAGCTGCGGCCTTTGGAGGGGATTTTATAGTAATATTGTTATTAACCATTGCCCTAAGTACACTTATTAGTGGGAATATCACCTTCTTAATTGGACTATTATTTGGAATAGGTTCATGGATAGCCCAATCCATAGTGGTTTTATTAATATACAAAGGTTTGGTCAAAGGAGTGAAAGCGAATTTCCAAATTCTAGCTAAGGCAGGGAGGCTATCACTACTATTTCTAGGAATTTTTATGATAGGGTTGGGAATTTTAAGCTCTCTAACCGGTTAAAAATCTTTTATACTCTTTTCGGTCAACTTCGCAATAGCCTTTCTTAAAACTTGCATTATGGCTGGTTTAGAAATACCCAACTCATTTGCTAACTCCTCTAGTCCTATTCTTTTAGGCGTTTCGAAGTATCCCTTATCAAAGGCTAGCTTCAGAATTGATAATTCCTTAGGCGTTAGCTCTTCCTTTACTGAAAGGAGTGGATTTGAAGATTCCTCAATAATTTTAAACTCATAAGTTAGCTCTTTCACCTCTGGTATGATCTTAATGAAGTTTTCGGAGTCAGCAATTACGTTCCATCTTTCCATTCCTTCATATATAGTTTCTGACATGCTAAAAATTCTACAATCCTTTAATAATCTTTCAGCTATTCTTCCTTTAAGACTCTCTATCGATGCGTATATTGCTCTGATATTAGATTTGTTTTTGTACTCATCTATTATTCTGAAATCAATAGTTGTTTCATTTCTACTCAGCATTCTAATTATTTGCCTATAAAACTCCTTGTCCTTAGCGTAAATTATACCCATAACGTTTTCAGTGAGTCCATCTAAAGATGGAATTCTCCTTACAACCTTTACATATAATTCCTCTTCGTTAAATCTCTCAGTGTAACGACTCCAATCGTCGTGTGAGAGCACTATGGTGTAACTTTTTATCACTATAGAATATAGTAATGTTTGAATTTAAAAGGATTAGATGGTTCATCTTACTATGAAATTCTATCTTTCTCGCGAATTATAATATATATTGCAATTGATACTAGTAATATGATAACATAGACGATAATATAATTCGTAAAGCTATCATTATCCCGAGGAATACTGAAATTTATCTCATGGAGTTTATCTCCCAGTGATAAGTACAATTTACCCTTAGGTATATAAATGGTGGAATTTGGCAAGCTTATAGCTAATTCATAAGTACCGTTATTGTATTTCATTATTATGGGAGAACCTTGAATTAAAGGAAAGTTCTGATAGAAGAATATAGGATTATGGTAATACTGTACAGAGTTGTTCTCCACAACAAGACCAGTTGAAATCATTGTACCCGAGGGAAGTCTATTTAAACCTCTCTTACCAATTTGATAATATGATATAGTCGAATTGTAAAAAAGTATTAATAAGACAGATTTATTGTAAATATAAAAGTTCGATACGTTATGAATATTTAGTCCATAAGTAGTATTAAATAGAACTAAGTATAGATAGGGATTGAAGTTGGCTAACAAATAATAATCTGAAATACGATTCGCAACCGATGGTAAAACGTTAACAGAATAATTGACTACATTGATAATGGGCCCTACTTCAATAGACAGTGGGACAACAATTGGATTAACAAGGGTTAAGCTACTTGAAAGCAGTACTGAGGGAAAGAGCGGTGTATATATTGCATAAGGCTTCTCTAGTTGTTTGGTATAATTATTTATCTCTAAGCTTTCCATATAGCTCCCATTAATAGAGTAAACCGAGATGTTACTTTCGTTGTAGAATACTAGAAATCGCAGACCCTCTAAGTTAGAAGGAATATATCCACTCATATACCCCCTAAATTTAATCTCTGTAGAACTTATTGACCCCGTATTTAAATTTACGGCTTCTATTTCATATTCCCCTATTGTGGAATTAGAATATATAGGATAAACTATGTAAATCCAGTTTTTATATGTGAAAATGGGTAATACTTCATTTAGTGGAAAGAAAGACCCAGTTATAATATGATCTTTAATTAGTGTAAGATTTAAGGGATATCCGATAACATCGCTTATGCTAATATTCTTTTCATATTTATTAAGAAAATTAGTTGCTGATATAGAAATATTATAAATGGGAATGTTTTCCTCTAAAAGTGAACCATTAGTGGTCATATTTCTACTTATTACTCCCACTAGCTTCTTGCTAATCAGAACTATATAGTCTCCAGTTAAGAGTGGATACTGAACAGAATAATTATAGTTTAGCTTTATATTACTAATTAAGGTTAACGAGGAGTCTATAACATAGACTGTTAAACTTCCTTGTGCACGCATCTCAATTACTAGATATCCATCGTAAGTGTACGTTAGAACGTTGGACTCGTTAAGAGAAATGGTAGGCAAAGTTATTCTATTTCTATTAACATCTTCTAAAGTTATATTTAGAAAATCAGCTTTAGAAGTCTGGATTACCATTATTGGCTTTCCTTCTAAGACAATTAAACTGATGAATATATTTTTCATAGTGCTCGTCTTAACCAATATACCATTACAAAATTCTGATAAAATCAATACTATTAATATGATCGTTAATACTCTTGACGCGCGCTTCTCACTCACATTTAAACATTACTTTTCTCATATTTATATATCAAATTTTAGAGGAACTGACATTTCTTGATGGCTTTTTAGAAAGTGCCGTCACTTAACTACAAATTAATTAAGTTTACTGACCTTGATAAAGAGAAGACGCTAAACCAATATAATTAATATACGTTTGGAATATCAAGGAGAGAATTTATAGCTTAATGACGGCATTATCTTCACATTCAGGCATTCAAGGAAAATCCTATAACTGCTGTTATCAAATCACAAGAAAATATATTAGGTTTTAAAACGAGTAAACTTTAACGTGATAAGGGCAATAAACGTAAGTAAAATTTTTCACGGAAGTTCTGCAGTAGTTGAAGTTAATCTAGATATTTATGAGAACGAGAAGGTAGGAGTTATAGGTGTTCATAACTCAGGAAAGACTGTACTACTTCAGATGCTAGCTGGAGATGTGAAACCAACTAAAGGTAAAGTGTATTTAGAAGATAAGAGGAAGATCGCTTATATACCTCAGGTACCCAAATTTATACCCACTATCAGTGTTAAAGACGTAATGACTTATGTTAATAAGGAGTATCATTATTTAGATTTTGTTGGATTAGATGGAAATAAGAAGGTTAAGGATCTATCCTTAGATGAGAAAAAGAGGTTGTCCTTAGCTCTTTCATTACCTTTTTCCCCTAACCACCTCATAGTCGATGACATGTCCCAAATTTCTTCTCTAACTAAAGATTTGATAAGGAGATTTAAAGGAGGTGTGATAATTGCTCACCATAACCTTAAGGATATATGGGATTTAATAGATAGAGTTATAATTATGTCTAAGGGTAGGGTCGTTTTCGATGGTCCCAAGAGTGGATTGTTGTACAAGGTTATAAGATTTAAGAATAGTGAGATATGGGAAAGGGAAAACGAGAATAGTATTGAAATTGATTTAGATAAACGTGGAGTTAAGTATGAGGTTATTAGAGTGACACCAGATGAGGTTTTCCTATATTTTTATGCAGGAATTTAAAAGATCAATTGTATTCGTCTTCTTAATTCTTATAGCTCTGAGTCTGTCACTAATAGCTGCGCAAATTCTTTCCGAATCGATAAGCGTTATAGGAATCGTTGAGGGCTCTTCTTATGGGATAAAAGTATCAGGCTATGTCTTTGACTTTCAAGGAAAAGGTGTAAGTTCAGAAATAAAGTTGTCATACTACAATTTCACAGAGAGCGTTAAGACAAATAATGGGTCATTTTACTTGTATCTTCCAGTGGCTTATATTCAGAATAATACTAGGATTAACGTAATAATAAATTCATTTCAAAAGAACGTAAATCTAACATTAACTATACCAAACTCTTCAACTACTTTCGCTTTTTCAAGTCTCTTTTTAAAATATTATTCCAGCCAAAATCTTTCAATAATAAGCGTTAAGGGTAAAACTTTCATCGCAGTAGATCCTAAACAAGAAAATTCAAATTATACAATTTTTGAGATTAATTCAGACAATGTTAATCTTCCTCTAGATGTCAATTTCACCTACAATAATTTTTCAAACACGCTAAAGATACCTCTCATTATCCTTTTATTATTTTTCTTTTCCTTTATCGATTTGATGGACTACTATTTATTATCCTCTTTTCCAAGAGGCGAATTAAGGCAAATTATGAGGTTAGTAGGAACAATTAAAGTATATGTCGGAAAGTTAATAGCTGAGATACCTTTGACAATTATGTTATCCAGTCTGTCATTTTATTTGTTTGAATTCATTTTGATAGGTAATGACATCGCCTTGATTTTACCTTATATGATAGCTTCAATCTCTTTCTCTTTAGGTGTTTACGGTTTGGCGCCATTCGGAAGTAAGAACATGATATATTATTCTGTAATATTAGGATTTTATATTGTAAATTTAGTAATATATGATAGATACTTATATTCTCTCTTAGCAACTCTTCTCCTAATAGTTGGATATATAAAACTGAGAATTTCCTAGATAAGTATTAAATACACAATGACAGCAATGTATATCACACTACCTACTATTATCCATAATATCTTGTTATTTACAACGTTAAACTTTCGTAAAACCAAAGAGTCTATTGAGAAATTACCAGAACCATAGGCTATTATGTACGCGTTTATTATCATCATTAGAAGATTTAACCCATATTCCTCAGCTCCAGTCCAGCTAGCAGATAAGAAGTAAATTAAGTTAGTGTAAAATGCTACTACACCACATAGTCTGCTCATTAGTCCTATAAGGATTAGAATCCCAAAGCAGATCTCTCCTATCATCACTAAGGTTCCAACTAGAACCGGATGTGGCATTGCGACTATGTATAAAAATTGCCTTATAATAGATCCTTGGGCTAAGTACTGTATTGTAAAACCTACATACTGTTCGGAAGATGGATTCAGAAATCCTGAATTGAGAAGTTTTCCTAAAATACCCGCATAGAGCCATATGGAAGCCGTTGATATCCTTAAAATTAATGTAAAATTATCGGAGATCATTGTCTTTGCCATAACAATCCCTCTCTTAATTTCTTGCTAATTTGTATGAGAGAGTACAATGATAAAGAGAGAATTACCACTCCAGCAAATACGGGAGAGGAGAGTAATATTAATTGGGAGATAGTAGAGAGTAAGGGCATTCCCATATAGATTGTGTACTTCCACACTAGGTTTTTACTTATTAATGGGAACGAGGAGGAAGCGAGATACAATAGTGAATTTATTGCAGTAGGGGTTAAGCAGCAAATTCCCGCTATTGTTCCAATTGATGGGACAGAGGCTGTCAAAAATCCTCCTGCAATGTTTGTTGCAGTTATCCTAAAGGTCTTTGGTACTTTCCATTCCATTAAATTGTATGACACATATATTAGTGAAATGGTATAGTAGCTTAGCATGAACGCAAATGATAGTATTAACGTGTTTAATAGAGCAAAGATGATCATTGGTATGTTAAGAACGAAGAAATTAAAGTAGATTTGAATTCCATATGCATCGTATGTTATAGTTGTTAGCTTTAAAAAATAGGGACTAATGTTGATGTTCGGGACCAAGATGACTCCGCTAACTATTAGGAAGGATACTAAATAGGAAACTGAATAGAAAATTAGTATTTTTCTAAACGCCTTATCGTTTAGAAGACTCTTCATAATATTTAATACGGTAAAGTCTCCTTTCACTAGTATGAATTTGTTCTCCTTGTGTCTATAAAGGAAGTACCCAAATATACTAGAACAAGCAAGATATATAACGGTGAATATTAAGAAGGGAAGTATAAACGTTTGTTGTCCGGTATCAGATAAGGGAGAATACCACAAACTAACTATCCTAATCCCATTTATTAAAATTGGGAGAAATACGGTAAAATTAAAAAACAAAAAAGTATAGAAATATGGATGTAGGACTTTCATCCCTATTCCCCTAACAGTGAAGCCCAGTAACTGGAGGTAACAAAACGTTATCAACTAGGTAAGTTGCTACTTGGTTTTGAACTGGAATTATCACTGCTGGAGCGGTAGACAAAGGTACATAGCTACTTACCGTTAAACTACTTACGGATATTAGAGCTATTATACCACCTGATTGTACATTACCGTGAATCACTACATATGCGTACTGCCCTCCAGGCATAAGTTCTATATCTGCTAAGCCTTTAACACTAAATGATGGCAAGTCTATAGTTTTGACTATCTGAAAAGTGGATGTGGATATCACAAACACTTGATTCGTATTTGAAGGTGCCTCAAGGTAGTAATCTCCATTTGGAGTGAATACACCCCTCTGTGGTATTGTACCGTTGGGCATTTGTAAGATGCCTAGCAATTTCAATGATGGTAAAGAGTAAAACCCAACTGAGTTATTTCCAACGTACTCTACCGCTACCATTGTGCCTTGCATATTAGGGCTTACCATATAGGGTTGTGAACCAGCAGCAGTGGGTAAAACCTTAATTAAGCTACCGTTTAACGCTATAAGATCAACGCTGTTGTTAAATCTCATTGGAACTATTAAATAGTTTCCATCTGGACTCCATCTAACGTCACAAGGATAATACGTTCTACCATTAACTGGAGAGACGAAATGCTGTTCCCATAATACGTTAAGAGATGAAACGTTGATTAGAGCTAAGATACCGCTTGGACCATCTGCTACTGCGACTAGTTGTTGACTTGGTGAGTATGCAACTCCTATAAATCCTATACTATTTCCAAAATTGAATTCCTTTACGATCTTTAAACTATTAGCATCGATTGCGTAAACCGTACCATTATTTACTGGTATGAGGTAATATCGTGATTGTGCAGCATTTTCAAATGGATACTCAACCCACCAGTATACTTGTTGTGGTACGTTTGTAGAGATGTTAATGGAATGCGTATATCCTTGGAAAGGAGTAGTGGATGATGGGTTTATTATTTCTGCAATTCCTTTCTGTGTGAATACTAGGAAACTGTATTGAGGAGAAGTAGTAGTAGAAACTGAACTACTGGTAGTTTGGGTCGAACTAGGTATTGATGACGATTGAGACTGCTTTAACATAATGTATGCAGCCCCTACTCCTATCAATATAATTACTATGAGTCCTACTATTAACCATAATTGATAACTGGACAACGCCTTTATTAACTGCTTTTTATTCATTCGATTCCCTCAAAATATTACGTATTTTTAGGTAATTATAAAAGTTGTGATATTATAAACCCTTATTAAAGTTAATATAATTAAATTGTAATAATCATATCTACAGTATCTAATACTTTTGCATAAAATTAAGAAAACCCTTGAACCAAAATAAATTAGTTGACTAAGAAAATTCTTCATCAACATTTTTCTTATTGTTATATCATAAGAATAGACTTTTTATTCTTAAAATTAAATTCAGTTATGCGCTAAATGGCTGAAGATAAGTTTTTTAAATAGAATTAACATCATTTTAAACAATGATAGAGGAAACTACACTGATTTACGCTGAAGATTTCAAGTCATTGTTAGACCTTGAAAACTCGTATAAGTTATATAAATTATCAAATATAAAAAAGCTAGATTTTGGGTATATTTGTTACCTCACCATATTCAGACTAAAAGTAGAATGTATATGCAAGCCGAGAAAGGATGGCCTTGATATAATAGAAAAGAATGGAAGATTCATAATAAATATAACGTTCCAGAAGGAAAGCGAAGAGAGAATAAACGTAAAAATAAGTTACAGAGGAATTCTCGAAAAACTCCTAAGTAGTATAGCAAATTCAATAAGGAAAAATTTAGAAGAATATTCAAAATATTTAATAGGAAAGCAAAAAGTTGAAAATAATCTTAGAATTTCTACTCTTAAGCCAGATAAAGTAGTAGATCTTAGAGGAGAAGAGTGCCCAGTCCCTGAAATAACGTTAAAGAGAGAATTGATGAAGGCTAATAGGGGAGAAATAATAGAAGCTTTAACTGATAATCCAGCTGCAGTAGCTCACACTATCCCAGAAATAATTAAGTTATTTAACTGTAGATATGAGGTCCTAAAATATGAAGACTACGTATCTTTTAGGATTTTAGTTTTAAGTAATACGATTAACACTGATGAATACGTTAAGGTCATTAAGGAATTCAACGAGGCTAGGATTAGAGAACTAATTAGGGATAAGAAATTCATGTCGTTTTTATATACATATTTCGTGAAATTCCATAAAGTTGAAAAAGTTAATGATTTTAAGAATTATAGATTTAATTGTGAAAAAGACATTTGCCTAGTTTCATCAGCACCTTTAGGTAGGGGATGGCTATTTACTGGACTGATTAAGAGTAACAAAATGGTATGTGCTAGGATTGACACTGAAAATGAAACCTTATTAGATTACCAAGCATTAGAATGTTTAAAGAAGTTAGCTGGAGAAACAAATGTCATGTATTTATCGTTAGATTGACTATTTGCAAAAATTTATTTGGACTAAGCGTGTATTTCCCATTATGGAGCTTAAGGATGAATGTGGTTGCATAGTTAATAGGAAATACGCTTCAGACTTTCTAATGAAAAGGTTATTTAGCTATAAGAAGAAGATAAATGCCAAAAAATTGGGCTATTTTAGAATAGATAATTCTAGGTGGTTCACACTCTATAGGGCTCAAGATGGGAAAATATATTATGAAAGTTCTGAATGTCCACTACTCATAATAACCTTAGAAGCACTTTGTGAGAGATATATTGAAAATGAGGGAAAAATAAATAGAGATAACTCCATGGAAAAACTACGTCAAATCAAGGGATTTACAACTAACCAGATAGTGAATGAAGTTGTTGAGAAATTTATAAATGGTGTCAGCAATGGTTAAGAAAATTGCCTATATAGTTGAATCCAATTTGGGTTCTTATATTTTAGGGCAGATGGTAGTACCGCAGTTAGAGGAAAACAGACACAACGCTGAAGTTATTGGAATGTTCTTTATACACGATAATGTCTATATTCTAATGAAAGATAATCCCTTAGCCGAAAGATTAGGTAAACTTAGTAGGGAAAGGGGTATATATTTGCAAGCCTGTGATCAATGCGTATACATGAGAAATTTAGCTGATAAACTAATAGAGGAAGCAAAGATAGGCTGTTTCCCTGACTTTTATGCAAAAGTATTAGATACTGTAGATATGATTATTACAATTTAATTATATTAACTTTAATAAGGGTTTATAATATCACAACTTTTATAATTACCTAAAAATACGTAATATTTTGAGGGAATCAAAGTGGAAGATCTAACTTTAAGACAACCAGATGAGGTTCTTGATGTTAGAGGAGAGGAATGTCCTGTTCCAGAAATGAGCGCGAGCAAAAAATTGAAGAAAATGAAAGTAGGACAAATGTTAGAAGTGTTAACAGATCACGAACCCGCAGTACATGTTACTTTACCTTCTTTATGTAAATCCTTAGGGTACCCATTTGTAGTGATAAGAGATAACGGACTTTACAAGGTGAGAATCCTAAAGGTGAAATAATCAATGCCAAGTATGGTACTACAGCCAGTACTTCAAGAGAGTTGGGCATTAATCTACGGATTATTCGCTCTTTCTGGATTTATTTTGGGTTGGGCAGCCCAAAGAGGTAATTATTGTTTTGTAAACGCAATGACTTCAATATTTACGGCCAAAAGTTATGAGCGATTTGGAGCCCTTTTAATACTATTCGGTTTGTCCGCGTTAGGAAGCGGATTACTAGTTGCATTTGGAGTTATTCCAGCATTTGATCAGTATTATTATAACTATTTTGCAGGTTGGTATATCCTTGTTGGCTCTATAATATTTGGCTTTGGTGCAGCATTAGCAGGTGGTTGTAATCTATCAATGCTTTATAGGGCTGCTAGTGGGTATGTTCAAAATTGGATAGAGCTATTCGGAATGATGATAGGCACATATGTATTTGCAATAGGTATATGGCCCTTCCAGCTATACACAATGGCTAATGGGATTTTATCAACTACGAACGGAGGATATGTTGAATACTTGCCCTACATTATATTTCACTCAATTTCAAATATGTCAGTCTATATAACCACGTTAGTAGTTAGCCTACCACTAATATTCATTGGAATATACTTGCAACAGTACACTAAGAGAAAATGGGCAATCTCATCTAGTCTACGTATCAATTTACCTGCAGCTAGAGCGTATTATAATCAAAACATAAGTACATCTGGAGAAGAAAAGGTATCGTTAACCAAGGAAATTAAAGATTTGATACTATTAAGAAAACCATATGGAACTAACTTGACTACAATAATATTGGCATTAGATTTACTTTTAGTTTTCATAGTTGGTGCTGGATACACCTTCAATTACCTAGTCATAACTTCGTCTGATGGCGGTAGATTCTTTGAATACTTGCTAATGTTAGGAAACGTCAAGTTATTTCTAAACACACCTTGGTTTAACGATTCGCTACCAATTGTCGACCCAAGTACGCTAATGGTAATAATGTTGTGTATTGGAGCTTTCTCAGCATCATATCTAAGTGGTGACTTCAAAATACGAATACCAAGAAATAAGAGTAGACTGCTGATAGGGTTCGGAGGAGGAATGTTAGTTGGTATAGGCGTTAGAATGGCCCTTGGATGCAATGTAGGATTAATGTGGACTAATTTTGCCCAATTAGGTTATGACGGTATTATATTCCTCTTCGGAATGTTATTAGGAGTTTATTTAGCGATTAAAGTCCAAGAGAGGTGGCTATAATGATTTCCTTACCAATTATTAGAAGATTATTAGCACCCTTAGTAGTAAGTTTATTTGCATTAGGTTGGTATGGATTCTCAGTACAATACATAGTTTCCAACAATAATGTGGCATTAGAAAACGGCGTATTTTCAGCTTACATATCCCCATCACAATTGCAAGGATATATAGAGGCAACCAGATATATTTGTTATGTAGTAGTTTATTTGGGACTCATATTCTTCTGGTATAATCTAGTTAAGACGGTTAGAGAATTGGAGGAGGCGAATAAACAATGAGTGATTTATATGCAATAATGGTAATATCTGGAGAAGATGAAAAACTCTATATGGCCTATATAACTGCCATAGGCTACGCCTCTTCTGGAAATAAAGTGTACATGTTCTTCACCATGGATGGGTTAAGGGGAGTAACAAAGGAAATAGAGAAAATACAGCTACCTAACGTAAAGCCATTATCCTATTACTATGAAAATCTAATAGAATTAGGAGGTGATGATATAGAACTTACAGCATGTGAATTTGGAATGAAAGTTAAGAACGTTAATCATGAAAGGCTATTGGATAAGGTTAAGATAAGCGGTGTTTCGGAATTCGCATTAAAGAGTTCCGAGGCTAAAGCCACATTAATCTTTTAAAAAGTTTTTTAGTGTCAATAACGTATTTCGTAATATGAGCGTGATTGATGCTATCAATTTAACAAAGAGGTATGGCGATATTGAGGTACTCCATGGCCTTACATTCTCCATAGAGGAAAAGAGTATAACCTTAGTAATAGGTCCTAATGGTGCTGGGAAATCAACACTGCTTAAAATAATTGGCGGGCTAATAAATAGAACATCAGGCTATATAAGTGTTTTAGGAGAGGATCCTTGGAATAGCAATAAAATACCAAGAAAAGTTGGGATAATATTGGATAGGCCATTTTTACCACCATACCTTACTGTAATTGACATAGTGAAGGAAGTCTCCAGTGAATTTAGCTATCCTCTCAGCGACGCTAAAAGGTTATTAGAAGACTTTAATCTAGTACATTTTATGAAAAATAAAGTTAGAGAACTTTCAGCTGGTACTAAGCAGAAATTACAAATAGTCTTTTCCTTGATAAAAAATCCGGAAATAATTATAGCAGATGAACCTACAGCTAATCTGGACATAACATCACGATACGAGGTTTACAACACTTTTGCAGTGTTAAGAGAAAAAATGGGCTTAACTGTACTCATATCATCCCATATACCAGCTGAAATTTTAGCGTTCTCAACTCACGTCCTGGCAATAAACAATGGAATTATGAAGTTCTTCGGCAAAGTAGATAAGCTATTAAGAAATAATTTTCTCGAAGAGTTTTACATAGTGGTTGATAATATAGGTAAGGCTCTAGAAGCGTTAAAGGATAGGAGGATAGAAGTCATAGGTAACCAGATAAGGATTTCTGGAAACTTAGCTGAAATTTCTAAAATCTTATCCAATGCTGGGGTAAGGATATTTTACGTTAGAAATTCTATAATAGATAAAAGTATCAAAGGGGAGACGGGGTGGGAGTAGTTAGTTTTCTAATCAAGCATCGATATGGTGAATATGGATTACTCTCGTACATTGACTTAGAGTTGGCCTTAAGTGTTAGTATAGTGGCATCATTTAATTTCTTTCATCCCCAGACTAGAAATGCAAGCGTTGATCAGCTCCTATTCAATATAATTACATTTACAATAGGTATAATATTATCTACACTAGTTATAAGGAATATATGTCTAGGGATGGGGCAAGATCTATATGACGGAACAATAATATCGTTTTTACAAATGAGAAATAGGAGGGCAATATTTCTTCTATCATATTTCATTGATGTTTTGCTAATAGGTGGACTATTTCTCTTGATTGCAGAATTAGTATTTCTTCTATCATCATTTACTCCACCCATAACATGGATAAGCATTTTCATATCCGAATACTTACTCCTCTGTAACTCCTCCTATTTGATTGCAATATTGATTAAAAGACCCTTTAGAAGCTTCTTCATAAGTATAAGCTTAATCTTCCTCGTTCTTGGAATAGAAATAACTGGAAATATGATTATATTTAATTATCTTTTGCCACTAGATCTAATTTTGGGTCACCTAGCATACTATGCCTTTAGGAAGGTGCAGATATGATGAGAGTAGGCATATATTTAATCTCTTTAGGTATTTTCATACTAGTACTAGGAGAGATAACGTTTCCTTTAAACACTACATTAAACGTCAACAATAGCAGTATGTATATAATCCCTCCATGGTATGAAAAGGCAAAAGTAAGTGTGAATAGTGGAAGTTTTCTCATAGTTTATCATAACTATACGTACATATTATTAGTAAAAGGGAGTATCACTATTAAACCAGCCTCAATACTATATGGAGTTGGCAACGCCAGTATACTATTAGAAGGGTATAAGATTTTTTACAATCAATCATATATTGCAGTTGGAATTTTCCTCATAATAGTAGGAGTTGGGCTAGAGATCATTAGATTTAAGAGAAGAAAAGATCACCAATTTTAGACCAGATTATCTACATAATTCCTAATTAACTTCCCCATTGCCCTCCTTAACGCTTGTAGGGTGGCTGCTTTACTTATTCCTAATTCCTCTGATAATTCCTTCAAATCCACCTTTTTAGGCCAATCGAAATATCCCATCTTATACGCCTTATATATGATTTCAAACTCCTTACTTGTGAGCAAATTCTTCACAGACACTAAATTTCCATCATCTTTCTCGATGATCTTTAAACTGTAAGTATATTCTTTCAAGGTGGGTAATATTATTTCTCTGAATATTTTATCATCTATTACTAAGGACCATTTTTCTAACCCGTTTGAAATTCGTTCGGAGATGTAGTATGCCCCCTTATTCATTAAGAGTTCGCTAATTCCTCCCCTTAACTTAGCTGACAACAATATTAAAGCTCTTAACTCGTTCTTTGTTCTAACATTTTCAATAATTTTTACTCTGGTCACCCTATTATTAGACTTAATTATATTAATTAATTCATTAAGTATTAAAGGATCTCGGACATAAGCCTCAGCTATTATATTCTCCTCCATCTTTTCAAACGATGGTGTACGAATTTTCATCAACACTCTTAGATCTTCTTCATCATACTTATCAGTTAGTAAAGTCCAGTCTTCATGCGATAATACTACGTTATAACTTCTTATCACATTATATTCTTCTAAATCTGTAGTTAAATGTCTTTTTGTTTCTATTTATTTCTTAATAGTAGAATTTATAAACAAAAGGATGAACTTGGCAAAGAAAAAGCAAAAAGTATGGAATAGCTCAACTCCTCCTGATAAGCAATGTTACTACACCAGCTAAAATTGAGAATAGCGCCATGACGTAAATTCCATCTACAAATGATCCAGTGTATGATTTTAGAAATCCCACTACTATAGGACCGGCAATTCCTCCAAGATTTCCAATAGCGTTTATCAAACCTATAGCAGCTGCAGCTGCATCGCCAGATAAATAACCTTGAGGTACCGCCCAAAACGTTGCAATGAAGCTGTAAATCCCTATAGCAGCTATTGCGAAAAGCATGAATGATAAAATAAATATACTCTGAGTTGCAGCACTTAATGCTAAACCAATTCCAGCAACTAGAAATACTGCAAAGGTTACAAATCTATGATTTTGCCTTCTATCAGCATAGCGAGCTATGAGAATTAATGATATCGAGGCAATAACATATGGTACTATTGACAGAAAACTAGCAATTGTAGCATTAACTTTACCAATAAAGCTAATAATTGATGGTAACCAGATCGAATAGCCGTAAAGACTTGTAACTCCTAAAAAGTAAACAATGGCAAGTAATATTACATTTAAGTCAGCTAATGCTTTAGTCCAACTAACCTTAACCTTCTCCACCTCCTCCTCCTTAAATGCTTGCTCTAATGCACTCCTTTCGTCATTGCTTAACCACTTGGCATCACTTGGGAAGTCTGTTAAAATAAAGTACGCAAGTAACCCACCAAATATTGCCAACATTCCTTCATACCAGAACAAATATCGCCATCCTGGATAGTTACCATAAGTTGCAAATATTGCTCCAGCAATTAGACTACCAAATATTCCAGATATTGGAATTGCAGCAGTAAAGAAACTATTGGCAGTAGCTCTTTCTGGTTTCAAGAACCACAAACTCAGATAGAACATTACACCCGCAAAGAATGGTCCTTCAGCTATTCCAAGTAGAAATCTTAGTACGTATACTTGCGAAACTGAGGTTACAAAACCAGTTGCAATAGTTATTATGCCCCACACTAGAAATGCTATAAGAAATATTTTCCTAACACCATATCTGTTAATACCGAGATTTGAGAAGATTTGGGGAATAAAATAACCTACAAAGAATAATGATGAAGCTAGGGAAGCAATTATACCAACTTCCTTAGCAGAAACTCCTAGATATTGGAACATTCCGGCATCTATTGCATAGGAAATATTTACTCTATCGAGAAAGTTTACTATATATAAGAAAAAGAGCATAGGGAGTAGTCTCACGTATCTTTTACTTCTTGATGTTTCAACTAGAGAACGATACCTCATGAACTAATTATGGTAATAATACTTAATAAGTTTTTAACGGATCAAAATAGTCCATTAAAAGTTTTCATTTTCTAATATAAAATAAATTGAGATAAGGGTTATTAAACCGCCTATATCTTCTGTAAATTAGGTATTTGATGATAAATTAGTATTGCTAGCAACGTTACAATCACTGGCTCAATCAACTCGACTGACGTCACTAAACTTATCGGCAATTTGTTTGCTGTATATATAACAGAATCTTGACCAATCAATGTGAGAATAAAAACTAAGCCTAAGATTGCAAATATTGAAATCAAATTTAAATCATGTATTCCATAAAATGGTAAAATTGGTATCATAAATAAAGAAGATGAAAAGTAAATATTAGGAATTATCGAGATGAAATCATTCCTTATAACCTAAAAGTATCAAATCCCTTCTCAACATATTCTTAACCCTAGCAATACTCCTAGTAACAAAATCCCATTGGCTAGTTAACTCCCTAGCCTCACTTGTTGTAAACCCACTACCCATGCTTACAACTATTTCTGCTAGCATCATTCTTATCACTCTTCTTACCCCTAAAATCCTTGAACTTCTTGAGTATGAAGGGATTAATGATCCTAACATCATACTCGCCCATCAAGTACTTTGCTAGGTTAATGTGGTAAATTCCAGTACTTTCTATGCCTATCTTGCAACCCTTAGGCAAGATCTTCCTTATCTCCTCAAACCCTTGCCTATCATTAGCAAACTCGTAAAGTTTGCCTTGAAAATACATGATTAATTTATCTTTTGATACGTCTATTCCTGCAACTGGGGCCTCCAAATTTACCCTTATTCGGGCTTTTTGCCCAACTTCCGGTTCGAATTGGGAGGTAGCCAAGCTAACAACCGAGCTTTGAGCCCAAGAGGCGTAATGGCCTACACCCCAGTCAGATCTGTATTACTCAGATCTGAGTAATATGTTTTATATAAGAGGCATAGAGCATATAGTGCTTTAGGACTAGGGGAGCTTAAGCTTTGGAGTGCAACCTATATATACGCCCCTACCTAATCAATCTTCTGTACTGGGTATTCCAGAACGGTTTCGTTCGGCGGAATTTCTTCTGCTGGGGGATCGACGTTTCTCTAAGAAGTAAAAACCATTACCGAGAAATGGGGATGCCCTTCATAAGGGCGTCATACTTCACACCCTTCCTTAGTGTCTTCTCTAATGTTGATAATAAGGCACTCTTTTGATATAGTAACATAGAATGGTTTATCGTCTGAATGCAAAATATATGGAAATCAAGGTTATTGTTCCTCCTATGAGTTCTTGGGTATCTGGTATTTGGTGAAATATAGGTATTGCTAATATTGTAGCCATAACTGGTTCAATCAATTCCGCAGAAGTAACTAAACTGATCGGCAACTTATTTGCAGTATATATGACTGAGCCATGGCCAATAAGAGTTGGAACTAACACTAAACCTAGTACAGCTAATATTGATATTGGGTTAATATCACCTAAACCGTAAAATGGAAGGACTGGGATCATAAAAATAGAGGATATTAGATAAATAATAGGTATGATTGAAAGAGAATCATAATCTAGTCTAGAAAGGAAATATGTGTAAATTGCAAATGAAATTGCTGAAAGTATAGCGAGTACATTGCCAAAAATATATCCAAACGAAGTGTTAAAATTCATGATAAATATTCCTAGGATTGCCATAATTATGAAAGGATCAATTTTCTTCTTAAATAACATTGCAAATATCGGGCTAGTAGAGACTAGAATGGTTGATGAAGCTATTGTAGTTAGAAATACACTAGAAACAAAGAATAACATGTGAAGAGAAAGAAACAGAGATGGTAAGATAAATCGTTTTAAGATGATTTTCCTTCTTCTCTTTGACACGAATGGGAGAAGAAGAATCCCTGCTATTAAAAATCTTAGAAAAGTTATAAAAGGAGGAGTTATAGTACAAAATTTTACAAATATTGCAGCTGTTCCAAAGGCTACACCTCCTAAAAATAAAATTATTTTATCCCTCATATTGTGAAAATAATCAGTAAGATATTTAAGTATACTGTAGCGGGAGATTATAGGTAAACTATTTTTGGAAAACAATGATTGTGTTGAAAGGGCTGAAGAACATTGTTGAGGGAAAGTAAATAGAGGAAAGGTTATTAAAATTAGTTTATAGAAAGAGCGAATGGGAGTGAGTTCTTAAACGAAGCTAATGTACGTACAGAAACTTTAAGTAACTTCTTGATTAGAAAGACATTATTTAACAGTTAGGGATGGTAAATTATTATCAGCTAGTTGACTCTGTTAAATAAAGATGGTAATTCTTCTTTAATCTCTCAGTTAACTTTAAAATTCGTTTCGGTTACGATATCTTGTGTTTTTTAATAGCTTTGCTGTTTACGTAAAAGGCTTGTTAAGACATATAATGGCAAAGTAAAGGCACTTAATGGAATTGACTTAGAAGTTGAGTGGGGCACTGCGTTTGCCCTTCTACGTCCTAACGGCGCAGGAAAACAACCTTAATCAGGATATTATCAACTCAAATACCACCAAGTGGAGGTTCGGCTTATATTGGTGGTTATAATGTAACTGATGATGCAAACAAAGCTAGAAAAATAATAGGATACGTCCCTCAAGAGATAAGTGTTTGGACCGATATCACTGCATACGACAATTTACTAATTTACAGTAAAATTTACGGTATACCATCCTCGGAGAGGAAGGAAAAATAGAATACATTCTAGCTATATAGGTTAGGATTATACGAGATCAGAAACGATCTAGCCTCTTTCATGAAAACCATGGAGATATTTATGGGAATAGGGCAAGTAATAACTATGCCCTTATTCTTAGCTAGTAATGGACTTTACACATAGAACTAATGCCTTAGGTAATCCATTAACTTATATTATAGATATTTGTAGGAGACTAATGATAACTGGTAATACAGATGGTGTAGTATGTGATGTTTTAGCCATTTTAATATTTAACGTAGTAATGTACTTCTTAGCATCTATAAGGTTTAAGAAGATTATAGAGTAATTTTATGCAGTTAGTCCATAATATTTACGTAATCAAGATTTCTTTATGAGAAAAATATGGAGATTCAATACTCTATTTAATCTATATAATTGATATGATAAATAAGCTTATAAGTTTCTTTATCCAATTACGACATGGCGAAAAGAAATGAATTACTTCCAAATCCTTTTAGGTCTAATAGCAGGAGGTACGGTTGCTATAGGAGCAATAATAATATCCAAAGGGAAATTCAACAAAACAACAATTGGATATCTAGGAGCGTTTACTGGAGGAATATTATCATATTTAGCATTGGATACTGGTTCGGAAGCTGAAGAAATAGTTACCAATTTCTTAGCGGTCAAAGATTACCCAGATTTCACCGTTGCCCTTATCTTAACTTCAATAGGACTAATAGGAACATGGTTGCTTTTAAGTCTTTTAGAAAAGAACCCAAGTGGTGAAGGATTGCCGGTTGTTGTGGCTAGCGCTCTAGGATTTCACAATATAGGGGAAGGATTTGCCATAGCCGCAGCATTATTATCAGGGTCAGTAGCTGCAGCCTGGGCTTTTACGATAGGGTTCGCTGTTCACAACGCGACTGAGGGATTTGCCATATCGTCACCAACAGTAATGTCAAAAAGAGTAATGGGGCTAAAGGTTCTAATACCACTATCCCTACTTGCTGGTTTACCTACTACCTTAGGAGCTTCAATATACTATCTTGGTATTTCAAACGAAATATTCTTAGCATTTCTTAACGTAGTGGCCTCAGCTTCCTTAGTGTTTGTGATGATTAGGATTAACATAAACGCAGCATCACTACTAAGTGGATTTAAGGCTAGGTTCTGGACATGGCTATTTATAGGTATAGCGACCACTTACGGACTTGAAGTATTGCTGGATATATTAGGAGGAGGGACTTTCTAATTAAAATATTAAAGCCGTGTAGCGTTTATTTATATTTATGAGATTAGAAGGTGTAGTAGTTCCATTAATCACACCCTTTTTAGAGGATTATTCAATAGATAAGGAAGGTCTTAAATGGTTAGTATCTTACTTAAGTGAAAATGGGGTTAACGGAATATTCGTAAATTCAAGCGTAGGTGAGTTCGCAAGCTTAACTCTAGACGAAATGAAACTAGTAACAAAGATAGCCTTAGATTCCAGAAAAAGTTACAGCACATTAATTTTCGCGGGAGCTTCTACTAACTTTACAGAGGAAACCATAAAGCTAGCTAAGGATTTTAAGGATATGGGAGTTGATGCAATAGTAGTAATGGCTCCATATTTCTTTAAGGTAAGAGAAAAAGAGTTGTTGGATCACTTTTCAATGATAGCTGAGAAAGTGGATCTTCCTATCATTATATACAATATACCCCTCTTCACCGGAATCGACATACCAATCTCAGTTTACAAGATGTTAGTATCTCAACACTCCAATATAATTGGAACTAAAGTAACCCTAGACAGCCTAATTTTCTTCAAGAAGTTAATTAGTGAAATAAGAGAAATAAGAAAGGACTTTTCAATACTTACGGGGTTTGACGAGTACCTATTACCACTTCTATATATGGGTGGTAATGGTGGGGTAATGGGTCTAGCCAACGCCATCCCAAAGCTCCATTTGAAAGTGTACGAAAGTTGGAAAAATGGCAATCTTTCTGACGCTAATAAATACTGGAGAAACGTATTAAACCTAACTGATATTTACGATTATTGTAACTCGTATACTGCATCAATTAAACTACTGCTTAAGGTATTGAATATGCCTATAAAAAACGTAGTAAGACCTCCTTTATCAATATGTGAAGAAGAGAGTAAAATACGAGGGATGATAAAAGATCTTTCATCTTTTCTCACAAATAGCAAATAACCTAGTTGGTCCTCCCTCAGCACCAACGATTTTTAGAGGCGCATAGAAGAATAGTGCCTCACCATTTTTACACTCTTCTAACACTTTCTTCATATTGTTTACGCTTTCCAATATTATTATGTCATTACTAAGCAACTTATGATGTACGTAAACTACCTCATCCCAGTTTGTTCTAGGAGGATATTCCTTTCCTGCCCAACCAGCAATACTCATGCTTTCTATTCCCACAGCTCTTATCTTTTTACTCACCAAGTAATCAGCACCGTTAGAATCAAGATAAGGCCAATTGTATAGGAAGTCCTCTTTACCCCTTGTTGCTGAGAAACCAGTGTAGAGCATTACAACGTAATTCTCTTTTATCTTGTCATCAAACTTCTTTAGGTCATTGCTAGATATTGGTTCTCCTAATTTCTTATAACTTAAGTCTAAAACGTTGCCATAACCTATAAATTGTATTATGTTAAATTTTTCAACACTTTCTCCATTAGGTACGAAATGTAAAGGGAGGTCTATATGAGTGCCAGAGTGTAGCCCCATGTATACTGTTGAAAGTGTAACTTCGCCATATTTATTACCTTTCCTAAAATATTCGTGTTTAAATGGTGGATCTCCGATATACGTCTGCATTCCATTAAACATGTCGTAAGTCATATCTATTAGTAATAAGTTACCCTTTGACATTTGATCGAATAACTCCTCAATCATATTGAAAAATAAGTTATTGTCATTATAATAACGTTTTCGCTAACCTGTTAACAAAACTATAGGGTAACATAATAAAAAAGATTAAGTATAATGTTTTAATAAATATGAAACTTCCCCAACTATTTTATAATTTGTGTTTTACTAGTAATCAAATTACTCCCATTCAGATCGAATATTTTTACTTTATTTGGTTTAGCTAGTAGATGAGTTTCAATTCCAGTCTCTAATGGTTCTTCTGCATCAACTATTATATCTATATTTTCGTCAGTAATTGGAGATACAACTATCTTAAATATACCAGCACCATAACTTACCAACTTTACTTTTACAATACCCATGTCTATATACTTATCTAGTAAAGTATCAGAAAGAGTTAGGTCATCTGGTCTTAACCCTATAACTATATTGCTTTGTCCTTTTAATTCCATATTATTTAGGGGTACTTTTAAGTTAGCTATTATCGCATTATTTTCTATTATCTTTGCTTGTATCAAGTTTATTTCACCAGTTAGCCTAGCTATTAGATCTGTCGCAGGATATTCATATATTTCAGTTGGAGTACCTATTTGGGCGAATTTTCCATTAACAATAACTCCAGCTTTATTTGCTATAGCAAATATGTCTGCTGGGTCATGGGATACAATTAGTGTAGTTAGCTTTCTCTCTCTTTGTATCTTCCTTACTAAAGCCCTTGCGCTTTCCCTAATCTGTGCATCCAGATTACTGAAGGGCTCGTCTAACAGAAGAACCTTAGGATCTTTTACTAACGCTCTAGCTATTGCTGTTCTTTGCATTTGACCTCCAGACAGTTCCTTAGGGTATCTGTTTAAAGCATCGGATAAACCTAATTCTTCAGAAACTTCCTTAACCTTGTTTTCTATCTTATCTTTAGGTACCTTGGCCAGTTTTAATGGAAAGGCTATATTATCGAAAACAGTCATATTGGGATATAAGGCCCAATTCTGAAAAACCATTGCAATGCCTCTTTTCTCCGGACTCATCATAACTCTACGTGGTGATGATACTGCCTCATTATCGAAATATATATAACCACTAGTAGGTTCTTCTAATCCTGCTATCAACCTTAGAAATGTAGTCTTTCCGTGACCGCTTGGTCCTAAAACACCAAAAGCCATTCCCGAGTCTATTGTTATTGACACATTATCCACTGCCTTTACTTCTGTTTTACCTTTTTTGAATATTTTGGATAGATTTTCTACTCTAATTGTGGTCATTATCTCTACACCCCTTTAGCTCCTCCACCTAATGCTGCTAATCCACGTATAAAATATCTTCCGAGAAATATAAATATTATTAACGGTATTAAGGAAGAAATAACTCCAGCTGCAAACGACCTATTATAAATTAACGCATAGGCAGCAGTATAGAATCTAGCTGCTACCGGTAACATTAACATGTTTGGTGTATTTGTAAGTATTAATGGTATGAAGAACTCATTCCAAATCTGTAAGAAAACGAATATTAAAGTTGATAGGAATCCGGGGAATATCAATGGGAATACTACTCTCCACAGTATAGTCCAGTCTCCAGCTCCATCCATTCTAGCTGATTCTATTAAGTACTTAGGAACTACGGGAAGAAATATTGACATTAGTAACGCAGAAGTCGGTACATAGAATATTAGCATAGCAAATATCAACCCTATATAAGTATTGTAAACGTTTAGAGAAGTCTCTAACTCAATCAATGGAAACGTAACTGTTTCTATAGGAAGGAAGGTTGCTAAGGCCATTATGGAAAATAAGCCATTGCTTATTATTCCATGTTTCTCACTAAGTACAAAGAAGAAATAAGCAGTCATCGTCCCTATTACTACCGATAGTAATACGGATGGTATGGCTACAAGGAGATATCTTAACAGTGTTGGTTCCAATCCGGGAATAGTTGCATATCCAAACCAAGCAAAAGCGTACGCGTCTAGTGATGGCTTAGATGGAGGAAGGAGTATCGGAGTACTAGCTGCTTCTAAATTGGATTTTAATCCCCCTAAAATCATAGCGTACAACGGAACCAACCACATGATAACGAGTATTGCAGCTATTATTTCCAATAATGCATACTTAATTGAACTTGTTATATAACTGCCTTTACTTACAGATCTTTCCATTTTACCTCACCTTCTAAACACCCATCTTTTTAAACCTAGTATTGCGTAAGGAATAATTACTACTGCAGCTATTAATGTCACTAACGATGATAATGCTGAAGATAAAGAGAAATACTCAGTACTAAACAAAATGTAAATATATTCTACTAGGCTCATCATATTTGGGTTTGTAGGACCTCCTATAGTAAACGGTACAGTAAATATTCTAAATGAGAATAGAAATAGAAGAGCTGTAGATACTATTAGTCCATTCATTGAGTTTGGTAATATGATCCTAAATAATAAATAAAAATTATTTGCACCATCTATTTTAGCTGCCTCAATAATAGATTTATCCACGCTCATAAAAAAAGCAAGAAAGAATAGCACTGCTAAACCAGTATATGCCCATGTTTCTATAATTATCATCCCTGCGTAAATAGTGGGTTGTGTAGTTAGCCAAATTATATTTGGGAAGTGGAATATTCTTAAGACTAAATTAATGCCAGTTTGAGGATTAAATAACCACTGCCAAGTTATGGCGTAAGTAGAAGAAGATACAGCTAAGGGATATAAAAATACAGATAAGTAAATGGCTCTTCTCGTATTACTCTTTAAAAAATATAAAATTCCAGCTCCCAGTATTCCAAGTATATTACCTATTGCAACAGCAGCTATAGTATATACAATTGTATGAGTAACGGCTAAACTAAAAAAGTATTCTGAAAATAAAGTCTGATAAGTGCCTAAACCTGCAAAACTCGGCTGTAAATTAAATAATGACCAATTCAAAAGTGAAAAGTAAACATTGAGAGCCAATAAGTATATCAAAAAAGCTGCAAATATAAATCCCGGTATAGACATTAAGATGGCTCCTTTCCTCATTACTTATACACCTAAGTATAAAGTAAAATTAAAGGTTAAAAATTTAGATAAAAATATATTTGAAAAAAAGTTTATCTTATTTAAGAATGTCTTTATAACATATTTATATCTAGTTTGATCTAAATATATCATTAATACGATTAGCAATGGAAATGGTAATAAATTAACACCGTTGATAGCATAGTAATTTACACTATTAACCTTATTAGCATATTGCTGTTGTCCAAGTTTCTTAAGATATGGCAATAAATAGTGAGGTGGTGTTAGTAAGAATGATGGAGTATAACTTGAATTATATGTATAAGTGCTTGGATTAACCCATGGTGGTAGATAATTACCAAATGGATTTCCTCTTTGTCCCACGAAGCCGAAACCATCTTTCGCAGCTATTTGCCATTCGTGGAATGTCATATTTTCAGCTTTGAATAGAGCTGCGTTAAATGTGGGAATATACGATGAACCTTGCTCTTGTAGATTCAACTCTTGCGCTATTAGGAAGTAGAACACATCATCAAATAGGGTCCCATCAGCGAACGCCCATGTAAAGTTCTGTGCTGGCGTATTTAGTAAAGATTGATAATCATACCACTGCATTGGAGTAGAATAGTAATCTGTTGAATTAGCCCATATTGACACACCCTTGTAGTATGTCCATATCTTCTGTCCTTCATAAGAAGCCCAGAATTTTGCAAAATTTATAGCAGCTTGCTCTTGTGGATTATTAACAGTAGGTATTGCAACAGAGTCCATATCTATAACGTAAATACCTTGTGTACCAGGGAATGGCATTGCCATTAGTGTAATATTGGACCAGTTTAGATAGGGTTGTGTAGCAGGATAAGTAGTAGTATTATACCATATAGCTGCGTATTCAGCAAGCCAATTGCCACCAGCTTCGAATACAGTTTGTCCCTTTATTACTAGTGCTAAAGCGGACCATATAGATTGACTTTGCCAGCTCGGAATCACACTGCTTTGACCTACAAACTGCAAGAATACGTTATCAGTTTCGTTAATAATCTTTTGAACTGTTACGTTATTTAAGTTAAGCACTCCATACATTAACTCATTTGATAATTTAGCAGCTCCTGCAGCTCCATAGTATTGCGCAGCTACAGATAGGAATATTGCGAACCACAAATGTAATTGTTCATATCCACCTTCAGCGCCAGACATTGCCCACGGATTTATTCCATGTGCTTCTAATTGTTGAGTATCATAGATTAGTAAACTTAAATTGGTAGGAATTGGTAAATTGTATTTCTTAAGGATTTGAGGATTGAAGTATAACTCCTCTGCTCTGTGCACGTTTGTTGGAGAGCCGAATATTGTACCATTATAAGATATAGCCATAAGTGCTTCCGTGACACCCTTCTGGAATAATCCCTCTTGGGCTAACAGTGGGGTCATATTGTATAAATCGTGGGGGCTAGGTAATAGTTCCACATAGGAAAGTACTTCTGGGCCTCCATGAGCCCAAAAGATACCCTGTAGCTTACCAGCCTCAATATCGTTAATTACAACATACCTCTCCTCTACACCACTAGCTCCTGGTAATGATGTGAATTGCACTGAATAGCCAGGGTAGTAAATTGAGAAATTTCCTCCAATCCATTTTAGTCCTACAGGGTCTTCAGCACCCCACGGATTTATAAAGTCTACTACATATGATGAAGCAGTTGACGTCGTTGTCGTAATAGAAGATAAGGTAGAAGTTGTAGAAGAAGTCGTCACGGATAAACTGCTACTCGTACTGGTTAAACTCGTACTGGTAGCGGGTGGTTTGCTAGAGCTATAATATGCTGCAAGACCTCCAGCAATTGCTGCAATTATGATTACTACTACAATTATTATTATTGCTGTTCTAGATATCGCCTTGTATAATCTACGCCTAGACATATTCTCGGGTACTTTTATGACCTAACTATTTTATAAATAGTATACCTAACTTGTTTAACATTTATATATTTCCGTAAAAGACGTTTTGTTAACATATTGGATGTTTTTCTAAAAATAACTATAATATAACTATTATCTATATTTCAATTAATGTTTTGATACATAATTTATGTTTATGGGAGTCCTTAAATGATCGTGAAAATTCAACATGACCACAATGCACATAAAAGATCAAACTCAGATTATCTAAGATCTTCTAAGCTTCATCTCTAAATACTCTCCTCATTATTTTTCCAGATGGGGTTTTAGGGATATCATTCACGAATCTAACTTGCCTGGGAACCTTATATGGAGCTAAATGCATTCTACAATAATTTATTATATCGGCAGCCAAGTCATCTGAAAGCGAATATCCCTTTTTCAGCTTTACGTAAGCCACAATATTTTCTCCCCTATACTCATCTGGCACTCCAACAACTACAGCCTCATCTACGGCATAATGTTGATATATTACTTCCTCAACCTCTCTAGGCATTACCTTAAAACCAGAGGCGTTTATTATATCCTTCTTTCTATCGATAATGTAAACCCAATTGTTTATTATTTTTCCTATGTCTCCAGTTGGCAACCAACCATCCTTAAACTCACCCATCCCCCAATACCCCTTAACAACTTGAGGTCCCCTAACGAATATTTCCCCATCCTCCCCTATCATTATTTCAGTATTGTATACTGGAATTCCAGAACTCACAATACCGTATTCTGGCTCAACCGGCAAATTACCGTTATAGGGATATGGCCATAAAGTTGCAGGCGAAGTAGTTTCAGTTAATCCCCACGCCATGTAAACCCAATCCCCTACTCTCTTCCTCCATTCTTCCTCTATTACTCTGGGCATGGGCATCCCTCCAGAGGACCAAAGTCTCATGCTTGTCAAATCTTGCTTATCTAATACGTTCAGCATAGCCCTATATACGGTTGCTACAGCCATTGTTAATGTAGTTTTGTTCTCTTCAATAATTCTAAGGGAAAGTTCTGGATCAAATCTAAATGAAGTATAAATTGATGAGCCGGCTAGGATTGAAGTTGTTATGTGAAATATTTGGCCAGTTATGTGGAAAAATGGAGCTATGCCTAGTATCTTGTCATTTTCAGTATACTTGAACCAATTTTTATAAATCCACGAGGAGGCGTAAATATTAGAGTGAGTTATTGGAACGCCTTTAGGTTTTCCCGTAGTACCCGAAGTGTATACTAATAAGGCTAAATCATCAACGTTTACCTTTACGTTATCCATTCTAAATTTATTACTTTTGAGGTTCAATTCTTCCTCACAATAATCTTCGACTCTCCATTTTTCCTTATACTCATATGGTAATTCATGGAAAGTATTGGGATTAGTTGTGATTATTTTTATTATGTGACTTAATTTCCTAACGTTAGATTCACATGAGGCAATAGCTATTTTTGGATTAGCATCTTGTATTAAGTATTTTAATTCATATTCAGTATAGGAAGGATTAACTGGTAATACAACTCCTCCCAATTTCCATATTGCATATTCTGCTATAATAAATTGGGGAATGTTTTGTGTAGATATAATTACAACATTTCCTTTTTTAACGTACTCTGATAGCTGGCTAGCAATAGAGTTTGCCATACGACGAAGCTCTTCAAAAGTAATTTTGTTTCCGAAATAGTCTAGTGCAATCCTATCCTTGAATAACTTTACACTTTCATTAATTGTATCAATTTGAGTTTTAGGTTCCCAAAACTCTTCTTTTCCCTTTATCTTCATAATTAATAATTAAACGTTTTCTTATTAAGTGCTTAACCCTTTACATCTCTAATATAATTAGAGGTTTTAAATGAAGCTAAGCATTATTGCATCTTTACTAGTAAAGATGCTAAAATAAAGAATCTAGAGCTAATAAAACCTATATAGGGTTAAGGGGGCGAAAAGCCTCGCCTCTCTGCGGTAAACCCAAAATCACCTCCTGGAAAATAAATCTATATTATTAATAAGCGGTTCTATTGATTTAAATAGAAAATCTTTTAGATAGAATAAATCATCAGAAAACAAGAGTATTAGGAGTAACCTGAACTGCTCCCTCCTCACCTCCCCCTTGAACACGGTGTACAGGGAGTAGAAGGCCACGGCCAGCACGAAGATCAACGTGCGGGGGGCTACCAGTTATAGTTGTGGTAGCAAAAGGTGAAAAATAATGACAAAAAGTAAAAATAACCCCGGAAGGGGTAATACCATAAGGGAGAGTAATACCATGAAGGTAATGGAAGAAATAAGAGAAAAGATAAGAAAGGCAATCAAAGAAGGAGTTAGCCTAAGGGAAATAGAGGAGATAATCTTGCAAGAGGCCATGATGGAAGAGAGGGAAGCCTACCTAGAAGTTGAGGACGACCACAAGAACGGGACCTACTTCAGATATCTGGGAACCGGAGACGGAGTATTAAGACTCAGAGTACCGAGAACCAGAAAGGGTGGCTTCAGACCTAAGATCCTTCCGGAGAAGTACGAGAGGACCAGCCCAGATTACGAGGACTTCCTCCAGCAGCTCGTTCTATCAGGCATGACTCCAAGTCAAGTCAAGGCCGTGTTAGCAGCCAAGGGAATACCGTATAGTGAGATCGTAATGAATCGGGTTGCCGAGAGAATATCCAACAAACTCAAGGAATACAAGAGCCGCGAACTACCTCACGATCTCCTAGCCCTTTACATCGATGTGAAGATCGTAAAGGTCAGAATCAGCGAGTCGATCATGGAGAGAGCCATTTACATTGCCATAGGAGTTGACTTAGAAGGGAATAAGTTCGTCTTGGACTACGAAGTTAGGGATAGGGAGGACCTTGACGGTTGGAAGTCCTTCTTGAGCGGACTCGTAAGCAGGGGAGTCAGCAGGGTTGACGTAATCGTGAGCGATGACTTCTCTGGACTTGATCGCGTCGTGTCCACGCTCTTTCCCTCCTCTCAACACCAGCTCTGTATAACACACATGGTTAGGAACCTCATGAGGGTCCTCCCAGACAAGGAGGAACTAATGATTAGAGTTAGGGATCTAAAGTCCTCCAGGAACGTGGAGGAGGGAAGGAAGGCTATATTGTCCCTCAGCCAACTTGTCCAACCCTTTTCTCCAGCCCGAGCCAAGAGGCTTCTTGACGCTGCTGACAAGTATTGTTCCTTTCTCAACTTCCCCAGGGAGATTAGACACTACCTCTACACTAATAACACGTCGGAGAGTTTCAACTCGATCCTGGCTAGGTTCGAGGAGGAGCTCGGAGGTTACTTTCCCTCTCTTCGCTCCTTGGAGGTCTATCTCTACGTTTCGATCCATGAAAGTAATTCGCGTTGGAAGTTCAGGCCCATGTCGGTGATAAGGCATTACTCATATCATCTCAAACAACTCCACGCTTCAAGGTTCCAGGTGAGTCTTGATGAAGACTTTTAACCTTCTGCTTACATATTTTCTTACACAACTATACCCAGTAGCCCCCCAGCGTCAAGAGTTATCAACCTTATCTTGAACCCCATCGCGACGACTTGCTCCACGAGGGCCTTCACGATCTCTTCCTTAGTCATCCCCTTGACTTGAGTGACGAAGGCCAGTAGGAGCACTTTCCCATTAAACTTTGTCGTCGCAGTTGCGTAGTTCCAAGAGTTTCCCTCCTCCGAACTCCCGAGCCCTTTCACTGGTTTCCCATACCACGTCTTGGTTGTCCAGTCTATTGAAAGATCTATCTCCTTGACTCCCTTCAGTACCTTCAAGGATATCTTCCTGGCGCTTTCCAATAGCTTTTCAATCACTTCCATCCCTTGTTTCTCTACGTAATTCCTCACGGTCTGTGGGGACACGTCATAAGCTCTGGACTTGCTTTCCACCGAATCGTTCCATAAACACGCTGAGATGAGGGTTCTCGCCACCTCTTCCCCTTTCTTTCCCTTGAAGTTCAACATGGAAAGTAATTTATATCCTATTTGTTGAATGTTATTTTGGTGAGGGAGACCGGGTGTTACCATCTCACTTACTCACGTGGTAATACTCCATCTCCCTCACCTTAAACCCTTTCTTCAATTGAATTCTTAATACTCATATAAATCCTGTTATCTATCATGAATCGATATTATTCTGTCAGAATTATTTTTCATAATACGATTTTGGGTCTACCGACCGGGGAGGGGAACCATCGCCCTTCCAGGGCGGTGAGAAAGTCAGATGAGTAAGCGAGAAAATAAGTCTGAAGAAGTATACATGAAAGGTACAAGGATTTAAGGCAATAGGAGTAAGACCTATACCCAAGAATTTCGGTTATATGTATTCTTCAAAAATATTCATATTTTGGGCTATGGCTAAAGCATCGGATCGCTCATAGGGGCATTGTTATATTACTTATATTAATGGAAAAAGTGAAATAGATGAGATACTTCATAATAGACTGTGACACTGCAGAAGATAATACAATGAGTTTGATAATGCTGATTAAAAACAATATACAAATTGTCGGGATTACTATTGTTGAAGGTAATGTAAACTTTGATCAACAAGTAGACTATGTTATGGGCTTTAGAGTTTCTAAATATCGATATTCCAGTTATATCCAAGTTCAAAAAGACCACTAGTTAAGTCTTTTAAAACCGTAGAACATTTTCATGGAAAGGGAGGAGTAGAAAACGAGATTGTAAAACCAATAAGACTTAAGGCACAAATTAAGCATGCTGTTGATGCTATAACGGAGTTATGTGAAACGTATTTCGGGGAATTAGAGTTTTTAGCTATCTCTCCGTTAACTAATTTAGCCTTAGCATATCTAAAGTATCCTAGATTAACTGAATTTACACATCACCTATACATTATGGGTGGCACAATCTATGGAAACACCCATAGCAGAATATAATTTTTGGGTAGACCAGATGCAGTAAAGATAGCATTACACGCTGGTTTCACCAACGTAACATTAGTTCCTTGGGAGGTTGCAGTGGCTAATGCTATTGATCCTATGTGAAATTTCATACAATCCCTTAATACCAAACTTTCTAATTTTTACGTTAAGATTTATTCACATTAGAACATTTTCAATGCAGATACAAAGAATGAGGGGAAATCCACATCCAGACGTTATTACAGCAGCTATAGCCATTAACCCAAAAATTATTAAAAAATCTCATAAAGAGCACGTAGATGTTGAAACTAATGAGGGGTTGACTAGAGGTGTCACTATAATAGATTACGTAGACCCTGGACATATTATTGGTAACAATAAACCTAACGCCGAAGTCGTATATGACATCGATTATGAGAAATTTGTCCAAATCTTACTAAAAACTTTAAGTTCAGATTGAGTTAATCTATCAAGTTAGAGATTTTTTTAAGTATCTTCCTTAAAGAGAAAGAGATATTCATCTTACTAACTCCTAATTGTTTAGCTAGTTCTTGAGAGTTCCTATCTCTAGGCACATTAAAATAACCTAACTCCCTTGCCTTTCTCAATAGCATTCTCTCCTTTTCAGTTAGAAGCATTTCGAACGAGTTCCTACTTATTACTTTGAATATTAATTCCTCATTAACGTCCTTCTCCACGAAGTTGATAATTTTTACCCTGTCATCCTTCATTATGGCGTCTACAACTAAAGTCTTAACGTCTCTTGGTACTATAACGTCGTAGATCTCCTTACCATCTCGTATGGTAGTCCCAATGATAGAAGTACCCTTAGCTCTCAGTTTACTTATCATCGTATTCTCAGCCTCTTGCAACATTGATATTAAATAGATTGAGTACTTATTATTATCACTAACAATCTCTGATATATCAAAGTCTATAATACTCCTATCTTTAGTCATAATGTTCTTAATCTGCCCTTTAATATTTTCTTTACTCCCTCTAATCATAGCAATCCTACTTGCCTTAAGTATCTCAAAACTAGATTACTCAATGTTAATTAACGTATCAATATAATTTACACTCGTGAGCTCTGACCAACAGCCATGATGCGAAACCATCACGTTAATGTACTTATGGCTCACAAGTTCATACTTTTTTAAAAGTTTAAAAGCTTTCCAATTATACGTTAATGAAAGCATTTTCCCAAAACTGCTTTACCCTGAAAGACATTATCAACTAAATGTTAATCAACTTAAGAAAAGTTTAAGTGTACTTCCTTTAATCAATAGGTAGGTCAGTTAAATGTCACAAAATTCTTACAAAATCTTGAAATCACTTCCAGTACCATCTAATGGTCCTTTCAAACCTACTTGGAGTTCATTAAAAAAGTATATAGTCCCATCGTGGTTTACCACCTCTAAATTCGGTATTTTTATCCATTGGGGAGTATACTCAGTACCAGCATTTGGTAATGAATGGTACCCTAGATACATGTACATGCCAGATAGACCAGAACACCAATATCACCTAAAAAAATTCGGCCCAGTAACCGATTTCGGATATAAGGATTTCATACCGATGTTCACTGGAGAGAATTGGGATCCATATGAGTGGGCTAAGGTCTTTAAGAAAAGTGGAGCTAAATTCGTAGTCCTAGTTGCAGAACATCACGATGGATTTGCACTATGGGAATCAAATTACACTAGGTGGTGTGCAACCAAGATTGGACCTAAAAGGGACATTGTTAGAGAACTTAAGGAAGCTGTTGAAGGTCAAGGGCTAATATTTGGCATTTCGTATCATAGGGCTGAGCACTGGTGGTTTTTCGATCAAGGGATGAAAATAGAGTCTGATGTAAAGGACCCCAGATATCCTGATTTATATGGCCCAGCTCAGTCTGCTTCCCTAAATCCTAGAGATCCACCTTCACTGGATAATGTACAGCCAAATGATGAGTTTCTAATGGATTGGTTGCTTAGAATTGTTGAGGCTGTTGAAAAGTATAGGCCATGGCTAGTCTATTTCGACTGGTGGATTGCCAATCCCTCTTTCCAACCATATTTGAAGGCCTTTGCGTCCTATTACTATAATAGGTCATATAAATGGGGAATAGAACCCGTAATAATTTACAAGCAAGGGGCATTTGGGGAAGGTACAGCCATACCGGATTTAGCTGAAAGGGGAACAATAAAGAACGTATATCCCTCCACATGGTTAGCTGACACTTCTATAGACTACAAATCCTGGGGTTACATCAAAGATGCTGAATACAAGCTACCTAGTGTTATATTATCCCATTTAGGTGATGTTGTTAGTAAAAATGGAGTTTTTCTCTTGAATATAGGACCTAAAGCTGACGGTACGATACCAGAAGAGGCTAAGAGAATTCTACTTGATGTTGGGGATTGGCTAAATGTAAATGGCGAAGCGATTTTCGGATCAAAACCGTGGAGAGTTTACGGAGAAGGTCCTTCGGGAATTAATGAAGGGGGATTCTTTACAGAGAGAAAAATTACTTTAGGCTATCAAGATGTGAGATACACTGTGAAAGACTATTATCCGCGACAAAGGCATATTTACGCTATTCTCTTCGGAAAGCCTAAGGAAATTACGTTAAGGTCGTTTATGAAAAATCTAAAGCTAATAGAAGAAGCTGTAATAGTAGATGTAAGCAGATTAGATGGGAAAGGTAAGTTAGAGTGGAGTTTAAGTGATGAAGGTTTAAAGATAAAAATAGAGGAAATTATAAGGGCTCCTCTTGTTATAAGGGTTATCCTAGATTATAGATAGTTAGCTCTACTTAGTAGTATATTATTGGGTTACAATTTACTATTGCTTAGTATTCAATAGGCTTCAAATCTCTTTGCCCAGATACCTAGTGCATACTATAACGGGAACTTCAAAAGGATGTATTCAAATTGTATTGTGTTAAGAGAATTCGTATAAAAGTTGAATAATGCTTGTAAAATTGTCTACAATACCGCTTCCTTATGAAAAAGAATTAGCATATCGTCACGTGAAAATACATTATTGTTAATAGTTACGGATCTGAAGTTAAAATATTTATTTATGTGATTTTTCGGGTTTAAATAGCGGTACTAACCTATATAAGTATCTAGTAAAATTTAAATATGACAGAGTTCTTTATCTAGGTAAATTTAATTTAAGTTAAAATTCAGTTATTTCATATGGATAAGTTTCCCTTTTAATTATATACTACTTAGTACAATGAATTATGAGTATCACATATCTTTGTGTGATTTCTTTTATCTATGTTCTTAATTGCTAGTATTAAATATATCTAATCCCTAACTTGATTTAATGTATAGGAAGTTAGTAAAAGTTTTTAAAATAGTAAAAATCTGAATATATCTTCTTAATACATTAGAATCATTTTCTATTCTTATAATTTCCTAACATTGGTACTTCTATTATCTCCTGTTCCTCAAGTATAACAATCTTTTCCGGAATTACCTTAGGTTTAACCTCTTTTAGTCTAGGATCAATAAACTCGTCTATTCCTATATTCAATATCCCTAGACCAGCGCCTAATACCATAATTGGTATTATCGCACCTAATATCCACCACCACTGATTACTTAGGTAAGCTCCGTTGGATGAGATAAAGAATAGCATAGTTCCTAAATTGTTTATGTTAGTTGGCAATACACCCCAAAATTCTGCAGTAATTAGTGATAAGATTCCATATAGTACTCCACTTAACTATTGGCCTTGGAACGAGACCTGGTTTAGATACGCGTTGTCATTAGCCTTAAATAGAACACAAATTTCTTTAGGTTCGCAATATGGGATACCTACCGGAGCTCCTCCAACACCTGCTGACTTCTTACCATCTCCAATGGAAGAAATCTGGTTAAATTCAACAATTATACAGGAAGCCCATCAAGTAGATCAGTATAATCTCACTGAAGCTATACAGATTTTGGAATCGCACGGTCTAAAAATAATTAATGGAAAATTAAGTTTCCCTAATGGTACACCACTACCAACTTATACAATGATAAATTATCAAGGTTTCTCTGATACCTATGCCACTACTCAACTAATTGCAGAGGATCTAGCACAGATAGGACTACAGATTAATGTTGTGTCAGAAACTCCTTCACAAATGTTCGGCCCGGCTCTTGATGGGGGTCAGTATGATTTAATATACTGGATCACTAATGCTTACAGTCCTTATTATGTGTGGGAATCTGCGTTCATACCTCCACTTATACCTGGTACTGATCAGCCAAACGTAACTGCTCTAGAAACTATTGGGGTATATGTATATTCTGATTTTGGTAGATGGATCCCTCCTAAGGAATTTATAGACCTTTGGATACAGGCTGGAGATAGATAGTGTCGTCGTTAAGCTACAAATTCTGGGATTAACCTTCTCTCCCATAAGACTAGGGCTATGGAGTACATCATGGTGCGAATGCTCCTATTTATCGCCTTCGTTGCTCTCTTGAATCTAATTAGCCTATCCCTTAATGAGGAATGAAAGGACTCGTTCGGGTTAACTGGCGAGACAACCGTGTGGTCTTTCAACCAGAAGTACAAGTTATAATCATCGCTCACCCATCTACCCTCGTCAGGCAAATACTTTTTGACCTCAAGGAAAGTACTCTCATCCCTATCCCCCACAGAGTAAATGAGGTAAACTCCCAGCTTCGTGTACACGTAACAAGTGAAAACCCACTTGTAAAAAGCCCTAGCATTCTTGTACAAGTAAGTCCACATCTCATCAACAACCTTAGCAACAACCTTACCCTTGACCAGCTCCTTAGCCCTACCCCACAACTCAACCAACTTCTCATGCTTTTTCCTACCATAACGCTTAATCCAAGTGAAAACAGTACCAAGAGGTACGTTAAGCACCCTAGAAATAGCCCTCATACTCATACCATTAGCATACATTCTCAAAGCCTCCTCCCTCAACTTCCTAGAATGATGATGATAACTAGCATCACCCAAGAAGTACTTACCACAATCCCTACACAAAAACTTCTGCCTACCCAAAGGCCTACCACACTTAACAACATGATGACTACCACAAGAGGGACAAGAAACGTCTTGCCTAAATACAGGCTTCCTACCCATAAATAATACTCGTTATACAAATATAAATAACTTAACGACGACACTATCTGGAGATACAACAAATGTAACATTACTAAAACAGATATATAATAAAATGGCAGCTATTCTAATAAAGGATTTACCCGCAATCCCAGTGGTCTTTGACGCATATCCAAGATACGAATATGAGGACCAATACTATATTGGATTTTCGACTCCACAATACTTCTATACATGGAATGTGGAACCTTGGATAGGAGGAAATCTATTAATGTTAATGAATCTTGCTCCTAGACCTCCTGGTATGTCTAACGCACAAGAGGTTGCTTATACTCAAGCTGCTTGGCAAGATTTACTTGCATTCATATACGGCAAGGCCAATACTGCAACACCACCATCATTATTAGCTATGTTGCAGCCTTCCACATCAACAGTAACTCAGACTTCCACAAGTACTTCAACTGTTACTACAACGAGTGCGTCAACATCTGTCACTACTACAACCTCTATGAGTACTACTTCGGTAACTAGTACTGTGTCAACATCTAGTGGGTTATCTACTGGTGTTATTGCTGGTATAATTGTTGTTATAATTGTAATTATAGCAGTAGTAGCTTATGTAGTGGTAAGAAGAAGATAATAAACTCTATTATATAAGGTATTTTATTTTTTGCATTTATATAAATACAAGGAAACTAGTGTAGGAATTGCAAAGAATCTTTTTAATAAATTATTTTAAGAGCCAGTATTAATAGTTAACTCATTATAATGAAACTTCCAAATATAACTGAAGAGATTTAAAATAATTTATCTCATATAATTCGTATTATAAATGAATCATATTTCCAATGCCTCAAGCAGCTTTAAGGCAATTACCATGTGCCCTGTGAAATTTGGATGAACTGGTTCTGGTGCGTAGACGTTAGGTTCCCTTATATTAACTAGTTTTTTAAAAGTGTCGTGAAGGTCAATATAAGTTGCAGAGAACTCGTTAGATAGTAATCTAACTTTCTCTATATATTGAGGTAATAGTTCCAGCACCTTAGCCCTAAATCCACCCTCAAGTTTATTCCTACTGATATAAAATGGGGTCATTAAAATAAAATTCACGTTGTTAAGCACTTTTCTAGTATATTTTAGTAGACGTCTCAAGTTTTCATAGTAGTTTTCAGGGTTAAATGTCGTTAAGCCACCTAGAAACTTATGGAGGTCATTTATACCAATTAAAATCGATATCCAATTAGGTTTATAACTTAGCACATCATCGTCCCATCTATCTATGAGGTCGATTACAGTATTTCCACTTATACCAGAATTTATAACAGTAATTTTCGTCTCTGGATGTTTAGCCAACATAAGATTATAAAAAAGATTGACATACCCATACCCTAAAGGAGCGTTGTTTGACTTCTCACGATCGGTTATACTATCTCCAGCAAACACTATAACGTCTCCATTACTTAACCGCAAGACAGATCATTTATGATATGATATAGGGTTAGTATATAAATCTATTTTGTTAAACCTTCTTTAATTAAGGATTAGCATAGTTAGTTAAAAGTGTGTCTCGAATGCATGTTATTGGTTAGCATTTTACGTAAAATCCTAGGGTTATATAGTTTTTAAAAGAATTATGTTTGAGCTAATAATGTTTTTATACTAAAATTGTTAGTATCTATTATTTATCTTTAAGTAATAGCAAATATTAAGGTAGGTATTCATAGGAATTATCGAATTCAACGCTTTTCCAATAAATACTAATTGGTTTAAACTTAACGTTATGTAGTTAGTTATTGTCATAATCCGAAAAAAGGATAACAATCTAGTTGTTAGATAAACTAGATAAAGAAAGCTTTATATTTTGAAGAGAATTGTATACGGTGATAAGGGATGCAGACAATAAAAATATACGAGAACAAAGGCGTTTACAAAGTAGTTATAGGAGAACCATTTCCCCCCATAGAATTCCCACTTGAGCAAAAGATATCATCGAATAAATCTTTATCAGAGTTGGGTTTAACAATAGTTCAACAAGGTAACAAGGTTATTGTCGAGAAATCATTGGATTTGAAAGAGCACATTATAGGATTGGGAGAGAAGGCGTTTGAGTTGGATAGAAAGAGGAAAAGGTATGTGATGTATAACGTTGACGCTGGGGCTTATAAGAAATATCAAGATCCACTTTACGTTAGTATACCCTTATTTATATCAGTGAAAGACGGCGTTGCAACTGGTTACTTCTTCAACTCAGCTTCTAAAGTGATCTTCGACGTGGGACTTGAGGAATACGATAAAGTAATTGTTACAATTCCAGAGGACTCAGTAGAGTTTTACGTGATTGAAGGGCCAAGAATTGAGGACGTTCTAGAGAAATACACGGAGCTTACCGGAAAACCTTTCCTACCTCCCATGTGGGCTTTCGGTTACATGATATCACGCTACTCTTACTACCCCCAGGGTAAGGTTGTTGAGTTAGTAGATATAATGCAAAAGGAGGGTTTTAGAGTAGCTGGAGTATTCTTAGATATACACTACATGGACTCTTATAAGTTATTTACATGGCATCCTTATAGGTTCCCAGAACCTAAAAAGCTAATTGACGAATTACACAAGAGAAACGTTAAGCTAATTACAATAGTTGACCACGGAATAAGGGTTGATCAGAATTATTCACCATTTCTTTCCGGAATGGGAAAATTCTGTGAGATTGAAAGTGGTGAACTATTCGTAGGTAAAATGTGGCCTGGTACTACTGTCTATCCAGACTTCTTCAGGGAGGATACTAGAGAATGGTGGGCTGGGTTAATCTCCGAATGGCTTTCACAAGGAGTTGATGGTATTTGGCTAGACATGAATGAACCAACTGACTTCTCTAGGGCTATTGAGATCAGAGACGTTTTATCTTCGTTACCCGTACAGTTCAGAGATGATAGACTTGTTACCACTTTTCCAGATAACGTAGTTCACTACTTGAGGGGAAAGAGGGTTAAACACGAAAAAGTTAGAAATGCTTATCCTTTATATGAGGCTATGGCAACGTTTAAGGGGTTTAGGACAAGCCATAGGAATGAAATATTTATCTTGAGTAGAGCCGGTTATGCCGGAATACAAAGATACGCATTCATCTGGACTGGTGATAATACCCCTTCATGGGATGATTTGAAGCTTCAACTACAATTGGTTCTCGGCTTATCGATTTCTGGTGTACCATTTGTAGGTTGTGATATAGGTGGATTTCAAGGCAGGAACTTCGCGGAAATTGACAACTCTATGGATTTATTAGTCAAATATTATGCTTTAGCCTTGTTCTTCCCCTTCTATAGGTCACACAAGGCAACTGATGGTATAGATACGGAACCAGTTTTCCTGCCAGATTACTATAAGGAGAAAGTAAAGGAAATCGTGGAGTTGAGGTATAAGTTCTTACCCTATATTTATTCCTTAGCTTTAGAGGCTAGTGAGAAGGGACATCCGGTAATTAGACCTCTATTTTACGAATTCCAAGATGATGACGACATGTATAGAATAGAAGACGAGTATATGGTTGGTAAGTATTTGCTTTACGCTCCAATTGTAAGTAAAGAGGAGAGTAGGTTAGTAACATTACCTAGAGGTAAGTGGTACAATTACTGGAATGGCGAGATAATAAACGGTAAGAGTGTTGTTAAGTCTACTCATGAGTTGCCAATTTACTTGAGAGAAGGATCAATAATCCCGTTGGAGGGTGACGAGTTAATAGTTTACGGTGAGACCTCGTTCAAGCGTTACGATAATGCTGAAATTACCTCCTCAAGTAATGAAATTAAGTTTTCAAGGGAGATTTATGTATCTAAGCTAACTATCACATCAGAGAAACCAGTGAGCAAGATAATAGTTGACGATAGTAAGGAAATTCAAGTAGAGAAGACAATGCAAAACACTTACGTTGCTAAGATTAATCAAAAAATTAGGGGAAAGATTAACCTAGAGTAGTTTTTTCACGTACTCCAAGGACTTAACTATTCCCGGAAGAGGGTTTTCTGGTTCTGGCTCATATTCTATCATTAGCGGTATGTCTAGATTCAACTCCTTTACCTTGTCTATAACTCCCTTCACATCTAAAATTCCACTACCCACTATTACGTCCTCTCCCTTATTATTTACATCTTTTACATGAATGTCGTGAATTCTATCCCTTAGTGTATTTACTGCCTCAATTGGATTCTCGCCATATCTAAATAAGTGGGCTAGATCAAGACACATTCCAACTCTATAATCTAAGTTTTTCGTGAACTCGTAAATCTTCTTATAAGACCCCCATCTATGATAGGGACCATGATTATGTATGGCAACTTTAATGTCGTATTCCTTTACTAGGTCACTCATCAAGTTAAGGCAATCCTCGTCTGGATCCGCAGTTATTACCTCAATTTCAACCTTGTTTGCGAAGTCGAAGATACTTCTCAACTCTTTCTTATCGCTCTTAAGATGGTTAACCCCATGGGCGATAACTTTGACTCCGTTTTCTTTATGTAAATTGATTATATCCTTAACACTATTAGAAGAAGGAGGCAAGTGTCTTGGGAACGCTTCAACGTAGGATATTCCTAACTCAGACATTACCTTTAAAGCATTCTCATAAGTTAATTTCCTAAGCGAATAACTTTGTATTCCGAGTTTCATAGATGAGAGGAACACGTATTTGATATTTAAATTTAGCTTTAACTAGTTAACCAAAAAATTATTAAAGAGTAGTAAGCACTGTTCAACTTTTTTGAGATCTAGAATAGTTTTTAAAAAATAAGGAAAGATGCGAAAAAAGTTCTTAATCGTAATCAGCTAGGAAGTATGAATAATAAAATGGTTACACTACAATCCTAACATCTAAAGGTAACTTCACTACTTGTCTATTAACTGAGGAAAGGTAAACGGCTTTTATCACCTCTAAGCTTTTCATACCCTCTTTTCCATTTATCGGAAAATCATTATCCTCTGATAGAGCCCTTAAGAAATCTCTGAGCAACTCCTTATGCAAATTACCTGGCTGAGCTATCGTTTCTTTCTTATATTCAACACTGGATTTTGACTCCTCTATTTTACCCTCAATTGCGACTGTACTAAGACTACCGTCAGTAATTTCCACAAACCCATTACTTCCATTTACCCTAATCTTCCTGTATTGGTAAGTAGTGGGCTTCATTGAGACTGTTTGAGAAATAGTACCTAATGCTCCGTTCTTGTATCTCATAATCGCGACTGCTGTGTCCTCGACTTCGATTCCATCATGAGTTAAATTGTCAACAAATCCAGACACCTCTTCCACTTCACCATTAAGCCATATCATTAAATCAATAGTATGTATACCTTGATTTGTCATAACTCCACCTCCTTCTGTGTTCCACATGCCCCTCCAACTCCTAGCTATCTCATCCCTCTTATAATATCCCTTCATATCACGGTACCATTTCAATTCTGACTCTATCAAATATATTCTACCAAGCTCTTTCAAGATATCGTTCTTTAACCTCCTTATGTCAGGGGCATATCTCTCTTGGAATATTACTCCTAGTTTAACCTCATTTCTCTCAGCCCTACTTACCATCTCTCTAGCTCCAGCTAGAGTGGTAGCCATTGGCTTTTCGACTATTACGTGTTTTCCATATTCAATTGCTAAAATAGCCTGGGGTGCGTGCAAATAGGAAGGGGTTGCTATGCTTATGACATCGACCTCTGAGTTTCTTAATACTTCATCTATAGTGGTATAATAGGGTGTACCGTATTCACTTCCTATTTTTTCTGCTATTGCCTTAATCTGATCCACTACCGCAACTAGTTTTACGAATTCTGTTTCCTTTTCTAAGTCCTTTAATGCTTTTACGTGAGTTTTACCAATTGAGCCTAGACCTACAACCGCTACACCAATTCTCTTTGACATGTATTGAGAGTTAAATATTAAAATAAAAAATAATATAGTCTTCACGCTTAGGAAGGAACTGCTTCATGCAGTAAAAATGATCTAACTAGTAACGAAAATCAACAAACTTAAGAGGGATACATAACGAGGAGATTAGTCTTATCGAGTAAAAGTTGCTATTTTTTTGGTATGCTGAGAAAAAAGAGATAGAACTTCATTAAGTCTAAAGACTATTTTCAATTTTTAATACGATTTAACACTTCTTTTATCACAACCCTTGTGCAGATACTCATTTAAAGATCTAGAACTGTTTTAGTAGTTTAAGTTTTTTACATATAATATTTATGAAGTGTGGATAACAATTTCATTTATTTGAAACTTAGTTTAAATTTCTCTAATACCAATTTTGTTAAATCCTTTAATTGTGCAACAAAATTTTTTGAGAAAGGATTTAGAAATTGCGACATCTTCTCTTCGTCAACAGTCAAATCATATGTAGAATTGAAAATAAATGAATACTTTATATGATTTATACTAAATTAACAAAATTGTTGTTCATAGTCATATTTATATATCTCTATTTCAAAGATTCTAATAGTGGGTCTCTAATGAGACGAGATTTCTTGATCAAAAGGGGTATATATTACATCATAGTTTGGTTTATTGGAATTACAATAGATTTTATCCTTCCTAGGCTAATACCTGGTAGTGCATTGGCAAGCATAATTTATAGTAGAATTGGTGGAGCTGGATCCAATTATGGGCAAAATGTTCAACAAGAGATTCAAATTCTTGTTCAGCAATTAGGTTTAGCTCAGTATCAACAACCTCTTTATATTCAGTATTTTAATTACTTAAAAGAAATAGTTACACTGAATTTCGGTGTTTCTCTTACCGAATTTCCAGTATCTGTAAGCACAATAATAACTGAAGCTGCTCCTTGGACTTTTGGTATAGTAATACCAGCTATTGTAGCCTCTTTCTTCATAGGTAATTTGCTTGGCAGAGTGGCTGCTTTGTCAAGAGGTAAAATAAGTGACTACGCCATATTGGGACTCATGATGTTTTTATATACGTTTCCTGTTTTTGTTACTGGGGAGATTTTAATAGAAGTACTAGCAATTGATCTTCACATATTCCCTACAGGTGGGCAGTATAATACCTTTCAATTTCTCAAACCTACTATGAGTTTGCCCTTTGTGTGGTCCGTAATATATCATGCAATATTACCCACATTAACTCTAATTATCTTTTCCCTAGCTGGTTGGATAATGGGAATGAGGAATAATATGATACCCATTTTACAAGAGGATTATATGAATTATTATAGGTTAATGGGGGTATCAGAAAAAATGGTTGCAAGTAAGGCCTATAGGTTAGCATTATTACCTAACTTTACCAGTTTCTCCATTTCCTTAGGATACTCTGTGTTGGGTGCTGTTGCGATAGAGTATTTATTTAACTATGCAGGTTTGGGCTACTTTTTTAATCAAGCCATTACCGGTTTGGATTACCCGTTACTAAGCGGAATATTTTTCATGCTAGTCACTGCGATGGTATTAAGTAATTTCGTCGCCGATATAATTTACACAATTATAGATCCTAGGGCAAGTCAAGAGGAGACGGAGGGTTTATAAGATGGCTAGCAGAAAGTTATATACTTTTAATTTAAAAATAGACAAGTACGGTCCGGTTTATAATCTAATAAGAGGTGTGTGGGAACAAAGAGTATCAAGAGTTGGGTTCTATATACTACTAGGGATAATAGTATTTTCCTTAATAGGCATATTTTATACTCCATATAATCCAAGCGCGACTAACTTTCCTAGGGATCTACCACCCTCACCTCAACACTTATTAGGCACGGATGATTATGGCCATGATATTTTTTCTCAACTTTTAGTAGGTGGATTTCCAGTAATTGGAGTAGGTTTTGCTGTAGGATTAATAGGTACGCTAATAGCTATCCTCATAGGAGTAACTGCAGGATTATATGCAGAGACAATGATTGATAGAGTATTAAGTGCAATAACTCAGATTTTCTTAATAATACCCGGTATTTTGATTATCGAATTAATAGGAGCATATCTAGGAGCAGTACAGTTTAAATTAGGATATATAACAATTTTATTCGTCCTTTCATTAACTGGCTGGGCATGGGGTGCTAGAGTGCTGAGATCTTTAGTGTTATCGTTAAGGAGGAGAGAGTATATATTATCTTCTGATCTTATTGGCGAGTCTAAATTAAGTATAATTTTTAATCAAATAATACCTAATAACCTACCGTTCATAGCTTCAAACTTCTTCTTTACTGCAATTTATGGTATCGCTGGCTTTACATTCATTTATTATTTTGGATTGGGTAGTCTAACACAAGTCAATTGGGGAACCATGCTCTATTGGTCTTTAGGAGGAGAGGCTTATCTAAGAGGATTATGGTGGTGGTACATTCCCCCTGGACTCATGATTGGTTTAGTGGCTTTTTCATTCGCTTTAATTAACATAGGGATTGATAGAGTTGCGAATCCAAGGCTAAGAATATGGGACGTAAAGAAATATATGAAAAAAATAGAAAAAGCAAAAGAGAAGGAGGAGGTGTTGACTAGATGAGTGAAATCTCGATATCAGTAAAAAACCTAAACGTGGGTTACTTATCAGACTATGGTATAATAAAAGTCCTAAGAGATGTCAGTATTGACATTCCAGAAAGTAAAATAACAGGTATCGCAGGAGAGTCAGGTTCTGGAAAATCTACTCTGGCAACAACGACAATGGGATTTATAAATCCCCCATTATATGTACAAAGGGGTAGTGTAATTGTAGATGGCAAGTACGATATTCTATCGATGTCTAGAGATGAGTTAAATAAAATAAGGGGAAGTGTAATATCTTACGTTCCTCAAGCTGCTCAAAACTCCCTAAACCCAATTAGAAAGGTTAAGGAAACTTTTACAGATATCTTAAAGGCTAAAGGAATGGATTATTATGCCAACATTAACGTTGTATATAACGCGTTGGAAGAAGTAGGGTTTACTGATAGGCAAGTACTAGATATGTACGCTTTCCAGTTGTCTGGTGGTATGAAACAGAGGGTTGTAATTGCAATCTCACTCCTATTAAATCCAAAAATACTCATAATGGACGAACCCACTACGGGATTAGACGTAGTAGTTCAATATGAAATACTCAAATTATTAAAGAAAATACAGAAGGAAAAGGATTTAACATTGGTAATTATAAGTCATGACATAGCAATGCTATTCCAAATATCAGATTACATAGCTGTAATGTACGGTGGGCAAATAGTAGAGTATGGGAAGTATAATACGTTATTAGAGGAAGCTTATCATCCCTACACTTATCTTCTGCTTAGTAGTGTACCTACTGTTAGATCTAGAGGGAAGAAACTACCTAGAATTCCTGGGGATTTTGAAGGTTTTATAAGATATCCTAAAGGCTGTGTCTTTTCTTCGAGATGTCCCTTTGCCACGATTACATGTAAAGAAGCTCCACCTCAAACCGTAGCATATGATAAGTTTGGATTTTATAAGTGTATTAGGTATCCAGAATGGAGAAATGAGGTGAAAAAAGCTTATGAGTGATAGGCTCATTGAGCTAATACATGTGTATAAAGACTTCATAGTTAGAAAAGGAGTTTTTGGAAAAGAGCATAGACCGGGGATATGGGATGTGAATATGAATATAAGGAAGAACGAGATTGTGGGGATGGTTGGAGGAAGCGGTGGGGGTAAGACAGTAATAGCTTGGATGATAGTAGGGTTATTGAAACCGACCAAAGGTTCAATAATTTATACCCCTATGGGTTTAGATGTTACCAAGGCGGATAAAAAACAACTAAAACAGTATAGAGCTGATGTTCAATTAGTTTTCCAAGATCCCTATTCCTCTCTAGACCCAGCTCATACAGTTAAATGGCATATAGAAAGACCGCTAAAAATATACAAATATAAGGGCGATATTGAAGAGAGAATCAAAGAGTTATTAAGAGAAGTTGCATTAACTCCTCCAGAAGACTTTCTCAATAAGTATCCGTTCCAACTTTCTGGAGGGCAAAGACAAAGAGTCTATTTAGCTAGGGTATTGGCACTAAATCCTAAGGTGCTAATAGCTGATGAGCCTGTATCAAACGTAGATGCCTCAATAAGGGCATCACTACTAGACTTATTTAAGAGGTTAAGAGATGAGAAAGGGATATCAATTATGTACATCACTCACGATATTGCTACAATTGGATATGTAGCTGATAGGGTATATGTCGTGAAGAATGGTAGGATAGTGGAGGAGGGCGATGTGGAAACTATTATTTCCCATCCAAAACACGATTATACCAGACTATTAGCAGAAGCGGTACCAGATCCATATAAAAGAATTGAATAACATTTTTTATATTCCTAATTTCTATTGAATTTGTTTGAAAAACTATTAAGAGATTGTATCACTAATTAGGTTGCAAGGAAATTGTGATTTGAGTAGTGAAGAAAAGTTTAAATATGGCTAAAATGCTATTATAAATCGATAAGTGGTAGATAGGTATGAAAAGGTACAAGATAATTTCTACAATAATCACAGTATTGATGTTAATAAGCATAGGAATATTTGCAATGCCAATACTATCACAGCCAACATCAGTACAACCAGAAGGAAGTATGGTAGTTATGCCTTCTCCGGGCATAGTATGGCAAGATAATTTTAATCCATGGAACGCTCCAGCTTTACCCGGTGGTCTAATTTGGCTTATTTACGAACCACTCGCCCAAGTTAATTCGCTAAGTGGTCAAACTATTCCATGGTTAGCCACCAATTGGACATTTACTACTGGTTATGTTTACTTGCCAAATGGTACTAAGGTACAAACATTGGCATTAATATTATACTTAAGGCATGATGTATACTTCACTGATGGTACACCATTTAACGCTACAGCAGTATGGTACACATTAGCGTTAGAACAAGCGTACCCACAACTGGCATATTCGGCTAATCAAATAGCTAACATGACAATAATAAATCCATATGAGCTAGAAATGGTATTTAAACCTGGAGTAACTCCAATGGTATTGTATACTATTTTGGAGCAATGGCCTGTGGACCCAGCACAATGGGGTAAAATATTCCCAGTAGAGCAATTACCAAATGGAACATATGTAGGACTAAACAAGACTGGAAATCCATTCACATACCCTAATACAAATCCAATAGGTACTGGACCTTATATGCTATATAGTTTCAGCCCGCAAGAAATAGTACTAGTGGCCAACCCACACTATTGGATGCCGGGAGAACCCAGAATAAAATACTTACTCTATCCATCATATCCTAGTAATGTTCAAGCAGATACTGCATTAAATAATGGGCAAATAACTTGGGCTGGACTATTCGAACCAAATATACAACAGCAATTTGTGGCAAAAGATCCTCTACACTATCATTACTATTTTGCTCCTGGATTTCCAACAATGTTGACACTCAATAACCTAAAATGGCCTTTATCCGATCCAGTTTTAAGACAAGCAATAAGCCTTGCGATCAATAGAACAGCAATATACTATTTGGGCGAATATGGATACGAACCGCCAGCAACTACGCCTCTTCCATTACCTCCACAACAGATACAATATCTAAATTCTTCGGTATTGCAGCTTGCTGAGCAGTTTGCTCCATCTCAAGGTAATGTTACTGCTGCATTACAGTTACTTGAATCCCATGGCTATAAATTAGTTAATGGCCAACTAATTGCACCAAATGGTACTGCAGTACCAACAATGGCCATAATTACGGTAGCCGGATGGACTGATTGGGATGCTGATTTAACTATAATTGCGCAGGATTTGAAGCAAATAGGCATAACTGTGGAAGTACAAACACCACCGTTTACAACATGGTATAATTACATGGAAACTGGCAATTACTGGATGGGACTAATGTGGGATTTAATTAGCGGTCCTACTCCTATACAACCACTTTCTGGGTATTTGTATGGTTATTGGAATTCCCCCGGCAACATAACACCGATAGGAAATAGCACATATTTTAACATAGAAAGGTTTAATTTATCAATTATCCATCCAACGTTCGAACAACTTGTGAACTGGGCAAATGGTAACTTCAGCATAAACGATAATGCCTATTATAGTATAGTAAATAAGCTAGCTGCTCTATGGATAAAATATATGCCTTCCATTGCTCTAGTATACGGCGCAGAGTGGTATGAGTATGTTAACAATACTGTTACTGGTTGGCCAACTCAGCAAAACTATTATTGGCCGGCTCCCCCATGGACCAGTCTTCCCTCAACTCCTTTACCTGTTGTTTTAGCCTTACATTTGGTTAATCAGTCTGTTCCTGAGCCTTGGTGGTATTATACTTCACAAGTTCCTTCAAGTTGGTATACTTCCAATGACCCATTCGTGTATCAAACAACCACAACTACTACAACACCTAGTACTACCACAAGTACATCAACAACTACTACAACAACCACATCCACCACAACAAGTACTACTACAACAACAAGTACTACTACTACTACGAGTGTTTCAACTACCACAAGTGTCTCTACATCCGTAAGCACTACTACGGCTACTGTTACTACTACTGTAAGCTCATCATCCAATACCGCACTATATGTCATAATAGCAGTTGTAATAATAGTCATAATAATAGCTGTTGTAGTACTAGGCCTAAGAAGAAGATAAATAAATAAATAAAGATTAAAAAGTTTTTTATATTTATTTTATTCCCATCTTATTATTACTTTTATTTCTCCTGGAAGTTTTTCCCTAAGGCTACTTATAACTTCCCTTTCATTACTTATACTTATGACTTTCGTTATCATCTTGCTAGTAGTATTCGGCCATAATGACTTCCATGAAGCTAAGTGAATAACTGCTTGTTGAAAATGTGTTTTTTGTCCATTATCTAGTCCTATAATTATCCTATTATTTATCACAAAATCTTGAACGGTTTTATAGTCAAGAGAGAAGTTGTCATATCTTGGGAAGCCAAAAAGACCTAATACTCCATTGATTTGGAGTAGGGGAACTAAATGTTGCATTATTGACGCTGAAGCACCGCTCGTATCAATTATTAAATCTAATTTACCCTCACTTTTAACTAAATTATCGTATCCATTCTCTGAGTTATAGAAAATAATTCCTGGTTCTTCAAGTATTTCTTTCTCGTTATCCAACAACTCTCTACGATTTGCTATCCATACTTGGAATCCATATGTTCTTAAAATTAGTGAAAATAAGATTCCAGTAGGTCCTGTACCAACTACTAACGCTTTTTTACAGTTAAAGGTGCCATCATCGCAAGTCCATATTGGTACTCTCTTTTGTGTTGTAAGAATTGCCTCAACGGATTTCTCTATGTCGGCCAAAGGTTGAGCTAAAATAGCGATATCCTTAATTGCTAGGGGGATTTTCACTAGATATTTAGGGTCATCATAGAGATATTCCCTCATAAATCCATCTAATCCCTTAGTGCCAGCCACTAGACCTTCTCCAGTCTCACAGAAATCTGGTCTGCCTACTAAACAGTTAAGGCATTTCCCACATCCTCTCTTATTTATAGGCATTACTAGTTCACCTTCTTTCAGCCCATAGCCACCTACTTCTACTATACCAATAGCTTCATGCCCTAGGATAAGTTCGTCTTTACCAGCCGGAGGTTTCACGCTAGTTCTCTTGCCACTTACTATTTCCCTATCAGTACCACATATCCCGTTTTCCAGAACCTTTATCTTAACTAGCCCGATGGTACTTAATTTATCTTCATCAATTTTCACATCATTAATCTCAACTCCTGGTTTTGGAGGTTTTACAACTATTGCCCTCATTTCGCACTTTCCCTCTCTTAGTAACTATATAACCTTTTTGGATAAATTGTTCAAATTAAGAATTTGTAACTCTGTAGTCCTCTGATATTTACCTTGGTAGTAAATAGTCTTCCAGCAAGAGGTTCACCTCCTCTACTCATAGTAGTTATAAATATTCGATTCATTTCCGGGCTGCCAAAAGTAACTGATGAAACGTATACTACTGGAAGTTTTATTTCAAATACTTTTTCTCCGTTCTTCGGATTCCACCTACTAACCTTACCACCTGCAGAATGAGCTATCCATAAATGGCCTTCCTCATCAACTGTCATCCCGTCTGGTCTGCCCGGTTCATCCTTAAAATCGATAACAACCCTTTTGTTATAGATATCCCTTATTTTTATCGAAGTCGAATTCAAAAACTTTCCTAAGTGGGCTGAATCCTTTCTCACGTTAATAGAAATCTTTTTATATTTATTTATTATCAACTAATTTTGTGGAGAGACTACTGAGGCCTAAGGAGGCTTGCCAACTACTCAGCATTTCATACTCAACACTCCTACGGTGGATTAGAGAAGGAAAAATAAGGGTAGTAACAACTGAAGGAGGGAAGTATAGGATACCTTACAGCGAGATTAAGAAGTACTTAGAAAGGAGGGAAGAGACGAGGGCTGTAATTTACGCTAGGGTGTCCTCTACCGATCAGAGAGAAGACTTGGAGAGACAAATAAACTACCTAACAAATTACGCAACAGCAAAAGGTTACAAGGTAGTTGAAGTACTGAAAGATATAGCTAGCGGGTTGAACACACAAAGGAAAGGATTGCTTAAATTATTCAAACTTGTTGAGGGGAGGAGTGTCGACATCGTATTAATAACATACAAAGACAGACTTACAAGGTTCTGTTTCGAGTACATTGAAGAGTTCTTCTCAACCATGGGAGTTAAGATTGAAGTAGTTTTCGGTGAGGAGCCCAAAGATGACGCACAAGAGCTAGTTGAGGACTTAATCTCAATCATTACCTCATTCGCTGGGAAAATTTACGGAATGAGGAGTCACAAGAAAACACTCCTAGTTCAAGGCGTAAAAAAGTTGATAGGTGAGTTAAGTGGAGAGGACAGTGAAGTTAAGGGTTAAGGTTGATTATAAAACTTACTCAGCACTTAAGGAGGTCGAGAAGGAGTACAGAGAGGTTCTAGAGGAGGCAATAAATTATGGGCTGTCAAACAAAACTACCTCCTTCACCAGGATTAAAGCTGGAGTTTACAAGACTGAGAGGGAGAAGCATAAGGACTTACCCTCACACTACATCTACACAGCTTGTGAGGATGCAAGCGAGAGATTAGACAGTTTTGAGAAGTTGAAGAAGAGAGGTAAAAGTTACACTGAGAAACCGTCTGTGAGGAGAGTTACTATTCACCTCGACGATCATCTGTGGAAGTTCAACCTTGATAGGATTTCAATTTCCACAAAGAGGAGTAGGGTTTTCATTTCACCAACCTTCCCTAAGATCTTCTGGAGATATTATAATAAGGGTTGGTTGATTGCGAGTGAGGCCAGGTTTAGGCTGATGAAGGGAAATGTTGTAGAGTTCTACGTCATTTTTAAGAAGGATGTTAAACCTTATGAACCTAAGGGTTTCATCCCAGTTGATCTAAATGAGAATTCAGTCTCTGTATTAGTTGATGGAAAACCGATGCTTTTAGAGACTAACACTAAGAGGATTACTCTGGGCTATGAGTATAGGAGGAAGGCAATAACTACTGGTAAGTCAACTAAGGATAGGGAAGTGAGGAGGAAGTTAAAGAGGCTGAGGGAGAGGGATAAGAAAGTAGACATTAGGAGGAAATTAGCCAAGCTGATCGTTAAAGAGGCTTTTGAAAGTAGGAGTGTCATAGTTTTAGAGGACTTGCCTAGGAGAACTCCGGAGCATATGATAAAGGACGTGAAGGATAAACAACTTAGGTTGAGGATTTATAGATCTGCATTTTCCTCAATGAAGAATGCTATTATTGAGAAGGCTAGGGAGTTTGGAGTCCCCGTGGTCTTAATTAACCCATCTTATACTTCTACTGTTTGCCCAATTCATGGGGCGAAGATCGTTTACCAACTCGATGGGGGCGATGCCCTAAGGGTTGGTGTTTGTGAGAAGGAAAAAGAAAGGTGGCATAGGGATGTTGTTTCACTGTACAATCTGATGAAAAGGGCTGGAGATGTGAGCCCCGTGCCGTTGGGCTCGAAGGAGTCCCATGACCCACCTACGGTAAGTGGGTGGTTGAGGGCTAAGTCCCTACACTCGATCATGAATGAACATAAAATGATTGAAATGAAAGTGTAGGGACAAACGGTATCTATTAGGTAAAATAATTCATTATCGGGATCCCAGCCGAGTCCATTAGATCTGTAAAGTTTTTCCAAGACCTTAGTTAATTTCTTATCTTCTAATTTATATAAACTAGCAGTGGGTTTTGGGTTCTCAATGTCTAGATTCATTGTACCAGCCCAATACCTACTCATCACATCGCATTTTCCATCATTAAATCTATTCTCTTTATCATTCTGTAATTCTAAAAATGGTAGTATCTTTCCGGTAGTCAGGTCTAGGATATGAAATCCATGACGTAAAGTTACTATAATCCTAATATTATCAATTAGGCATAGGGAAGTTACTACATCCGGAGTATTATAATAATTCTCCTCATTGGTATCTAGACTATTTACTATTATTTTTTCCATCTATATCCACCCAGAATAGTTTGTTTTTCTCCATATCTTAAACTGGGCTTTCCCCTAAAACCGCCTTGTAGTTTCCCAAAGTTTTTAATTCTATTGCCATCTCTACACTCATTGGTCCAAGTCAAAAATTAAAGCTTATTACTAAACATTTTATTGCATAATGAATCATAAGATGATAAAGTATCTAGCAAATTATAGTAATGAAGTCGTTTAATTATTACTTTGTCACTACATTCTTCGTCCTTAAGTTTCGACTACATCACGAATTAGTTCAGAAATATGAAGAAAACCACTTTGATTGATGTGCTATGAAAGCCTTATTTACTAGACAAAATAAACGAAAGTGTATGAAATACAAATACTCCTACGCCTTAGATTCTGGAATTCCTCTAGGTGGGATAGGGACTGGATCTGTGGAAATAAGGGCAGATGGTAGATTATACTCGTGGACCATATTTAACAACGGGGGAATAGCAGAAAAAAATGAGGATAGGTACAAATATTTCTTAACAGAGTTCGACTCCTTCTTCGCGTATGAAGATGGAAAGACTATAAGAATTCTCCAAGCATTTGACTATTATTTTGGAGCAAATCCATATACAAGACCTTGGATAAGGCCAATAAGGGAAATTGAGTTTATAGGAGAAATGCCAATTGCTTACCTAAATTACGATAATAAAATAAAACTAAAGGCATTTTCACCATTTATACCCCTAGATGTGAAGAACTCTTCTCTACCGGTATTAATATTTAAATTTAATAGTGAGAAGAATACAAGATTCTTCTTCGGAATTAACAATTCTTTTGAAAAAGGTCAAATAGAAGTTAAAGACGATATGATAATATTTAAAGGGGAAACATCTCCAGATGATCCTAGATATCAAGGAAGCCTATGCGTTAAGGTAATTGGAGATGAACCTTTCTCTGTAGCTTATAATCAAATTTTCGACTTCTGGGACGATTATAGATCTAACACTCTAGCCAAGAAGAAGGGGGATAATCTAGCAATTATAAGTGGTAAAGGAAGCAACGTAACTTTCATAATTACTTGGTTCTTCCCTAATTTTGTACTTAAAGATGGTAAGAGAGTTGGGCACTATTACGAGAACTTTTTCAATAACTGTGTAGAAGTAATGGATTACGTAATGAGAAATCTAAATTACCTAGAGGAGAAGACTATGCAATTTCACGATTTATTTTATAATGCAGAAGGTATAGAATCGTGGATTACTGATTTAATTGGAGCACAGATTGCTACACTTGTGAAAAGTACTTGGCTAACTAAGGACGGATTCTTTGGAATATGGGAAGGATATTTCGATGCCTCAGATCATAGGAAAGTTGGGAAGTATCCCTATACAGATGGTCCGGAAAACACTGCATTAAATACCATAGACGTACTGCTATATGCACTACCGGGGGTAATGCTACTATTTCCAGATTTAGCAAAGAATATTGTAAAAGACCTTTCCAATAGAGCATTAAAGGAGGATACCCCAGAATACGTTATATTTTCATTAGCGTTCCCAGAGAATTTAATGAAGTATAAGGAAGAGATTATGAAAGATCCCACTATAAGTACCGATCTCAAAAAATTATATGGAACTATAAAGAGAATTGTCAATGAGACTGGTAAGGATCCTAAGGGCAGGATGCCTCATTATATTCGCTACTCATTAACAGTAGATACTTACGAGAGAATAGATATTAATCCAGAATTTGTATTACTCTATTATTTAATAGCAAAGTATACGGGTGATAGGGAGTTACTAAAGAGCGTTTACGAAGTAGCAAGAAACGCGATCGAGAGTATTATGAGGACACAGACCATGGATGGTTTACCATACCTTACTTTACCATCTGGAATAGAGTGGATAAGATATGTAAATAGCATGCTAAGAGCTAACGATGCTCACAAGATTTTAGGTTATCACTCTTTGGCATTATCAATGCAAACACTAGACGATTGGTCATGGTTAGGCTTTTCTCCATACGTATCCTTTCTATGGATATCAGCACTAGAAGCACTAAATGAAGCGTCAAAACTACTCAGTAACCCTCAAAACTACGAGGTAAAAGAGCTAATAGAAAAAGTTAATAAATACTTATGGAATGGGGAGTATTATATGGACTGGTATGATCCCATTTCAAATTTAAGAGATGACTCGTCAAATGCATCCCAAATAACGGGTGACTGGTATGTTCAAATGTTGGATCTTCCAGAATTTTTAGACTACGAGAGAAGGAAATCCGTGTTCTCCTCAATAATGAAGTATAACTACAGTGGAGAGGAGGGAGTTAGAAATGGCTCATCAAATGATGATATTACACCTTTAGGAGTTAAACTTTCAATACAATCAAAAGCTCCTTGGAGTGGCGTAGAGTATTATCTAGCATTACATATGTTTTATAGCGGTTTTGACGAATATGCGAAGAAGATTTTGAGGAATGTTTATGAGAGGTATGAGATTGCAGGTAATTTCTGGAACCATATTGAGTGGGGCGCGAGATATATGAGACCATTAGTGGCTTTAAGCATGATTTACGCTATTGAAGGTATGAAGGTTAATATGTTAAACAACGAGGTCATTATAGGCAAAAGTAAGAATTTGAAGTGGATATTGTTACTTCCTACAGCGTGGGGCTTGCTAATAGTTAATAATGGAAAGATAAGGATAAAGATTTCTCATGGAGAGTTTAAAGGTAAAATAAATGGAGTTGTTACTACCTTAAAAGAGAACGAAGAAATAGAAATATAAAAAGCTTTTTACTCTAAAATTATTTCTGCTTGAAGTAGGTCTATACTCTCATCTAATTTAAACGCAATTATATCGTAATAGCTGTTCAAGTCTATTATATTCCATCCAGTATTCAGTGTAACAGTATCATCTCTAACCTTTGAGAGTAGTGAGTACTCGGCAATCCTCATCTTAGTTGACTTTGCAGTGTAAACTCTTACTTTCTTTTCGCTTAACCCTTTCAGTGGAATACCACCAAACCAACCATCTATTCCTGCGGTTGGCGAATACGGACCATCATGAATCCATATCCTTAGCGGATTCCACGGTTTCTTAAACAGTTCACTAAATGGAATTGCAAATACTCCACCTTCACCAGCCCTATAAGTGTACTCCCGTGTGATTGGCATATGAAGCGCCAACATATAAATATTCACCATCGTGTGCCATGCCAAAGGTTGCTCCTCTTTCCGTAATTATCTGAGGTACTACTGGGTCAATCCTTAAGAGTAGACCAAATGTGGTCCTTGATGACATATCCCTTAAGTCCTCTGCAGGATTTACTGATATAATATACCCATTATGTAAGCTTTTTGAGCTCTAAATCCTGGAATATAGGTGGGTCTTTCCGATTCTGGGTTGCGAATATCTAGAAATGGATATAACCTATATACATCCTTTTGTGGATCAATATGTATGAGGGTACCACCATAGAATGCAATTAGTTTGTTCTGTATTTTGCACTATTTGTCCTCCAACACGTCTTATCTGTATCTTCTTATTGCTTTCTAATGGAAAGTCAAATGACTCTACAAACTTGTATTCACCATTAAGTGTATTATATACCATTATCGATGAAACATCAGTGTATAGGATTAAATATCGTGGCGTAGATTTTATCATCCTTCATTTCAATCTTATATACAGTACGATTCTTCACCAGAAATTCTGCATCTCTAGTAGATACACCTACTTTCCACAAGCCTAATTCAGCATGCCCATCGGCTCTACTGAAGTAGACTGCATCCTCGTGCTGGTCGTAAAGTAAGTCAGTTACCTAACCATACCAATTGTTTGGAGGAATTTTATCATCTCACTTCCTACTCCATAGAATTTCTACTTTATCATCGTCATATATCATGTGTATATGACTATACTTCATCCGCATATCCTGATATTTCAAAATTCTCTCATATTGTGATACCTCTATCATTCCTGGAGGTGCCTTAAGCCATCCACCTATGAATAATAAATCTTTAGACCAAGTTAATGCAGCATATGTATTACCTGCCGCTCTAGGTGGCTTGCCTAACTTTTCATTTCTATATATTACTTCTCCATTGGAATGCTTTGTTGATCTCTTCAATTTATTTCATAAGCATGATATGATGCACTGAGAATTTTTCAGTAATTAATATTTATTTCAACGTTATTCGCAAGCTCACACCCTAATACCCGGAGCTCTACCAACTAAAGAATTAGCCAAGTGGACCATCCATGCATAAGCCCAGAACTTGAGCTTAGCCTCAACCACTTGTCCTAAAAAACTTGTAGCCCTAACAGATTCCCCAAAAGTACGCTTCACAGCAGAGAATAAGGACTCAATCCTCCACCTAACACCGTAACCCCTCTCCTCCCTCCAACGATTATAACCCAACCTCTTGAACTCCCTTACAGCCTTTCTCCTAGCAGGATGACCGCGTCTAGTGGAGGCGTTCTCCCTAGGTGGAACAACAACCTCAACCCCAGTCTTGTAAACCTCATTAGCATCATAAGCTTTATCTCCATAAAACTTCTTGACCTTCTTTCCCTTATCTTGTAAATCCTTAACCGTCTTAACTGCAGTCTGAACCTCGTTGCTGGTTACTTCAGCGTTTATTACGTTGAATTGGTCCTTATCCATTACTATTTCGATCTTGAGGAATTTTGAGTCCTTGGTTTTTCCCCATTTTGCTATAATGTATTGTCCTCCCTTGTTTGTGCTTATTCCCGTTGCGTCTGCTATTACTTCAAGTTGGTCATTTGCCTCTGGGAATTTTATGTTCATGTTTCTTACTCTTTCCCATATTGTTGAGTAGTCTAGGCTTGTTGGGATGATTTTCAGTCTTTCTAATGCTCTCAATACTCCTTCTATGGCCCTATAAGGTAGGAACAAGTGCAGGAACGCTAGGAAGTCGTTGAACTCCTTTGGCGCCTTGTAGGTTTTCTTGGCATTCCTATTCTCTTCTGCTAGTAATTCCCACCAGTGTTGGAAGACGTAGAAGGGGAACATTAGCTCGTATCTAGTTATAACGTTCTCGTCGTACTTGCTCCAATCCCTCTTGTACTTACTCTTTCCCATGAGTAATACTCGGTATAATTATTTATAAATTTTTGTATAATTCTGAAGTAACCCACAAAGCACCATTGGAATAAACTTTAGCCGCATGTCCATCATGAACTATCATGTTTCTGGAAATCGGATGAAAGCCTATATAGAGAGATCTAAACTGATGATGACCTAATGCTATTTCATTATGTTGAACAAACTCTTTTAAGACTAGCTTTGGCTTATCCAATATTTACCCCGAATAGAAGTATATGAGATTGCCTATTTAATTCTTTAGCGTTACTATTTAGAAGTTTCTAATATTTTAATAAAGCTTTAATTACACTCTCTTGTTTGTAGATACTATATGAGATCGTTTTATAGGCCAAAAATAGATCTTCAAGGCTTTTGGAAATTCAAGATAGATAGTGAGAATGTTGGGGAAAAGAACGAGTGGGGTAAAGGTTTAGAATCTGAAGATATTATTTACGTGCCGGCTTCTTGGAATGAGCAAAACCCACAATGGGATCAGTTTTCTAGTATAGCGTGGTATCAGAAGGATCTGTTTGTTAGTAGTTATGAGAGTAAGAAGGCTTGGATAGTATTTGAGGGGGCAGGATACATCACAAAACTTTGGATTAATGGAGAATATGTAGGAACTCATGAGGGATCATTTACACAATTCAAATTTCCAATTAAACTTAATACTAATGAATTTAATAAAATAGTAGTAAAGATAGATAACACACCATCACCCTACAACTTACCCCCAGCTAAAGATCTAAACATTGCAGCATTTGACTTCTTCAACTATGGAGGGATCCAGAGACCAGTTTACATAGAGTTTGTAGATGAATGTCACGTAGAAGATATAACAGTATATACTAAATCCAATGGACATCTAAAGGTAGAGATTTTGCCAGAATGTAATCAAAAGCACAGCCTAAGATTTAAATTAGTTGATAAAGAGGGAAAAGCCCTATTAGATGAGGAGAGTAGTAACGAAATATATGAAAAAGATGTAGGTAATGTTACGCCGTGGTCTCCAGATAATCCTTACTTATACACTCTCATAGTGGAAATATACGTTGATGAAAATCTGAAGGACTCGATTTATGAACGTATAGGCTTTAGAGATGTAGAGGTGAAGAATGGCAGAATATACTTGAACGGTAAGCCCATATTCTTAAAGGGCTTTGGAAGACATGAGGATTTTCCAATACTAGGTAAATTTATGTACGGGGCAGTATTAGTTAGGGATTTTTACCTTATGAGAAAAATTGGAGCTAACTCGTTTAGAACTTCCCACTACCCTTATTCAAATGAACATTTAGATTTAGCCGATGAAATGGGATTTTTGGTCATATTAGAGCCACCTTTATGTTATTCCAATATTAGTAGGGTGATGAGCCAAGAGGAGATTGCTAAGATGTTCAGTGATATAAAGTACTTCGAAAAGGTAAAGCATACGATAAAGGAAATGATTAGGCAACATAAAAATAGACCTTCAGTAATAATGTATAGCGTTATGAATGAACCCCCTAGCGATATGTATGAAGTTGCAGAGTTTATAAAGAAAGAAGTTAAATTCTTGAAGACTTTGGATTCTTCTAGGCCAGTAACTTTCGCCTCTCATAGATCAGTACGAGACCTAGCGTTAGAATATGTTGACATAATCTCCTTAAACTATTATCATGGGTGGTATACTGAGTGGGGAGATATTGATAGTGGTGTAAGGACTGTCGCAATGGAATTAGAGGAAATTCATAAGAAGTTTCCAGAGAAGCCAATAATCATTACCGAATTTGGTGCTGATGCAATATATGGCCTTCATAGCGATCCTCCCCAAATGTGGTCGGAGGAATATCAAAGTGAAATGATAAGAAAGTATATAGAAGCCTTAAGGAAGAACAATTACATAGTAGGCTTTCACATTTGGAACTTTGCTGACTTTAGAACCCCTCAAAATCCAGGGAGAACAATACTTAATAGGAAAGGAATATTTACTAGAGATAGACAGCCTAAATCGGCAGCTAAAGTAGTTGAGGAATTATTCAAAAATAAATTGTCTTCTTAAGGTAATAGCAAGTGCATATGTTTTATTTTTCAAATAACGTTAGCATCCGTCTTAGTTGTCTTAAAAGATTTCCCTGGAAGTTACAGCGATCATTTTTATTTTATTCTCTACCTGGATATTGTTCTGATAAACACTATTAGGTTTAAAATTCTTTACCGTGGTATCTAACTATTCTCTTGCTTAGAGACAGCTTTACATTTACGTCATCGTTATCCTGTGTAGGATGGTCTAAATTCACTTACTAGCTCAAAATTAACCTCTACGTGACTTGGAGAAGAAAATTAACCTTTATAAGAGCGGACCAGCTCATCATATCACCTGCCTTACTTTATACCATTTTTCTCAAAGTTTAATATCTGATTTATTTTCTCTATAATCTTTCTCTTAACATCTTCACTTATCACATCGTCTAAATTCGGTAGTGGGGGTCGTGTGACATAGCTTGAGATTAAACCACGTAACCAAGCTCCTAGCTTAGCTAAATGGGACATTGTCAAGGGGAATTTTATAAATGTCCTATACTCTAAGAGTAAATCATATAGTCTTATGGTAGTATCTATATCCCTCTTTTTCTCGTAACTCTCATAAATCATAAAAGGCAATGAGGAAAACGAGCCCATTGAGGTAGTAAATCCCTTAGCCCCTAAAACTAGACCCAATAACGCTCTCTCTTCTAAACCATCTATTATATCTATCTTATCCCCTACAAGTCTCAATACTTCCTTAAATTCTACAACATTATATCTAGCCTCTTTAAGCACCTTAAAACTGGGTATTATATCGCTTAATCTCTTTATTAGTTGAGGGGAAAGATCTATACCTGCTGATGATGGATTGTTATATAATATTATGGTTAAATCACACAATTCAGAGACTTTGATGAAATAATCCGTTATTCCCTTTTCGTTACCCTTTAAGTAGTAAGGAGGTAAGATCATAATTTTGTCGACACCTATCTCCTTATATTTTTTGCAAAGTTCAGCAGTTTCTAAAAAGGAAGTAGATGATGCACCAGCTATGATCTCCCCCTTACTTAATGCCTTTCTTACTTGATCAATAACTCTAACTTTTTCTTCGAAGGTAAGTGAGGAGAACTCACCAGCAGTACCTAGAGGTACAATATACTTATACCCAACACTCTCTGCGAATTCTACAATCCTTTTTAGCCCTTCTAAGTCTAGCTCAAATGTTTTGGTAAAAGGCGTCACGTTAGTTAGGAAAACCCCATTCATATCTTAATCTTCGTAGAAAATTTATAAAATATATTGCTAACCTTTTTCCTAATGGAAATTGTGTTTACTAGCTTTACATTTATCTAGAGTTAAACTTAGAGGATGTTGTAGAGAGAAGGAGTAAGGTTGGGCTTGATGTAGGAGTTGATAGTAGTAGATAATGGTAAACATTCGAAATCAGAGTTTTTCTCCCAACAAATAAGGAAGGACAGAAATCTTTCCTCCATAACAACTTCTGATTTGGTAGATATGATAGGTTCTATTTCGCTGGTAAAACTGAGACAAAAATGAAGAGAAAACATTTTGGAAACATTAATAAAAATGGGTACAGCAGTCTAAACGCTTTGGGAGTGAGAGTATATGGAGGGCGAAGTCGCAGAAGAAAAGACCAATTCACGGAATAGCTTAATCATTGATAGGATTAATGAGATTACCTAAGACTATTACGTTAAAATTCTCATAGAAATTTCATGCGAAGGATGCACGATTAAACTTTTATGAGAACTTAATGGGGATTTAGGATTCGTCTATGATCCCACTAACGTGTTTTTTCAGATGATTCTCATAATGGGGTTTTCCGGTTAATATCTGAAGGAATATTCCAAGTTCATATTGAGGATTTTGCGATACAGAATAAAAAGTAAAGAACTTGATAAACAATGTAAAGGTATAGTTCCTTTTATAGAAGATAACTAAAGACTTAAAGAGCATTGGCTAGAGATATTACTTATCAGTTGAGTGCGAGAAAATGTGGCATCTAGAACTAGATAGTAGTGATGCTATATTATCAAAATATTTCTCTTATTTAAAGAGCTTACTTATTCACTGGATAGTAGAGAAGTATTTAAACTAGTCAAGATATAACATGTAAACCTAAACTCTTAAATCTAAATAGAGATATTTTATTATCGTGAACTCTATAAGGAGTCTTCTAAATCAGATGAACTTGGAGGAAAAAATAGCTCAACTTCAAGCTATACCAATAGACGCTCTTATAGAGGAAAAGGAGTTCTCTGAGGAAAAAGCAAAAAAATATCTAAAATTAGGAATAGGGCAGATCACTAGAGTAGCTGGTAGCAGATTAGGACTAAAACCGAAAGAAGTCGCAAAACTAGTTAATAAAATTCAAAAATTTCTAGTAGAAAATACCAAGATGAAGATTCCAGCAATAATACACGAAGAATGTCTATCTGGTTTAATGGGATACTCTTCTACAGCATTTCCTCAAGCGATTGGGTTGGCTAGTACCTGGAATCCTGAATTAGTTATGGATATAGCATCAGTCATAAGATCTCAAGGAAGACTAGTTGGAGTTAACCAATGTCTTTCTCCCGTGTTAGACGTTTGTAAAGACCCAAGATGGGGAAGATGCGAAGAGACTTATGGGGAAGACCCATACTTAGTAGCTTCAATGGGATTAGCATATATTACCGGGTTACAAGGTGATAATCAATTGGTAGCGACTGCAAAGCATTTCGCAGCTCATGGTTTCCCAGAGGGTGGAAGAAATATTGCACAAGTGCATGTTGGAAATAGAGAATTGAGGGAAACGTTCCTCTTTCCCTTTGAGGTTGCCGTAAAGATAGGAAAAGTAATGTCGATTATGCCTGCATATCATGAGATTGATGGAATACCATGCCATGGCAATCCCCAATTATTAACTAATATTTTAAGACAAGAATGGGGATTTGATGGAATAGTAGTATCTGATTACGATGGTATTAGACAATTAGAGACAATACACAGGGTTGCATCAAATAAGATGGAGGCCGCTATTTTGGCTCTGGAATCTGGCGTGGATATAGAGTTTCCTACTATAGATTGCTATGGTGAACCATTAGTTAATGCTCTAAAGGAGGGTTTGGTCCCAGAGTCTCTAATAGATAGGGCCGTGGAGAGAGTTTTACGAATTAAAGATAGACTTGGACTTTTAGACAATCCATTTGTTAATGAAAATTCGGTTCCAGAAAAGTTAGATGATCACAAATCGAGAGAATTAGCGTTAAAGACAGCTAGAGAGTCAATAGTTCTCCTTAAAAATGAAAATAACATACTACCTCTAAGCAAGAATGTTAATAAAATTGCAGTAATAGGACCAAATGCTAATGATCCAAGAAATATGTTAGGAGATTATACTTATACTGGACATCTAAATATAGATAGCGGGATAGAGATCGTAACAGTGCTTCAAGGAATAGTTAAGAAGGTTGGGGAAAGTAAAGTGCTTTACGCAAAGGGGTGCGATATTGCAAGCGAATCAAAAGAAGGATTTGCCGAGGCAATAGAGATAGCAAGGCAAGCCGACGTAATAATAGCAATCATGGGTGAGAAATCAGGATTGCCGCTATCATGGATGGATATTCCTTCAGAAGAAGAGTTTAAGAAATATCAAGCAGTCACTGGAGAAGGTAATGATAGGAGTAGTCTAAGATTACCTGGAGTTCAAGAGGAATTACTCAAAGAACTATACAAGACTGGAAAACCAATAATCTTAGTTTTAATTAATGGTAGGCCCTTAGTTCTTTCATCGATAATTAATTACGTTAAAGCAGTAATTGAAGCATGGTTTCCAGGAGAAGAAGGAGGAAATGCCATAGCTGATGTAATATTTGGAGACTACAATCCAGGTGGACGCTTGCCTATAACGTTCCCAATGGATACTGGGCAAATACCATTATATTATAATAGGAAACCATCTTCCTTTAGACCATACGTTATGCTCCGTTCATCTCCATTATTTACATTTGGATATGGATTAAGTTACACTCAATTTGAATATTCTAACCTTGAAGTAACGCCAAAAGAGATAGGACCTAACAGTAATATTGCCATTTCAATAGATGTTAAAAATGTGGGGAAAATGGAAGGTGATGATGTAGTTCAACTATATGTTTCAAAAACCTTTTCTAGTGTTGCTAGACCAGTTAAGGAATTAAAAGGATTTGCTAAGATTCATCTTAAACCCGGTGAAAAGAGAAGAGTGAAATTCATATTACCCACGGAGGCATTAGCGTTTTATGACAGCTTTATGCGACTAGTAGTAGAGAAAGGTGAATATCAGTTATTAATAGGAAATTCTTCTGAAAACATAATTCTTAGGGATATATTTAGAATAAAAGAAACAAAACCTATTGTAGAAAGAAGAATATTTCTATCGAATGTACAAATTGAATAAATAAATAGAAAAATTTTGGCTTTATTTTTACTTTTATCTTCTTCTTAGGCCTAGTACTATTGTCACTATTATTATAATTATTATTACAACAGCTATTATGGCGTATATTGCGTCAAATGGATCCTAGGGGTATGCAAATCCAGGTCGGAGATACATAGGTGGGTCAAGAAGTTTAGGTTAAAGGGATACCTGTTATAGTTGTGGTAGCTAAAGGTGAAAAGTAACGGCAAAAAGTAAAAATAACCCCGGAATGGGTATACTATAGGAAATACTAGTGAAATGAAAGTTAACCTAATGCATATAACTGATGAAATTAACGTCCCAATACTCATTGCTCATTCGAAAGGTAATGAGGTATTAGATTTCAGATTTTCAATGGAGTTTTACAACCAAATAAAATTTACTGATAAACAAATATTACTATTTGACAAGGGTGGACATATATTTTACGATTATGAAGTTAGGCAGAGATTGTATAAAGAAGTAACTGAGTGGTTAATTAAGAGATTAAAATAAGACTTTCTTTTAACTAACAATTATATCAACTTGTTATCTCCCTTAATATTTTCATTAAGCCATTGAAGGACTCCTTAGTACTTGCCTCTGGGTCATTTGCGGCATTTCTATAATGAGTTTCTAAAGATATTACATATGGCTTACCCTTTAATACTCTTAATTGCCCCTTATAGTCTATCATCCCTTTTCCCACTGGCATCCAAATGAAGTGCCCATCTTTAACCATAGCGTCTTTGATGTGCAAGTGCATGATGTCATCTTTTATTAATTCGTATCCGTCTGGATAAGGCGTTTCCCTAGCGAAAAATGCATTACCAGGATCCCATAATACCCTAACCCATTTTGACTTTATTTTGTCCAAAAACGTTCTAAGTTCTTTACCAATTCCCACGAGACAACTGTACTCATTCTCTATCACTAATGTTACCCCTTCACTTTCAGCTATATCAATGGCACTGTTAAACCTCTCAGCTAGCTTATCAATATAATATTTTAATTCCCCCTCGTACCAAAAGGTGAATATTCTAGTATAGTTTATGTCAATTTTCTTACTTAACTCTATTACCTTCCTCAAGATTTGTAAGTGCTCTTTATAACCCTTCTCGTCATTAATATATATTTTAAAGGTAGGAGAATCTAAATTCGAAATAGTTAACCCATATTTTTCAACAATGTTCCTTATTTCTGAAAATTCGGAGTCTGATACTTGTGTTATATTCTTATTCCATAAATTTCTTACTTCAACGTGAATTGCACCTAGCTCTTTTATCACTTTTACTGCGTGCTCGAAATCGAGAGAGATCTCGTCTGATATGATTCCTACTTTCCAATACATGTAGTATAAGACCTTTTCTGAGCTTAAATTTTTTGACAATAAAAAATTTGGCTAAATGCTTTGTGGGTTACTTCAATTTTTATCTTAGTTAACGTAGAAACTTACGTTTAAATCAACGTCCGATTTTGAATTTAAGAAAATTTAACAAGTTTAACATTTAAAAAATTGAACTAGTCCACAAAGCATTGGCTAAATAAACTCATATATATGCTTTAGATAAGCCTAACATACCTAAATTTATTAAAATAAGGATTAAAGCTTAGGTACATAATACAGTACAATCGTATATTTTTTAACTTGTTACCTATAAATATTAAATAATTAAGCGACTAATTATGAAATGAAGTAAGCAACAAGTGTTAAGAAAGATAATTTCAACCATATTTTCTATTTTAATATTAATGAGCAATAGGTGTTTTTGTTATGCCAATATTAGCGCAGTCAACATCAGTTCAACCAGAAGGAAGTATGGTAATTGTTGCTGCCAATGGACCATGGCAAGATAATTTTAACCCGTGGAATGATCCAAATGGCCAAGCGGAATTGCCCTTATTATTTAAAATCCTTTATGTGAATTACAAAATGTAATTCTTTTACTTTTCTGAGTAGTTTTTCATCAGCAGTATATACTTTGTCCCCTAAAACCTTACCCAATACTATATATGCAGCGTCATATATCGTTATGCCGTACTTAGAAGAAAGAGAAATAATCTCGCTAAGCATATCTTCAAATCCGTAAAGAGTTATTTGGAAATCAGATAAAATTTTGCCTACTTCTTCTAATTCCTTTCTCTTAGATTATAAGTATACTTTAATCCGTTCAAAACTTCAAAGGGAAGAATACAAGGTGCAGATAAATCCTCTAAACCTTTTACATATGCTTCCTTAAGAGTTAGTGATTCTCTGCTATAAGTTTCATTGGCAAACCACTTTATTACAACTGATGCATCTATGACTGCTAATTTTTCTCACGCCATTCCCTTATAACTTCTTCGGAATTCTTACCGCCGTAATTTAAGAAGAATTCAAAGGATTTGACCGAGGCTACAGAGATTCTCCTATAGTCCTTTCTTTCTTTTTTCCTTTTCCTCTCTTTCTCTTCAATTACTTCCTCTATCTTTCTCCTTATTACTTCACTCCAATTTATATAACTTAATTCATCCATTTTCCTCTTTAACTTCTCATCAATTCTTATGCTAATCACTGGCATATGTAAAAGTAAAATTCGTATATTATAAGTTATAAGATTTACGCTTACGTAATAAATGTATTTACATTACTACTTGTATTTGATGACTTTTATAAGACGTATTTTTGCCTTGTTTCTGATATAACTACGATCCATATTAACCAACATGGTGGTTAGCGCTATATCAGAGATAATTTACCTTTTTGATAATATACTTTCTATATTTCCGAATAAAACTCTTCTCTCAAAATAAGGAAGCAATCTATACGTTTTGCTGAGGCGATTCAAGTCTCTTTTGCGAATTGTAATTCATGAATAAGATGGAGATAACAAAGTAAACTGCTGAGCGTGGATCTCCACCCAGTCAAAGCGGCGATATTTAATTAAATTCATTACGATTCTTTAAATAAACTGAATTTCCAAAGGATGCGTGAATGGCTCCATTTTGCTATACTATATAAATAGAAATTTAGTAAAAGAACAATTTTTATTAAAAGGAAATTTTTGTAAAAACTTTCATGATGTTATCGGTATGCTTATATTAGTAGACATTAATGCATATGCTATTACGAAAAGGGAAGTAGTTTCTCCATTCATTGAAGAAATGTTATAGCCATATTCTATTTTTCCGTTAACATACTTATAGTTGGTCCAAACTCCACCTTGAGAACTTTGTAGTAGGGACATTATGTTGGAAACTTCTCTCGTCATATTGACGTATTTAGTTGCTAATAAGCAAGTATGAGGATTTAATTCTAAGGCTCTCCATACTATCAAGAAAAGTGCAAGTTTATATGACTGGTAAGTATCATTATAATAAGCTGAGTCATTAAACCCGATTCCGTTCCACATTTTCACTAGGCTAATGAAGTTCTCCTCTGCCCCACTATAGTTTCCCAGCTGCAACCATAATAATACCCTGTAAGCTAAAAGATCGGCATAGTCGTAGTAATTACTGATAGTGTGATTGAAAAGCGTTGCTTTCAATGTGTAATTATCAATATTACCAACAATAATATCTACTCCGCTTTGAGGAGTTGTGGTACTAGGATATATTCCGAAAATTTCGAAGACTGAATTATAATATTTATACAAACCACCATAAGGCTTTATCGCAATCAATATCTGTTCGGCTAACATTTTTGCAGTAACATTATGAGTTATATTGTAAATTAACATTAAAGCGTTATAATCTAATGCTTGATCATCTGCAAGCCATATTGTGTGGGACCCTGGATATTCCCTTAAAAGCCACAAGCTAGTATTTAAAGACTCATAAAAGTTTAAAGCCTCCTCCAAATTAAAATTGAAATATACCTTTTGTTGTTCGCAAGTTTCTTGCTGGTTCCCTACCCTATAATATAGGAGAGCAATTACACCAACCAATAGAATTATGAGAACTATTAACACCTTATATCTTCCAGTCATAAAAATGTTTCTTTTGAAACGTAATATAAGATTTATGATAAAGTATAGAGTGTGGACATAGTGTAGTTATTAAGCTACAAATTCTGGTATTAGCTTTTTCCCATAAGACTAGGGCTATGGAGTACATCATAGTGCGAATGCTCCTATTTACTGCCTTAGTAGCCCTCTTGAACCTAACCAACCTATCCCTCACTGAGGAATGAAGGGATTCATTGGGATTAACGGGTGAGATAACCGTGTGATCTTTCAACCAGAAGTACAAGTTGTAATCATCGTTCACCCATCTACCCTCATCCGGCAAGTACTTCTTAACCTCGCTGAAAGCCCTTTCGTCCCTATCACCAACTGAATAGATTAAGTAAAAACCAAGGCTTGTGTAAACGTAGCAAGTAAAGATCCATTTGTAGAAAGCCTTAGCATCTCTGTACAAATAAGTCCACATCTCATCAACAACCTTAGCAGTAACCTTATCCTTGACCAAATCCTTAGCTTTACTTCACAATTCCACAAGCTTCTCATGCTTTTGCCCACCATAACGCTTAATCCAAGTGAAAACAGTACCACGATGCACGTTAAGCACACTGGATATGGCCCTTATACTCATACCATTAGCATACAACCTCAAAGCCTCCTCCCTCAACTTCTTGGAATGATGATGATAGAAAGCGTCAGCAAGGAAATACTTATCGGAATCCTTACACAAATACCTCTGCCTACCCAAAGGCTTACCACACTTAACCACGTGATGACTACCACAAGAAGGACATGCTAAGTCTTCCCTAAATCAGCCTTCCTACCCATGAATAATACTCGTTATACAAATATAAATAGCTTAATGATGACACTATGGACAATATTAATGCAATAGATGTAAATCTGACATCAGATTATATGAAGAGAATTAAAGAGACAATAACGTACTATTCATTTAATTTCTTCCAAAGACATTACATTTACAAATCCACTAACTTTTTTCCTCAATTTTTCATCTTCAGTGATTAACGGTAAACTTAAATTCCTTGCAAGCCAAACGTAAGATGCATCGTAGAATGAGATTCTATTCTTAATACCAATCTTTTCAACTTCATTATATTTTAAGTCCTCTAAATTCATAGTTTCAAGGACTTTAAGTAAAAACTGATATAATTTCTCACCCTCATCTTCAGTAATCCTTTTAAATATTGTGACCTCTTTCCATATAACATTTCCTAACTCGAATTTTGATAGAATTGCAGTATAGTTTCCTCCTAGAATACTTAACTTATTAAATGAAAACGCTTTATAAATCGATGAGGAGTCAAATACGTAACTCATCTACTTTCCCTATCTTCTCTAATGCTCTTTACTACATTCTCAAACGGTATTTTCTTTAATATATCCGCAACTTCATTTATTCTTTCCTCTAATTCCTTAGCCTTAGCCTTCTTAACTTCATTTATTAAAGCCTTTCTAATTACTTCAACTTCATTTATACCATACTTTTTTAATTCCCTTTCTAACTCCTCTGGAATTCGAACGGAAATTACTACGGTCTTTCCCATAATTTAAACTATATCTTTATTATTAAAAAGTTTACGATATGTATACTTACTATAAACTTAGGCTAACATAACTCCAAGACTCATCAAAACCCTAGACTTATTATCAAACTCCTTAAGTAACTCTTGCAAAAGTCAACATAAGTCCCACCCCTTAATGAGGTTGTAAATTATGGTTAAAGGTTTTCCCTCAACTTCAGCAGTGTGGCGTTCTATATAGGACATAATGTCGTCATTAAGCTATTTGTATTTGTATAACGAGTATTACTTATAGGCAGGAGACGTTATCCAAGTTGTTTAAAACGGCAATTCATGAGTAATATTAATAAGAAATTGGGATGAGATAATATTATGAAGGCACTTTCAACTGAAAAGGACCTCCTACTCAAGATAGATAAATTCTTCTCTTGGGAAACGTTTAGGGGTAAACTTGAGTCACTTTACTCCAAGAAACCCAAGAGGGACGTCATTTTACTCTTCAAAACTCTCATCATCAAGTTCATCTACGACATCTCTTGGTTAGAGGGAGAAATCAGGGACAGCAAAATGTTTATGCCTTCCTAAGCGGAAAAGTCCCACCAAAGAGCACAGTATTCTACAAGAGATTACAAGAAACAGTTGTCGATGAGGGCGAGACAATGTGGACAACTTTAATGAATGATCTCAATAAGGCCCTAGACAAGGCGATCAACGAGTATAGGGAGAAGGGTTTTGAACTTGAGGTAGGTAGAGAAAAAACGACAAATTCGGGAACTACAACATGATTGATACATTCTTCCGCGAGGCCTATTCCGGAAAGAAGAGTTTTCAAACCGAGAAGATCTCACTTGACCTTGAAGAGATGGAAATTCAATGACGATTTTCTCCTTATGAGTTATACTGTTTCTAAACTCAAGTACTTCCCTACCTTTAGGAAGTATAAGGGTAGTTGGGCCGAATCCTTTTCGCGTTAATAGAAATCTTTTTATATTCATTTATTATCAACTAATTTTGTGGAAAGACTACTGAGACCTAAGGAGGCTTGCCAACTTCTCGGCATTTCATACTCAACACTCCTACGGTGGATTAGAGAAGGGAAAATAAGGGTAGTAACAACTGAAGGAGGGAAGTACAGGATACCTTACAGCGAGATTAAGAAGTACTTAAAGAGGAGGGAAGAAACAAGAGCAGTAATTTACGCAAGGGTTTCATCAGCAGACCAAAAAGAAGATTTGGAGAGACAAATAAACTACCTAACAAATTACGCAACAGCAAAAGGTTATAAAGTGGTCGAAGTTTTGAAAGATATAGCTAGCGGGTTAAACACACAAAGGAAAGGATTACTGAACCTCTTCAAACTGGTAGAAGAGAGGAGCATTGATGTCGTATTAATAACCTACAAGGATAGGTTGACGAGGTTCGGCTTCGAGTACATTGAAGAGTTCTTTTCAACCATGGGAGTTAAAATTGAGGTGATTTTCGGCGAGGAGCCCAAAGATGCCACACAAGAACTGGTTGAGGACTTAATCTTCATCATTACCTCATTCGCTGGTAACGGTATGAGGAGCCATAAGAAAACACTGCTTGTTCAAGGTGTAAAAAAATTGATAGGTGAGTTAAGTGGAGAGGACGATGAAGTTAAGGGTTGAAGTGGGCAATAAGACCTACCAGAAGTTGAAGGAAGTTGAAGAAGAGTATAAAAAGATACTAGAGGACACAATAATTTATGGACTCGTAAATAAGACTACCTCCTTCACAAAAATTAAATCTGGAGTTTACAAGACTGAGAGGGAGAAGCACAAGGACTTACCCTCACACTACGTCTACACCGCTTGTGAAGATGCAAGCGAGAGGTTGGACAGCTTTGAGAAGTTGAAGAAGAGGGGTAGAAGTTACACTGATACACCGTCTGTGAAGAGAGTTACCGTACACCTCGACGACCACTTGTGGAAGTTCAACCTTGATGAAATCTCAATTTCCACAATGCAAGGTAGGGTTTTCATTTCACCAACCTTCCCTAAGATCTTCTGGGAGTATTATAATAAGGGATGGAGGATTGCGAGTGAGGCTAGGTTTAAATTGTTGGAGGGGAATGTTGTAGAGTTCTTCATAGTTTTTAAGAGGGATGAGCCTAAACCTTACGAGCCTAAAGCGTTTATTCCCGTCGACCTTAACGAGAATTCGGTCTCAGTGCTCATCAACAGTAAACCCGTGTTGCTTGAAACAAACACTAAGAGGATTACGGTGGGCTATGAGTATAGGAGGAAGTTGATAACTACTGGCTAAGGATAGAGAAGTGAAGAGGAAGTTAAAGAAGCTGAGGGAGAGGGATAAAAAGGCTGATGTTAGGAGGAAATTAGCTAAGCTAATCGTTAAAGAGGCTTTTGAAAGCAACAGTGTCATAGTTTTAGAGGACTTGCCCAAGAGGGCTCCAGAGCATATGGTTAAGGATATTAAGGATAAACAGCTTAGGTTGAGGATTTACCGTTCGGCATTTTCCTCAATGAAGAATGCTATTATTGAGAAGGCTAAGGAGTTTGGAGTCCCCGTAGTCTTAGTTAATCCGTCTCGCACTTCCACTGTTTGCCCAGTTCACGGGTTGAAGATTGTTTATCAACCCGATGGGGGCAATGCCCCAAGGGTTGGTGTTTGTGAGAAGGAAAAAGAAAGGTGGCATAGGGATGTTGTTTCACTGTACAATCTGATGAAAAGGGTTGGAGATGTGAGCCCCGTGCCGTTGGGGTCGAAGGAGTCCCATGACCCATCTACTGTTAAGTTTGGTAGGTGGTTGAGGGCTAAGTCTCTACACTCGATCATGAATGAATATAAAATGATTGAAATGAAAGTGTAGGGACAAACGGTTAATAGTTGATTATAATAGGTTGCAGTTATTGGAGAAGCAGTTTTCCACTTTAACTTCCTTATATTAAACGCGTCCTCACCTATTAATTGATCTTTCAACTTTTCAATGAGTGGAGCTAATGAGAATCCACCACCTCCAGTTTCACTATATCCAGTGACTCCCTTATCGGTAATTATTTCCACTAAAGTGAATACATTTCTTCCAGGGTGTTCACCAGCAACTCTTAACAATTTTCCCCTTATTGGGACAGCTATACTCTTGACCTTAACGTCCTTAATTCTAATTTTAACCACCCTCTGATTTCCTTCTTTTTCGTTAAAGTATTAAAACATATCCTATAACTAGTATCTCTATTGTGATGAAAAATTGTGATGAAAAATAGTTTTAATATGCCCATATATAGGGATCTGATTATTACAAAGAGATTACGTAACTCCTAAGGATTTCAACTAGTATTAAGGATATTACTGAACCTATGCATTAGCTTCCAATTAAACGTTAATGGCGTTAAACTGGTAATATATCCATCCATTTGAAGATAAGCCATGAATACGTACAAGTTAGTAATAATACTTAAATTTAATATTACGAATAGCTACTAGATGTCAAAAATAATAGACCTTAGAGTTGAGTTCACGATAAATCCCCTTGGGCTAGACGAACCAAAACCTAGATTTTCTTGGATCTTCATGACAGCAATCAGAGGTAATTCACAAAAGGCATATAGAATTGTAGTAGGAAGTTTAAATAACATCACTAAAGATAGCGGTGACGTTTGGGATTCTGGAATTGTCGAATCTGACGATAATATCGTGGAATATAAAGGACTTCCATTAAAGAGCTACACTAGATACTACTGGAAAGTCAAGGTATGGGACAAGGAAGGTAAGGAATATTCAAGTGATATAGCGTGGTTTGAGGCTGGAGTAATTGAGCCAAAGGATTGGACATGGATAGGAGGAGGTCAATTAATGAGAAAAGAGTTCGTCATTGACAAAGAGGTGGAAGAGGCTAGAGTATATATAAGTGGGTTGGGATACTACGAGTTGAGGATTAACGGAAATAGAGTAGGGGATAAAGCGTTAGACCCACCATGGAGTGAGTACACTAAGACAGTGTATTATAGCGTTTATGACGTTACTAAGCTAATTAGGAAAGGAGTTAACGCCACGGGCGTAATATTGGGGAGGGGAAGGTTTGGTCAAAGATTTGGAAGTGTAAAGTATTACGGTGAACCTAGAGCCACGGTCATGTTAAGGGTTAAACTTATTGATGGAAGTTTAGTGGAAATTAATACTGATGAAAACTGGAAGTGCCTTCAGAGTGGACCAATAATAAGTGATGATATATATCTTGGTTTTAGGTACGATGCTAGACTTGAACTAAAGGGATGGGACTTGCCGGGTTTCGATGATTCCTCTTGGATGTCTTGCTCTAAACTTCCTCCTATAGGTAAACTTAGATCATCGGCAACAATACCAGCAACGAAAGTAATGGCTATTTTGAAACCTAGGGACCACTTAAATCCCGCTACCGGTATTCACGTCTTTGACTTCGGTCAGAACATTACGGGATGGGTGAGGGTTAAGGTTAAAGGAGGTATTGAGGGTAGTGAAATAAGAGTTAGGTATGCAGAGCTTTTGAACCCTGATGGTACACTAAACACCCTTGACCTTAGAGGGGCTGAGTCAACAGATGTATTTATTTTAAGGGGTGAGGAGGTTGAGATTTTGGAGCCTAGGTTTACATTTCACGGTTTTAGATATGTGGAGATTACTGGATACCCGGGTACTCCGTCAATGGATGATGTTGAGGCAGAAGTCATTCACGCAGATCTAGAGCCCATAGGTTCCTTTGTCTCTTCAAACAATCTGCTCAATAGCATTCATAGAATAACACTTTGGAGTCTTAAGGGGAACTTGATGAATGGAGTTGAAACTGATTGTCCACAGAGGGATGAGAGAATGGGTTGGCTTGGAGATGCTTGGTTATCCTCAGATTCAGCAGTACTTAACTTCAATATGATTAGGTATTACGAGAAGTTCATAAAGGATATCATTGAATCCCAAAAGGGAGATGGGTCGATATCAGATGTTGCACCTCCATACTGGGAAATCTACCCGGCTGATCCAGCCTGGGGTACTGCACTCATATACATACCTTGGGCACTTTACGTATATTATAACGATAAGAGGATTCTGGAAAACAGCTATGACGCTATGAAGAAGTGGTGGAATTACTTAAATTCGATGACTAAGGACGGAATCTTATATTTCAATAAGTATGGTGACTGGGTTCCTCCTGGAAGAGTTAGGTCGGTTGAACATTGTCCACCAGAGATTATCTCAACGTGGATACTTTATAGGGATACAAAACTTCTATCGAGGATAGCTAAGATACTTAAGAAAGATACTGAGGCTGAGTTGTTTGAGGAGAAAGCAAAGCAGATTCTTGAGGCTTTTAATAGGAATTTCTTGAGTGAGGTTTCTATGAGTCACTATTCTACTATGGGTTATTACTCTACATATACTTCACCAGATGGATCAAAGGTGAAATTCGGTGGGTCTCAAGCGTGTAACGCATTACCTCTAGTTGAGGATATGGTTCCCAAAGAGGCCTTAGAACAAGTTGTGAAATCCCTTGTTAAGAGTGTTGAGGTAGATTGGGATAAGCATCTAAACGTAGGAATAATTGGGGCTAAATACGTTCCAGAGGCGTTGGCAAGGTATGGATATGTTGACCTTGCATATGACACTTTAACACAGGAAAGTTATCCCAGTTACGGCTATATGATCAAAGAAGGAGCTACGACACTTTGGGAGAGATGGGAAAAACTTACTAGAAGTGGTATGAATTCTCATAATCATCATATGTTTGGAAGTGTGGATAATTGGCTTTACAAGTATGTTGCCGGCTTAGAGGTTTTAGAACCAAGCTTTAAGAAAGTTTTGATAAAGCCTTGGCTCTATAAGAGGCTTAGTCACGCTTCAGCATCTGTGAGAAGTATTAGAGGGTTAGTTTCCGTTGAATGGGAGCTTAGGAATAGCGTATTCAAACTTAAAGCTACGATACCTTCATTTGCTGAAATTCACTTACCTAAAATTAGTGAGAAGGTTGAAGTGCTAGAGAGCGGATCTATTATCAGTGAGAAAACTCCCGGAATACTCTCCATTAAGGAAGGATCTGATTGGATAATAGTTGAGGCTAGCTCTGGAAACTATGATTTCGAAGTGAGAAGTGTTAAAGGTAGATAGCCTTTTTATCTTGTTAAAAATCTTAACTATTGTTATTTAAAAGATAAAATATTTTTATAGATTTACTTATCAAAATAATATCTTAGCTTTTGCGATATTTACATCCTTACAGCGTCTTATGATTGGTTTCATTATTGTTCCCTTAACGCTTATTGGAATAACGTTAAGTTTATTTCCCCTCAGCTTAACTTCGTCTATTAAACTTGAATGATCTTTTGTCAAGTAATATAATTCTAAAGTTGTGTCTTCCTTTGGTTCTATTAACATGCAAGTCTTATTGAGTACCGGTATAGGTGTACTTCCATTGATGATTTCTCATCCCAAGTATAGCTTAAATTAATGCCAATAACTCCTTTTTTAACCACTTGCCACTCTTAATCCCAGTGGATGTACTCCATCCCCAAATCCACTCCTTATCCACATCTCCCCCATCGATATCTAGTAGCACTGGTAAGTTAATCGATGGTTGAGGTGAATAAGCTATGGCATAAGGCTTTGAAGAACTAATAATATCTACCTCATCCGTGAATAACGGTAAATGTAACTGGCATATCATTCACTTATCATGCAGCTCCACTCTCATATAATTTTATACTGAGTACGCAAGGTTTTTCCTCTACGCATTTATTTAGATCAACGAAATCAAGGGGAATCTCAACCATTTTTCCAAATCTACCAACGTTGGCTTTTAGGATACCCTTTATGACGGAGAAATAGCATATTCCTCCAGCGAACAGATCATCTGCCTCAAATCCAACCCACAGCATTAGGGAATCCTTATCGAAAATCCTTCTGGCCAATTTGGCTATAAGTTGATAATAGGCCATAAGTAAACGTTTCTTTTGATGTCAGTTAATAAGCTCTTTGGTTTGCCATATTTAGCATTCTTGAATTTTAGATATTCATACTCATCCCAACTAAATTCCCAGTAGTCATTGGGGTTGAATCCCTCAAAAGTGTTCTCCTTACAGTAGTCTTCACTCTTCTCCAACAATAAAAACGTCATTCAATTTATGCCCGTTTAGTAAGGGTGCAAAATCTTAAGACCATACTATCAAATCTCCTTAAGTATTATAATAACATATACTTCTCTCATTAGAGAAGGGGAAGGTAAATACCACAAATCTTATATAATAGCTCATGAAGAAGCTCTATAATGAGAATAGGGAATTTTAATGTGGAAATAGAATTTATCGCAGATAATATTCTCAGAGTTTTGTACTATTATGGAAGGGAAGCCGTAATAGATAATAGTCTAGTTGTATTACCGAACCTAGAGAAGCTAAGCATTAAAGGGGAAAGTACGAGTCCATCTATAATCTCTTTGTCCAGTAAATCTCTCAGTGTAGATATAAACACTTCTAACGGAGAGTTAATAATAAAGGACAACAAGGGGGGAATTGTTGTTAAGGAGAAGAGAAGGGATTTGAAATTTAACGAGGAGTTATCAACTTACAACGTTGAGCAAGAGTTTGGGTTGAGTGAGGGTGAAAGATTATATGGCTTGGGACAACATGCAGGTGGAAATGGTTTAGGTCAATCCTCAGCCTACAAGTTAGACTATAATGGTCTTTCCATCACGTTGTCTCAGAGAAATACTGATATCGGCATTCCATTCATGATTTCTAGTAAAGGTTATGGAATATTGTGGGATAACTATTCCCTAGGATCAATAAGTCTTAAGGGGAACGAATTGAGGGTTTGGTTTGAAGCTGGTAAAAAGATAGACTACTACGTAATTTTCGATGACTTCATAGACGATGTGATAAAGGGTTATAGGAAGTTGACTGGAGATACCCCTCTCTTACCTAAATGGGCTTATGGGTATTGGCAGAGTAAGGAAAGGTATAAGTCACAAGATGAGTTAGTAAGCGTAGTTAAGGAGTTTAAAGAAAGGAAGATACCCCTAGATGTAATAGTGCTAGACTGGCGGTATTGGGGAAAATATGGGTGGAACGCTTTCAAATTTGATGAGATAGATTTTCCGAGACCTAAAGATATGGTCGAGGAAATTCATAAAATGGGAGCTAAGTTGGCAATATCAATATGGCCCACTTTTGGGAAGGAGACTGAAGTGTTTAAGAATATGGAGAGTAAAGGGTGTATAATTCCGGGGACTACAGCAGTTAATCCCTTTAAGGAGGGATGTAGAGAGCTTTTCTGGAGTTACGTAAAGAGGTTTTACGATATAGGAATAGATGCCTATTGGTTAGATGCCTCAGAGCCCGAAACTGGACTAGGCTTAGTCTTCTTCTCCCCAATTCATGATGTGGATTTAGGAATTGGAAAAGGATATGAACATTTGAACGCTTACCCATTAATGGAAACTAAGGCTGTTTATGAGGGGCAAAGGAGAATTAGTGATAAAAGAGTTGCAATATTGACTAGATCTGCATTTGCCGGTCAACAGAGGTATTCAGCAATAAGTTGGTCTGGGGATGTATTAGGGGATTGGGCTACATTGAGGTCTCAAATCCCCGCTGGTCTTAACTTTTCAATTTCTGGCATACCCTACTGGACTACTGATACTGGTGGATTCTTCTCTGGAAATCCGGAAACTAAGGCTTATGCAGAGATTTTCGTTAGGTGGTTCCAGTGGAGCACTTTTTGCCCTATACTTAGAGTTCACGGTACAATATTTCCTAAGGAGCCGTGGAGATTTCCAAAGGAATATCAAGACGTTATCCTTAAGTATATAAGGCTTAGATACGAATTACTTCCTTACATTTACTCATTGGCATGGATGACGTATAGCAATGGATACACAATTATGAGACCACTAGTTATGGATTTTCGTAACGACAAAAACGTTTACGATCTTGATGAACAATACATGTTTGGTCCTTATATAATGGTATCTCCAGTAACATTGCCAAGTATTAGAGAAAAAGATGTTTACTTACCCTCTGACGAGTATTGGTATGACTTCTGGACTGATGAGAAGTTGGAAGGAGGAAGAACAACAGACGTTAAAGTTTCATTAGGTACAATACCCCTATTTGTGAGAGGTGGTGCCGTTCTACCATTATTGGGAAAAGATGTGAGTAATGCAATGGAGGACTGGGATGTACTTCACTTAAGGATATATCCAGGTAAAGATGGTTACTTCGAAATATACGATGACGATGGTGTTACGTATGATTACGAAAGGGGAAAGTACTTTATCGTACCTATCAGATGGGATGATAATAAACAAGAGCTCACCATAGGAAAGAAAAGAGGAGACCTAGAGATGAGGAAGAGAATCATGATAACTTGGGTTGAAAAAGGTAAGGGTATTGAGTACTCGAAGCCAGACGTGGAGGTAGAATATGATGGTAAGGAAAGTATTACGGTTAAAAGACATTAGTATTTTTATTTTATTATTCTTTTGTCTTAACAATGAAGGAATTCAAGTTAGCCGTTTACGTTACAGCCCCAACTCTAAAGAGTCTAAATGAAGAAAGGACCAATCATCTTATTGAAAAGCTTAAAGAGCTGGGAGTATCTAAGGTCTATTTGGAGAATTATAGGGATGGGCTAACGCTGGATGCGAATACAATGGTTAAGTTCAAAGAGGTTTTTGGGAAACAGTTTGAAGTTGCTGGAGGGATTGCTATTGGCACGTGGGGTGAAGGTTGGGGTGAAATGGAGAATTTTGGTTTCAAAGTAGCTTGTTTAGCTGATGAGAGAAATAGGGAATTAGTCAAAAGAGTTGTTGAAGAGCACGCAAGTGTTTTTGACGAGATAATAATTGACGATTTTTGGGCTAATTGGTGCCACTCTGAGATTGACGTTAAACTGTTTAACTCGATGTATGGATTAAACTTCACTAGAGATACGTTAGTTAAAATGTTGAGAGATCCAGTCATATCACGTTTATGGTGTGACTACTCTTCTTCTCTGGTCTATAACGTTTCAAGGGATTACGTTGTAGAGCCGGCTAAGAGAATAAACGGCAAAATTAAGATAACTCTAAAGGTTGCTGAGTGGAGAGAAGACTTCTATCATAAAGGTCTTAAGTTAGATAAGTTGTCTGAAATCTTTGATAACATTTATGTAGGTACTGAGGCTAGGGAATACACTGCGAGATATGGCTCACTTTACATAGTGGACTACGTAAGGGGTATAGTTGGTGATAAGTTAAAGGGAGTTTGGTTTGATACCTTCATAGGTGGAGAAGGTGGGGATTACGGTAGTCTTAAAACGTATTTACAACAATTCATTTTGAGTGCATTTGGCCTTACTGAAGAGTTAACTTTGTTTGAGGCTGGGGATATTTTAGACCTTGAGAGGTGGCACTTATTTGAGGGTATTAAGGAAAATAAGGAAAAGGTACAGAAGTGGAGAGTAGACATTAAGGAATATGGCAATATGGGTTTGAAGAGGTTACCAGTACAGCATTTTGTACCTCAAAGGGTGGATAAATATGTAGAAGATCACTTGGGAATAATAGGAATTCCATTAGAAGTTTCTAACGTTGTAAATTCAAACGATATAGTCCTCATTACTGAGTCAGATATTTACCATATTGACATTGTCGACTTACTAAATAGAGGAGTTAACTTACTGTTCACGGCCAGTGCAGCTAAAAAACTCATCGAAGTTCTGGGAGATACTGCATTAAAGATCCTTGGCGTGAGTAACGTAATTTTTGATAGTGTTAATGCAAATGCGTTAACTAAGGATGGAAAGACTTTTTATTGGGCATACTATAAGAGGCAAGGAAACTTTCCAATTGGGCCTATATTTTCCTTAAACGGCGCTGCACCAATTCTTTACGCCTATGACAATTCGGAACTTTATCCAGTAGTCTTCCAGAATACCTATTCCAATGCTAAAGTTTACGTTATATCCCTTACTTCCTATTTACCATATCTGATTTCAGAGTTTTACCCTAGTATTGCGAGACAAATAATTAGGGATATCGTTGGAGAGCATATCAGTATAAAGGCTATTTCCGCTTCTCCCCTCTTGTTTTCATTAATAGTTAAAAGAGATGGAGTTGTGACAGTTTTAAATCTAAATGACTTCCCAATTAGATTAACGTTAAGTGTTGATTCTAAAAAGTACAAAATAAAGAGTGTTGAAGACATGAAATTATTGCAATCTAATGAAAATGAGGTCAGGGTGAGGTTAAAAGAAAACTCTTTTGGTGTGCTGAGACTTGAAAATGTCTAGTGCCTTAATGGTCTTATAGGTGGTACACTATTTAAGTGCTCTATCTCGTCAGTTATTCCACCATTTGTAGCGATTTCCCTATATACAAGGGCTGAAGGTCTCCAGTACAGTCTTTTAGTACCATAATCCACCTTTAACAGGCCAAACCTCATGGAGAAACCTGAAGCCCATTCGTAATTATCAGCTAAGGACCAGTGCAAATATCCTCTAACATCAGCACTACTATTTATTGCCCTATGAACTTGATAAACGTGAGACACCAGATAATAAGGTCTTTGATAATCTGCATCATCCGCAATACCGTTTTCTGTAACGTACATATGGAGATGATACCTATTCCAATACTTCGTTAAAACGTCATATAACCCCTCTGGGAAGAACTCCCAGCCGAAGTCACTTGTTGGTAATCCTGCTAAGCTTACTGAATTCCTCTCACATCCATGACCATATCCTCCTAAGCTAACGTATCCCTTTTCGGTCTTCTTAACTACAGTCCTAGTGTAGTAATTAACACCAATCCAGTCTAACCTACCCCTTAAATCATCTCTCACAACCTTCTCCCTCCCTTTCATAATCTCACCCCTTATTATGGCATCAAAGAACGCCCATCTGTTATCGTATTCGGCCATTTCAACGGCCTCCATATCTTTCTCCGTCAACGGTTGGAATGAAGAATTTGCGTAAATTATACCTATTGGCTTCTTAGAAACGCTCTTTATTCCATCATATGCCCTTACGTGAGCTTGAATAATGTTGTACATAGCCTTTCTGGAAAGTTCAAAGCTTAGATATCCTGGAGGGAAACCAGACTTAACACCAACATATCCTAAACCTCCAACTACATTAGGTTCGTTCATTGTCGAGTACTCGTCTACTAGGTCGTCAAACTTCCACGCTATGTAGGCTGAGAATCTGGCGAATTCGTAAACTGTTCTAGTGCTTAGCCAACCCGTTGGTCCGCTTAAATCTCCTCTTCTTACTCTAATTGGGTCGTGTAGCCACGAGGGTAAGGGCCAATGGTACATGTTTAGTATGAAATAAATCCCCCTACTTTTCAAGTCCTTGAATATTTCCCTATAGTGGTTTAATGCGTCTTTATTTGCGTGTTCGTCGAGTCTTCTTAGTTCGTTTTGGTTTATTTCAACCTCTGTAACATCTTGTTTTGATTCGTCAAAGTTTTGTGGTTTTGGTAGTGGGTTTGGAAATATTCTGGACCATTCAACATTTAGTCTAGCCATTTTTAATCCCATTTTTTGTGCATTGTCGTGGAATGTCTTGTAGTTTCCCCAATAGCCTGGTCCGTTTTCTGGGAGATCTCCGCTTACTAATCCTGCTGCTATATTTTCTGGATCGTGCACCCATTTATACCAGTCCGTATTTGGATCTTCTGACCCTGGTGTGCCCATTTCAGATTGGAATCCGGCTTGAGACCAACCGAACCTAAAGTTTTTTGGAAAAGAATACATAACTTTATTTAAGCTCAGTATTATTTAAGCTTTGAGCGAGTATCTTTTATCGTCAAGAATAGGGGAGATACAGAGAATCTTAGTATGGATGAAATGATAAGCATGAGATTTATTGAGTACATTGGATTATAAAACTGTGAGACGTAACTATACGCTACTCCCCCTAATATTGATCCAGTCATTACTCCGCAACCTACTGTTAAATTATAAACTGCCAAATTTTTCCTTATTGTGAAATCATCTGAGTTATCAAATATATAAGCAATGTAAGTCACTGATCCCACAGCGTTAGTAAACCCACTGGCTAGGTTAGTAATATAAATGATGTAAATGGAATTAGATAGTGCATAAGATAATGGATAAATGGTAAAAAGTGCGCTACCGAGGAAAAGCGTTAATCTTCTCTTAGTATCGGTTAATTTAGCCACAATCCTTTGAAACAGGATTGTGGTAACTCCAGTTTCCACACTTAATATTGCTATATTTTCATCGTTCATGTGGAATTTATATACTTGTGCTAACGGGAAAATTGGCCACGCTAATGATAATACTAGATTAAAGAGGAATACAGTAGCTAAAAATCTTTTTAACAAAGATGTACTTTTAACTCCCCTTTCCTCTAATGTCGTATCTGTCTCTATCTTTCTAGACAAGTAAGCAGAACCAACAAGCATCAATCCAGAGATAAGGAAGAATTCTCTTATTAGCTCCGTGTTACTTCCCGTAATTAAACCCGTTATTAAAGTGGCTGCCAATGCCCCTATTGTTCCGTAAACTAGATATAGGGATAATGTGGATCCTCTACTATTCTTACTTATTTTATCCATTATCAAATTCCATCCAAAATTTGCAATACCAATACTTATCGTGATAATAAAATAGACAATAAGGAATGTTAGGTTAAAGGGTATAAACGCGCTTATAACCCATAGTAGCCCGTTAACTAATGTACCTATAAATATTAGGAGTTTAGCTTTGGATTTAATGAAGTTTAGGAAATATTGCGAAATGTTAGGTACTGCATTAGTTGCTGATGTGATTAAGGCTAATTCCTCTGAGTTCATTCCGAAGTACGCGGATACAAATGATATGAATGGATTTACCAGATTATTTGCAAGATTTGATAAGATTGCAAAAATTTTTAGATATTTCAATCAAGTTCACTAGTAATTTTCCATTAGGAAATTAAAAGTTAACTTACAATAGTGAATGGATACCAAACCTAAAAATTCTAAATTTGAACGTAATACTACAAGGTTATTCATAATAGAAAGCTTTAAAATGTATAGTATAATTCCTACATTTTATTAATGTGTCAGGATTAATTTTTGTATTTATAAACGGATTAATTTAAAAGGTACCAAATTGAAATGTATTTATGGGTTATGTAGACGCTCATACACACGTTTGGTTTAAGGAAGCTCTACCCAAGGATTTCTTCTTTAACGATTCGGGCTATGAGTATACACCACCTAGCGTTCAAGATATTACAAATGAAATGGACAGTGCTAATATCGACTATATAGTGATAATAGCATATCCCAGCAGAGAGATATGGCGTACTAAGGAGGACTTTCCAATCAACATGATAAGAGTTGTGAAGGAGTACGCAAATAGGTTTTCCATTGTTGGTGGGATCGAGCCAAACAAGTTGAACCTCAATGAGGCTAAGGAGTGGTTAGAAAAGCAATATGAGGCCGGGGTTTCCGGCTTTAAGTTGCATCCAGTCCACTCTCATGTAAAGCCAAATGCTTATAGAGAGGAGGAAGGTGGGCTGAAACAACTTGAGTTACTTTACGAGTTCGCGCAAGATCACAACTTACCAGTTATTATTCACACTGGTACTAGTGTGTTCTTAAAGGCTAGGAATAAGTATGCTGATCCAATATTCGTTGATGACATAGCTGTGGATTTTCCAAGGCTAAAGATCGTATTAGCCCATATGGGGAGGCCCAATTACGTCCCAACAGCTTTCCAACTGGTTAGGATAAGGAAGAACATCTACGGTGAAATCTCTTCCATTCCTCCCAAGAAACTATTGGAATATTTGCCTAGACTTGAGGAAATAAGGTATAAGACGATTTACGGCAGTGATTACGGTGGGCCGGGTATAAAAAGTATCTCATATAACCTAAAGGAGTTTTTGTCCATAAACATTAGCGAAAAAGCAAAGTTCGATATGGCTAGCAATAATCCAAAAGCCTTATATAAGCCCTTATAGTGATATTTTTACTTCCTTATCTTCAATTGATGACCTATATATTCCATCAATAATAGAATGAAGGATTACACTCTCCTCACCAGCTACTGGAGGTTCCTTATCTTGTAAAACGCTATCCACAAAAGCCTTTACCATTTCGAAGTATATGTCAACTTTTCTTAGTGCGGGTTTAGTATCGGTAAGGAAGTTCTCAGTTCTACTGTGGAAGGAAATATCCGTGATCGCCTCATGCCCAGTTGCCTCAATTCCTCCCCTATCCCCTAATACCCTTATGTAACTCTTCTCCTCCATATGAGACACATTAGCTGCCCAACCAACTTCTATTATTAAACTTACATCACCTTCAAGCTTTACCAATCCAACAGCGTAGTCATCCAAACTGAAATTCTCTGGATCCCAAGATCCCCAATTGAACTTAACTTCTTCCTTTTTATTTCCGAATTTCGTATATACCTTACCTACAACGCTTTTTGGCTTCCTGAACTTTAACAAGGTAAGTAAATTATCTATTAAATAGCATCCAATATCTAATAGCACACCCCTTCCTCCAGAAAATGTTTTATCAATGAACGTAGGTATCCCCGGTATGCCTCTCCTCCTAACTAAATACCCATAGGCTACGTAAGGCTCTCCCAATAAGTCCTTGGCTACGATCTCTTCGCCATATTGCAATGCTGGAGAGAATCTACTCCAGTATCCTACCATTAACTTTAATCCCTTCTTTCTAGCCGCATTAACTACCTCCTTAACTTCATCCAAGTTAGCCCCTAATGGTTTATCAACTAAAACGTTAACTCCCCTATTTAGTACGTCAATGGCTATCTTGGAATGTAATCCAGTTGGCGTTACAATGCTTACGGCATCGAGGGACTCCTTTTCTATCATCTCCATGTAGTCCAAGTAGCATTTAATCTTGTACTGTAAGGACACTTCCTCACATCTTTCTTTGTTTACATCAGCTATAGCTATGGTTTCTACTTTATCGTTCAGCTTAGTCAATGGAATTAGATGTCTATTTCTTCCGTGACCACCTACTCCTATGACTCCGTATCTAATTTTCATAAGTATTATATGCTACAAAAGGTTATAAACTATCATACGCAAAGTTTATACTTAGTCAGACTTTAAAGGGCAAGGTAACTTCATTCAGTATTAACGTCCAAGGTTCACCGTATCTATTCACACTGTATATGAGGTCATTTACTTTCTTAGATATGGAGCGCAAGAATCTCTTTGCGTCCCATGTTAAGGTCTCGAAGTCCGTGTACATTTTTGAGTAAAGCTTTTTCTCGAGGACTGCCCAAGGTCCCTCAGTTGGGCTCTTGTCTGGAGAGTAAGGCGGTAGGTAGATAAACTCCAATTATTTTCCTCAAGGAATTCCCTCACTTCGTTACCGTGAATTCTAGCGTTGTCCATTATTATCACGATTTTCTCGTCCTTTACCACCCTTCCCAAGTAAAGTATGATATCTTTTGAGTTAAGTGAAGACTTCTTATAGGTCGAATAGGAGAAAGCTATTCCCTTAATCGTTATCCCTCACACTACTGCAAACCTCTTCCTCTTTGGATTAACCTTTATTCCTCCTCCTACCTTCATCCAACCTTTACCCTTGTTTATGTAGGATACGTACGACTCGTCGAAGACATGTATCTTATACCCTTCCCTTATTTTTTAAAAGCCTCTCCCCTTGTTCCTTTATCCATCCTTCTACGGCTTTTTCATCTCTAACGTAGGTCCTCTTACCCTTCTTGTACTTGAGGCCAATTCCTTAAGTATGGAGCTTAAACTCCTCGGATTATATTTTATCCCAAATTCCTTCTCAAGTATGTACGCTATGTGCTTCAAGGTCTAGAAGTCGTAGTTTAACCCGAAATCTCTAGGGCTCTTATCCAAGATTTGGATGAGCTTTTCCTTGTCCTTCAGCTTCGTAGATCCCTTCCTAGGCTTAGCGCTCAAATCCTCCATCCTCAACCACTTGTGAAGATGGAAACATCGTACTTCTTCGCCACTTCCTTAATGCTCATTCCGTTCCTCACGTCTTTTACTGCGTTGATCCTTCTCTCTTCCTCTTGCTTCTTGTTAAGCCTTATTCCATGCATGCTGGGTTTCGGCATAACAAGCTAGTATTACTTAATCAAATATAAATCTTGCTCTTTAAGGTCTGACTAAGTATAAATAACAGTTGAAAAGATGAAATATATTACCCCTAAGTTTGTTAAAAATTCTTAATAGTATCACTTGTATTAATAAAAGATCACTATATTCTTTGTATTTTAAATAAAATCTTTTAAATGATAACGTAGTTTTCAACGTTTGAAAACGTAATTTATACATTCCTATATTGATATAAGTATATGGCAGTAAGCTTTAAAAACTTGAATATACATTTATATATTAGTGAAACAAAATGGCTTTACTACAGTTGAGGAAGAAAGAAGAACAACCAAAGAAAGAAGATGAAAAAGAGAGAGAAGAAATAATATCAATTGATAAACTACCAGAAGAGTATTTAAGACTTGAATATCCAAACGATTGGAAGTATCTGCAAAAGGTAAAAGGATATAGGTGTTTTTTGAAACTATAAATAGCTGTATTCTCGTTTTATATATATGAAGTATATTAAATTAGGTGATTCTGGAGTTAAGGTATCTCAAGTTGCTATAGGTACGTGGTTTCTTCCTATATTACAAGAGAAGGACGAACTAGGTATACATAAAGTGGATAAAGAAACTACATTAAAGATCCTTAAAAGAGCATATGATGAGGGAGTTAACTTCATAGATACTGCAAATAGATATCACGGCGCTATGGCACCAGTGGATTTGGCACATGTAGGTAATGCCGAGCGCATTGTTGGAGAATTTCTAAAAACTGTGAATAGGGAATCTGTCGTAATTTCGACTAAGGTTAGGGGTAAGATGGGTGAGTTCGCTAATGGAGAAGGTTTGTCCAGGAAACATATACAATGGCAAATTAAGGAAAGCTTGAAAAGGTTAGGCACATCATACATAGATCTCTATTTCATCCATTGGCCAGATCCCGATACTCCCAAGCTGGAAACCCTAAGAACGCTGAATAGTTTAGTGAACAATGGCTTAGTTTATTATTTGGGCGTTAGTAATCATTCTGCAATTGATGTGATGGAATTCCTACATTTAAGTAAGAGGTATAACTTGGAGAAATTCGTGGTAATGCAAGAGAAATACAACATGTTGGAAAGGGATATAGAGAAAGATAAGGTTGATATCGCAAGAAGGTATGGATTAGCAGTTATGGCTTATTCACCGTTAGCTCAAGGGTTTCTCACTGGAAAGTATACGGATAGAAATGGTTGGAAGGTTGAGGAACTTAGTAGAGCTACTATAAGTGAAGACTTAAAGAAAAGATACTTTACCGACGCTAATTTAAAGATATTATTGGGGCTTAAGGATATTGCATCAGAACTGGGGATAACCCTGTCCCAATTGGCTATCGCGTGGCTTCTCAAGAGAGGTGAACAGCTCGGTGTTACAGTAATCCCACTTATTGGAGCCAGTAAAGTTGAGCATTTAGAGGACAACCTATCTGCGTTAAATGTGAATTTGAGAGATGAGCATATGAAAAGAATAGAGGAAATATTAGGAAAATCCACATGACTTGTAAACGTCAAGAGCTGCTCTTAAATCCCTCAAGGCAATTTCAGGTGGCATAGGTACTTCAGTATTGTTTTTCACAGCGTTTACAAATCCCCTTATTTCTTCCTCTATCGGATTCACCTTTTCAACCTCTATTCTTTCCTCTTTACCATCAACGTTTAATATCAGATCTCCGTAAGGCTTTCCCATAACTCTCGTATTCGGATCTTCTATTAAACTCCCTTTCTCCCCATAAACCTCAAACGCTGGCACTTTTGGTGGATTTGGGGTTGCCCAACTATATAATAATAGCCCTAGATGTCCTTTTCTAAACTTAAAAGTGGCTAAAGTTAAATCTTCTCCTTCTATACCCGAGAAGTATCTCCCACAAATTCCCTTGACGCTTTCGTATTCTCCACCTAAATTAAGCAATGTATCTATGAAATGAACACCCCCATCTATAAGTGCTCCTCCTCCCATTTTCTCCTTTTCTCTTCTCCATCCCTTTGGCTGATATAAGTGAGTTGATCTCACAATTATTAGGGATAGGTTCCCTAATCTCGATAAAAGCTCCCTCGCCTTTCTAACTGATGATTCGAAATAGAATTGTTCCAAAACCATGAATTTCCTTTTAGTCTCTTTTGCAGTATTTATCAATCCCATTGCCTCTTCTATTGTCCTCGCTATTGGCTTCTCAAGCATTAAGTGTTTCCCAGCCTTCATGGCCATTGCGCCCATTGGGTAGTGTTGGTCATGACTCACTAATAAGTCAACGATGTCAACATCTGATTTTATAACATCTTCGTAATTTGTAAAATAACTCTTTGCGTTAAACTCCTTTGCACACTCCCTTGCCTTTTCGTCATTTCTGCTAAATACGTAATAGTCTATTCCGCTTATATTCTTCATAGCCCTTAAATGTACTTTTCCGAAACCGTCACATCCCACTACAGCAATTTTCACAGCCTAATAAATTAGTTTTTTAAATATTTAAACATTACCTTTTATGGTGCGGTAATAGAAATCTTTTTAAGTTAAATCAAAAAATAAGGCTATTCGTGAAGAGAGCATCTATAGTGACTTCGAAGTTTAAGGCTGAAGTTAAGACCGATTTGGATAGGGAATTGAATTTGAGAGAAGAGTTAGTTAAAATTGATGGTAATAGGGTGTCAGTTTTTGATGGCGATAAGGAGGTATTCAGTGTGGATAATGTAATAAAACTTTCCTTGGAGACAGGTATAAGCGTGGATAAACTAATAGGCTTTACTTCAGACGGTAAGGAAATTGAGATTGCTTATTTCACCAAGAGAAAAGAGGAATTATTCAAGAAGGTTATTGATGCGTTTAATAAGGGTGAGCAGATAGAAGTAAAGGATGAGAAGAGTGAGGAGGGTGTAAGAGTTGGTGTAGGCACACTAAGGTGGCTTTGGAACATTGCTTCTAGATATAGGAAGACAATGATATTTGGCGCTACTCTTTCCTTAATAACAACTGGCCTTAATCTAGTTCCTCCATACTTACTTAAAATATTAATTGATAGCGTATTATTATCGCCCTCTCACCCTTCCACGCTCTTCATCAACATTATAGTGTATTTAATAGCATCATATTCGGCACTTGCTTTATTATCTTCTATTCAGAATAGAACACTAAACAATCTAGGTTCCAGAATAATAAACGATTTAAGGGAAATACTGTACAAACATGCGATTAACCACGATTATTCATTCATAGAGAGAATATCTCCTAGTAGGATACTCTCTAGACTTACGACTGATGCAGGAAATACAAATTGGCTATTGGTTTGGGGATTGCCGACACTTGTTACCAACTTATTTACAATAATTGGAATAGGAGTGATTTTATTTACATTAAATCCTACGTTAGCAGCTTTCATATTAATCCCAGTACCCGCAATAATATACCTGATCATCTCATATAGAAGAAAGTCCCATAGGCTCTACCATCGAAATTGGAGGAGAAGTGCAGATATTACCTCTAGGATAAATGATACAATACCTAACTTCCTCGTAGTTAGATCCTTTTCCAAAGAGGAATATGAGTCCAAAAGGCTAAGGGAAATGTTAAATAAGCTTTATGAATCCAGTATTGCGATTAATAAGATGAACTCAGTATACTGGCCTTTAATGGGATTCGTAGTTAATCTCTCAACTGTATTAATATGGTGGGTAGGAGGACATGAGGTAATCTCTGGTATTATAGAAATAGGTGTGATAACAGCGTTTATAGCTTACGTTTCCCAGTTTTACGGACCAATCAATAACTTAAGTAACGTTTTGCCATTTATACAACAGTCTTTAACATCTGCAGAGAGGATTAGGGAAGTGTTAGAAGTTAAACCTCAAATAACAAATCCGGAAAACCCTAAGAGACCTAATATGCCTGCTGAGATACGTTTCGAACATGTTTACTTCGGTTATGATCCGCACTTCCCCGTAGTTAAGGATATTAATATTGAAATAAAGCCTGGGGAAAAAGTAGCAATTGTTGGCAAAAGCGGTTCAGGGAAGAGTACGATAGCTAAACTGCTTCTGAGATTCTATGACGTTAATGAGGGTAGAATTCTCATTGATGGCATAGATATTAGAGAAATAGATTTAAATTATCTAAGAAGGAAAGTGGCGTATGTACCTCAAGACGTCGTATTATTTGATACCACGGTAGGATATAACGTTGTATATGGTACAGATAATCTAAGTGAGGTTGACGTAATTAGAGCATGTAAGATTGCCAAAATCCACGATGAGATAGTTAAGTTACCGTTCGCTTATGATACAATTTTAGGGGAAAGGGGAACGTATTTATCAGGAGGACAGAGACAGAGGTTAAGTATTGCGAGGGCAATTATAAAGAATCCAGATGTGTTGATATTTGATGAAGCAACTTCTAATTTGGACGTTACAAGTGAAAGAGAGGTTTACGAAACAATGATGGATGTCTCTAAAGGTAAGACGGTAATAATGATAACGCATAATGTGCATGAGGTTATGAACTCAGATAAGGTTATAGTCTTAAGTAATGGTAAAGTAGTGGAGGAAGGAAAGCCAATTGAGTTACTAAATAAGAAAGGGGAATTCTATAAAATGTTTAAGGAACAGATTAACGAGGAAAATGTCTTCGCCAGAATGAAACAAAATAGCAAAGAGGAGAAAATTATTGTAAACCTTATTGATATTCATAATGTGAAGATAGATCAATCTGTTAGGAGAAGTACCGTAGATGTTATTTATCAAGGGAAGGTGTACCGGGTTTTAGTGCCAAAAATGTTATTTCCAATAACTAAACCAACGTTTATAGGTCTTTATGACGAGAGTGGTAAGGAGATATTCTTGATAGATGATTATACTAAATTGGACGAAAAATCTCGTAAAGTATTAGAGAACGCATTAGCTTATAATAATTTAATATTCCAAGTGAGGAAAATAAACGAGATTAACATAAAGGGTGATCAATTGGAATGGGACGTGGAAACTAATAAAGGTCCAATAAAGGTCTACACGATTGGAAGGAGGAACGTAGTTGTCCTAGATTCTAAAGTAGTTTTGATTGATAAAAACGATAATCTTTACGAAATTGATCTGGATAAGATAGATAGGAAGAGCTTTAAGATACTGGTTGAGACTGTTTAAGAAGCCATTGAGGGATATCTATTTTCACCTCTCTCCCTTCTAAAGCCGATTTGTATATACTTTCTAGTATGGCTACTCCTATAGCACCTTGTTCCGCTGAACATAATGGGTACTCCGGGATTCCCTTTGAAATGGAATCCATGACGGTTCTCCACACCTCTCTATATACGCTTCCTCTTTGTTGTTGAGTTGAAGGTGTACTGAGGAAGAGTTCATCCGCAATATTCCTCATAAAATTTAACATTCCATTATCTATATGTATTCCACCCTTATTTCCTAAAACTACTACTTCCATTTTATTCTCCTTTATATATGAAGCCCAACTCACCTCCATGTAGGCTGATATTTCGTCCCCTAAATTTAAAAAGGCTGAACCAAAATCCTCAACCTCAACCTTAAAGTTAGGCAGATTAGGTGAGGGATAAACTGAGAACTTAGTCTTGTCATTAGAGAAAGCGCTATATGTTTTACCCGTAACACTTTTAGGCATTGGGAAGTCTGAGAGGAAAAGTAATAAATCTACGATATGTGTACCTATGTCAAATACTGCACCACCTTTAGCTAAGTCCTTCTTAATGAATGTCGGTGAGGTAGGTATTCCTCTTTGCCTTATATAAAATCCTCTCATATGGTATATTTTACCTACTTCACCACTTCTTATCAATTTCTTAGCAATTAACATCGCTGGGTTAAACCTATTTTCATGGCCTACAACTAATACCTTATTTCTTTTTCTCGAAGCCTCCACTAGTGTTAAAGCCTCTTGAAATGAAGTAGCCATTGGCTTTTCCACGTAAACATTTGCGTCACTATTTATGGCATCTAATGCTATGGTTGCGTGAAGGCTGTGGGGTACTGCTACTAAAACGAGGTCTGGATTTTCATTTCTTAGCATTTCCTTGTAATCTAAATAACCTTTACACCCTGTTTTTTGAGAGAAATCTTTCACTCTTTTTTCATCTATGTCCGCGCAGTAGTCCACTTTTATCCCCAAGTCAGTTAGTGCTGGAAGATGGCCAGTAGTTACCCATCCTCCTAGCCCTACAATTCCTAATTTCATATCTAACATTTAATTATTAGATTTAAAAACTTTATTTGACGAGCGTTATGTAAAATAAAAAGGACTGCTTTCATATCTTGCTATCTCAACTCACCTGAAAATACACTTGATTGAGCTTGGAGAATTAAAGCTCCTCTAGTTCTATGAAAGCTGAGATCCTTAATTAGTATGATGAAAGAGTGAGATGAACTTCATCCCTCAGAGCTGATGAGAGTCAGTACTTAAATAAACCCGTAATTTGGTAAATAGAATAAAGAGAAATCGGTATTTTCTATAATGAGAGACTGGTTATGTTTAGAAAACCTCTTTTATTTTCAGATACAATAGTGACATTAACATTCTCATTATTCCTATTCCAATTAGCATGATATTTATGCCAACTGCTAAACTGAACCATTCTGAAATAAGATTGAACATTAAACTTGAAATTGTTGAACCTAAAAGTGCGGCAATTCCGTTAAACATGTTGTATAGAGCTATATTAATCCTCTTTTCGTAATAGTCAGAGTGGTCAAATAGGAACGCAGTATAAGAGATTGAGGCGGAGTTCGTAAATCCAGAAACTAGATTAGCAATATATATCTCATAAGGTGTGGTGGAAAATGCATAAGCTAGTGGGAAAGTTGCTAAGGCAAATCTTCCAAAGAACATAACGAATTTTCTATGCCTATCAACTAATCTACCCACGAGCCTCTGTAATGCTAGGGTGGATGTTCCTCCTGTAACGTTAATTACAGCTACTTGAAATTCGTTCATATGGAACTTATACACTTGTGCCAATGGAAAAATCGGCCATGCCATTGACCATACAAATGTAAAGATAAAGTTTGTCAAGATGAATTTTCTTACTTCAAGATTTGATGAAAACAGTTTTATACCATTACCTCTTGCAAACTCCGCATCAACATCTGAATTATAGATTACGTAAGCGTTAAAAGCATATATTAAACCAGAAATGATAAAAAAGTACCGCATTAAGTCTAAATTATTACCTACGATAAATCCAGTTATTAATGTAGCTATTAAACCACCTATTGAGGCGTAAAAGTTATAATATGCTAGTGTTCTTCCTCTATGGGTTGTACTTATTTTATCCAAAATCAGTAACCAACCGAAGTTCGCAGCACCCAGACAAGCACTTATAATCGAGTAAACCAATACGAAATACTCATTGTATATTGCGTAAACTCCTATTAATATCCACAGTAAACCCCCAAATAAACTTCCAATTGCAATTAACTTTTTGGCTTTTATGTACAAATTTGCTAATACATATTGGATTATTCCAGGGAATGCAGTATTGGCAGAGGATACTATTGCCAATAAAGCACCCGTTATTCCATACGATGCAGTAAAGAACGATACGAAGGGATTTACGAGACTAATAGCCAAATTGTTAAGAAGTGAATAGAGTCTCAATGGCTTCAATAGAGGTCATAATGGAGATTAATAGTTTAATCTTTTAAAGTTATTCCCTTTAAAATTTTTTGAAAAAACATATAATGATTAGCTATTTAAAAGTTTTAAAATTAATTCCGGTTTAGTTGGCATTATATAGATGTTTTTACCTATGGCGTCTTCTACGGCATGTAGAATTGTTGGAGTTGCAGCAATGGCTGGCAGCTCTCCAATCCCCTTAGACCCTAATGGGGTGTCTGATTTAGCCAGTGCTAGAGACTTCCACTCCACTTTAACAGCTTCCATAGCAGTGGGAATAACGTAATCGGAGAAGTTGGAAGTTATTAATGAGCCCTCTGTCGAGTAAACAGTTTCCTCATATAGTGCTTGGGAAATACCTTGAAGAGCACCTCCATGAACTTGTCCCTCAGCTAAAAGCGGATTTACAACAACTCCCACATCGTCAATTGCCTTGTACTCTAACACTTTCACAAATCCAGTCTCCCTATCTACCTCTACTAGTGCTATGTGTATTCCATATGGTGAGGTATAAGGTCTAATTGTGTAAGAGTATTCCTCCTCTGGATATACTCCCATACGCAGTGCTTCTCTAGCGGTATCAGCTAAACTCATTTCACCCTTTTTATGGTAGAACTTTCCATTCCTATACTCTATTTCCTCTGGCCTTACACCTAACTTTTCACCTACAACTCTAAGCAACTTCTCTTTTAATCTTATTGAGGCTTCATACACTGCCGAACCTCCAACTGTTAAAGTTGTACTGCCACCCGTTAAACTACCATGGGATATCAAGTCTGTATCTCCCCATAATACATCAATTTGGCTTACATCAACATCAAATATCTCAGCTGCTATTTGTGCAAATGCAGTGGCATCTCCTTGCCCATGTGGAGTAAACCCACTCACGACTTGAATCCTACCATTGGGTGTAAGTTGTACTCTAGCAGTGCCAGTCCCGAAGGACGCTATCTCTGATACAATAGCTACTCCCACTCCAGCTAACTTACCCTTAGCCCTTAACTCGTCACGTTTCCTTAATAGCTCATGATAAAACGGTTTAGCGATTTTTAATGTCTCCCTGTATTTTCCACTGTCATAGTACATTCCAGTCGGAGTATTATAGTGACTTACCTCATCAATTATATTAACTTCCCTAATTTCAAATTGATCAACACCTAAAGCCCTAGCTCCAAGGTTCAGAATCCTCTCTACGAAGTATGTAGCCTCAGGTCTACCAGCACCCCTATATGGACCTATAAACGTCTTATTAGTAGCAACACCTAGTACCTTAACCTTTAGGGCATTAACCTTGTATCTACCTACCAATAATCTAGCTGCCGTAGTGGCCATTCCAAAGGAATCTTCATAAATCTCCCTTATTGGAGCACCTAAATCCATGATCAGAGTTCCTTCTATTCCTAACAATTTTCCCTCCTTATCAAAGGCAGCCTTAAACTTTAACCTCATGTCCCTTCCATGATTTGTCGACATAAACTCTTCAGTCCTAGTATTAAACCACTTTATAGGCTTCCCAGTAAGAACTGCCAAATAGGATATTAGAGCTTCTTCGGGATAAATATAGATTTTACTACCAAATGCTCCTCCAACAAATGGCTGAACTACCCTAACGTCATTTACTCCATATTTTGATAAGAGTTGTATAAGAGTATCCTTTAATCCAAATACATTCTGTGTACTGCTCCATACCGTTAGCCTTCTTCCATCAAAGTAGGCTACAGCACCTCTAGGTTCCATTGCTGATGGAATCACTCTTTGGTTTATGACCTCAGCTTCAACTACCTTATAAGCGTTTTTAAATGCAGAATCTACATCTCCTATCTCTACATTATCCTCTAGAACAATATTTGAGCTCAAGTCGCTTTTAGCTTTATTAACGTTTTTCAACGCTTCCTCAACGTCAATAACTGCAAGTAATGGTTCGTATTCCACTTCTACTTGTTCAGCCAAATCCCTAGCCTTGTATTCATCTTCAGCTAAAACAACTGCTAATGGTTGCCCTTGATAAAGTGCCTCTTCTTTAGCTAATCCGATGAGATCTGGTAAATCTTTAGCAGTGTAGCATAATGCACCTTCTGGGCATCTTATACTCTTTATCTTTGCATGCGCGTACTGGCTTCTTATAAATACTGCGTAAAGTGTACCCTTAAAGTCAATGTCGTACACAAATCTGCCTTTCCCTGTAATTAAAGAGGGATCTTCTATTATCCTCCTAACGGGTCTTCCTATTTCTCTTGGCATGGTTTAAGATATGTTCTTTGTTAATAAAAACTTTATTACGACGGTCTTTTCGTAATACATCTCTTGGTAAACTTAACAAGTAAAGGATAACTATATTAACCTATTCAAAAGAGTTTAAACCTTATCTCTTGAAAGGGAGGCCAGGGCAACTCCCCATTAAATCCCCATAACCCCCTTTTATTACCCCATTTGCCCTGGCCCTATCCCATGGCTATATATTGAAAATCTATGCTTAAAAACTTTACTTTCATCATACTAAGTAAAAAGTACATATTCTATAATTATAGTATAGAAACTCTAAACTTATCAGTTATACTATTAAATGTATTATTTTTAAATGGTGGAATATAATCCTCTAGAGAGTGTCCCAAGTGCAAATAATTGAATAAATCTATGTAAAGGTTTATAGATAATAATTCAAAAGATATCGTGAATTACTGAGAAATTTTGAATTTTCGCTTGAAGCAAAAAGTCGCGTAATACTTAAAGGGAACCGGGACGATGTAGTACCGATTCACATGAAGCATTGGATAGAATACTACAACGGCCCGGTCCCCTATGAACATTTATCAGCAAGGCATAAAACACTTGTGAAAATGAACTACATGCTGATCACGTCTGAAGTGCTGTCGCGTCTCTCTGACCTCTTCATATTGAGAGCGTTAATAGTTATGATTGTGTGGACGTGCTCCTACAGGGACGTGCGGAGCTACTACGAGTCAGACGTGGTGGTAAGGTGGTTCCTAGGCGAGTACAAGTCTAAGTCGGAGATCCATAGGAGGGCAAAGAAATTTAGGGGAGAGGTAAAGACTCTGTTCAAGGAGTACGCCAAGGAGTTGGAGGGGAAGATGAGTAGACTTGCTGACTACTTACCTAGCAGTGCGTTATACGGAAAGGTTGGAAAGCTGTGGATCGTGGATTCCTTCCTAATCGAGGTACCCTTCGGGAAGAGGAACAAGGAAACATTGAAGAAGAAGTTTGAGCTAGACCTAAGGCAGAGGAAGTACAGGGAGGCGGCTAACACGCTCTTCTTTTACATTAAGTGCAAAGTGAGGAGGAGGTTCAAGGGAGAGTTTACAAAGAAGAGGAACAGGAGTTACTTCGGCTTCAAGGTCTTCAACCTCATGTCGCCAACAATGATAGTTCACGAGATTCAAGTGGAGCTGGGGGGCTACTGGGTATAGTTGTGTGAGAAAATATGTAAGCAGAAGGTTAAAAGTCTTCATCAAGACTCACCTGGAACCTTGAAGCGTGGAGTTGTTTGAGATGATATGAGTAATGCCTTATCACCGACATGGGCCTGAACTTCCAACGCGAATTACTTTCATGGATCGAAACGTAGAGATAGACCTCCAAGGAGCGAAGAGAGGGAAAGTAACCTCCGAGCTCCTCCTCGAACCTAGCCAGGGTCGAGTTGAAACTCTCCGACGTGTTATTAGTGTAGAGGTAGTGTCTAATCTCCCTGGGGAAGTTGAGAAAGGAACAATACTTGTCAGCAGCGTCAAGAAGCCTCTTGGCTCGGGCTGGAGAAAAGGGTTGGACAAGTTGGCTGAGGGACAATATAGCCTTCCTTCCCTCCTCCACGTTCCTGGAGGACTTTAGATCCCTAACTCTAATCATTAGTTCCTCCTTCTCCTTGTCTGGGAGGACCCTCATGAGGTTCCTAACCATGTGTGTTATACAGAGCTGGTGTTGAGAGGAGGGAAAGAGCGTGGACACGACGCGATCGAGTCCAGAGAAGTCATCGCTCACGATTACGTCAACCCTGCTGACTCCCCTGCTTACGAGTCCGCTCAAGAAGGACTTCCAACCGTCCAAGTCCTCCCTATCCCTAACTTCGTAGTCCAAGACGAACTTATTCCCTTCTAAGTCAACTCCTATGGCAATGTAAATGGCTCTCTCCATGATCGACTCGCTGATTCTGACCTTTACGATCTTCACATCGATGTAAAGGGCTAGGAGATCGTGAGGTAGTTCGCGGCTCTTGTATTCCTTGAGTTTGTTGGATATTCTCTCGGCAACCCGATTCATTACGATCTCACTATACGGTATTCCCTTGGCTGCTAACACGGCCTTGACTTGACTTGGAGTCATGCCTGATAGAACGAGCTGCTGGAGGAAGTCCTCGTAATCTGGGCTGGTCCTCTCGTACTTCTCCGGAAGGATCTTAGGTCTGAAGCCACCCTTTCTGGTTCTCGGTACTCTGAGTCTTAATACTCCGTCTCCGGTTCCCAGATATCTGAAGTAGGTCCCGTTCTTGTGGTCGTCCTCAACTTCCAGGTAGGCTTCCCTCTCTTCCATCATGGCCTCTTGCAAGATTATCTCCTCTATTTCCCTTAGGCTAACTCCTTCTTTGATTGCCTTTCTTATCTTTTCTCTTATTTCTTCCATTACCTTCATGGTATTACTCTCCCTTATGGTATTACCCCTTCCGGGGTTATTTTTACTTTTTGTCATTATTTTTCACCTTTTGCTACCACAACTATAACTGGTAGCCCCGAGCTGGCCAATTTTCCGGACAATAAGGTTGGCTTCTCTCGCAGCGGTTATAAGGTAGTGGATAGGGGCTTCGTGGGGAAGTCCTCGACCTGGTTGATAGGTTTCTCTAGTTTCAGGAGGTATGTGGAGTTCTTTGGGATCTTCTTGAGGAGGTATTGGAGGCCTTACGCTACTGAAAAGGGTATGGTCGAGCTCTTTGTCTACGTTATCGCGTTGATTTACAACTCCTACATCTACACTTCTGTGTTATCGCGTGTTCCGGAGAGTCAACTCGCCCACTAACTTGTACCGCGAGAGTTGATCAAGGTAGTGTGGACTATGTTGAAAATTCTGTTTTTCTCTATACTTGATTATTTTCCATTACAATATAAGCTTAATCTCTCGTTATACTGAAAGATATAATTATATTTTATTCTTAATTAATTATAAAATTGTTTTTCTATCATACTATATTTATTCAATTATTTGCGCTTGGGACACTCTCTCTAGCTACCTTGGGTATGAAGTCCTCTACTTGCTGTGGATCGAAACTAATCTTCCTCCCATTCTCAGCTGAAAGGTAAGCGTGCATCATAAGTTGGACTATTAATAATCCGTCATACCAATTTTCTAATGGCATTTTACGGGATAGGAAAGACTCAACCATATGCCTATCCTCTCCTTGATACCCGTAAGTTACCGCCTCATCCGATATAATTGGCATTAATCCTTGGTCTGCATTTTGCTTTTCGACAAAAGTTTCAGATGGTGGAAGTTTAATGTTTCTACTGAAGAACGTTGATAGTTCCGATTGTAGAGTATTAATGTTAACACTGTATTCCGGCCCTAACACCTCAACCGATAATCTAAGCCCAGCTCCAACGAAGTTCCACGAAGTCCTGGTCTCAGCCATTATTAAATTCCCTATATCGTCCTCATAAGTTATAACAGTTAATGCGTAATCCTCAGCTGGTTCCTTCACGAAGTCCACGTTATGCCTTTCTTTTAAATGCCTAGCATACTCTTCCTTATTCCACTTTAACGTTTCTATCACAGCGTACACGTGTTTCGGCTTAAGTGAGGATTTATCCTTTGAAGGGTCAGTTAGTAAAAATCTAGTTGCCTCCAAACTGTGACAAGTCATATCTATTAATGCCCCTCCACCAGAAATAGTTGGTTTCCAAAACCAGCTATTATGAGGGCCAGAGTGCTCTTCAGCTGCTCTTGCCAAGTATGGTCTTCCGGAATTCCTCGCCCCCATCTCCCAGATAGCCTCCTTAGCCCTTACCACAGAAGGCATGAAGATCTGATTCTCCAAGTATCCGTGCAGTAGACCAGCCTTCTCCACCAATCTGATCATCTCCTTAGCTTCCTTCACATTTCTAGCTAAGGGTTTTTCTACGGCTATTCCATTTACGTTAGATCTCCCTTGTGAGACCTCTTCGCTAATTAATTTCGTGTATTCTAAATGTGCATCATTGGGGACAGTTAGCCATACTGCATTAATCTCCTTATCTGATAGCATTTTACTAATATCGTCATACACTTTAGGTTTCCCTAATCCCAGTTGTTCGGATAATCCAGCAAATTCTTTAGAAGAGTTTAGATTTCTAGAATAAACTCCCTTAACTTCTACATTTCTAACTCCCACTAATCCCCTTAGATGAAACCTAGCTGAAAACCCGCTTCCTAAAAACGCGATACCTAAAGCCATAAAATAAGTTTGTAACAATAATTAAAAAATATATAGGTTAAACTCTCATTAGACAGCCCGACTTAGCTCTAACTACTCCTTGGCATGAGTCCATATCCTCTTTAACTTTCACGTTAAGTTCATATTCCTTATCCTCCCATGTGTGGTTTAAAACCGCTATTAAGCTCTCTCCTTTTCCTTCAAGGTACTGTATTTCAACACCAAAGTCTTGTTTTGGAAAGCTCTGTTCTATATTGGCTACTCTCCCAATATAATTATAAAGTGATAAGTGGCGTTTATCCATTATCTCGTTGTTTGAGGATATTAACTCTAGAGGTATTGTGGAGAGGATAGCGTTGCCCTTTCCTCTTTTAGCAATGAAAATTACACCATTGTTGTTATCATCTACTCCTATTACTTTAGCATCTTTTTCTTTAAATGAATAGGTGTATAAATTAGATTGTCCCAACTCGTATATATTATTATCTAATCTTATTCTTTCTGGGACCTTAACTCCCTTACTCCCTGCGTAATTGCTGGGGATTACTCCAAAAAGTTCCTCCCATAAGTGTGTTGCAGACAGATGCGTTAGAGTATAGGTTGAGAAGTAGATAGTACTACCATTTTCAACTACCTTTAATAATTTCCTCCACGTCGTTGTAAGTAGTCTAGTAACGGAGGGTATTATTAATAATTTATAACTTGATAAATTTTCATCCTCCTCTCTTGCAAATGTAACTTGAATGTTGGATAGTCTAGCGAACGTAAACGCTTGATTCAATACCCTAGCGAAATCCCATCTCTTGTTTTGCTCGTAAACGAATTGGAAGTTCCTATAAAACCACGAGGGTACTAGTATTGCTGAATCCCTTTTAGGCACTTTATAAGATGATAGCTCAATATCCTTTATTTTGCTACTGAAATCCTTTACCACTTTTGCAGCAATCTTCTCACTTCCATCTTGTCTTATCACTCCAAAGGTTAATTCGTGAGGTTCCCATAGATATGGTTCATCACCCTCCCTCGGGAAGTCAGAAAAACACCATATCAATGCACCATCAGCACCGTAAACTAACGCTCCCCTCAGTATTAATCCTATAAACTTAGCGTGACTTTCCTCAGAGTACAATGAAGTAGGAAATCCAAACTCCTCTAGAATTACCGGCAATCTGGAACTTTGATCGTATTCCAAGGTCATGAAGTATTGAAATGAATGTCTAACTGGATCTTGATCGTACAAATAAATATGTGGAGAGGCATAATCGACAATTCCCTTAACGTTTTCTGGTCTTAAGAAATTGTGGGAAAATGGAGAAACGTTATCTCCAACCGAGACTACGTGTTGGTCATCAATTCCCTTAATGTAACTATACAATTCCTTAAGCCATCTCAAGAACACATCGTCATTTTGTGGTACTCTCACTAATGATATCTCGTTTGTTAGTATCCATCCCATTATTGCCTTACTTTGCTTAAAACTATTCACAACATCTCCTACAAACCTCTTCGTTTGTTCAATCTTGTCGTAAATTGTATTATCAATATCCCATGGGATACCCCAGTTCTTTCCACTCATATGACCTACAATTAAGGTTAATAGAACTTTTATGGAATGCCTTTCCGCCTCTTCAAGAAATCTCCCAATTTTACCTTTACATTCATGTTTCAGATTACCTAGTTGATCTGCGCAATCCTCATCCAATACGAATGCCCTAATAGTGTTTATCCCTAGTTCACTCATTAATTCGAAATCTCTTTTAATTTCTTCAATTTCAAACCTACTCCACATCTTTATATTTGATATCCTAGGCCAATAGTTGAAGCCTAAGATGAACTTTTTCATATTTAAGAATCATAATTTCATATTTATATACTTCTATGCAAGAAGTATATTTATGAGAAGCGTTAACGAGCTTGAAGCGAGACTGATCTTAATACTCGGTAACTCCTTTAGAAATTTAAGGCAATTAAGATGGAATCTTGAAAATCACAATAAGGCTTACCTAGAGGTTGAGGGCAAGGGAAATTCATATTTGGTAATCGTTGACCACAAGGGAAGTGGACTTATTAGACTAAATGGAAAACCGTATTTCGAGTTAGATAGATATCACACGTTAATACCTATTCCCTTTGGTAGTCATAAGATTAGCTTAGAACTTTCAAACTACATGGACTTTGGTGAAAAAGTCGACATTTCACCTGGAATTCCGTTTTATACTGAGATAGACTCTAACGCCTATAGGCTTTACATATACGGATCTCAGATTCTAGACCTGATAAGAAGTATAAATGACAATGAAGTTAAGGACGATTTGAGTAATTCCTTAAGTAAGGCTTTGCGTGAGGCATATTTTGAGTCAATCTCAAAAGAGCAACTATTCGTTCTATCAAAGCTGATAAGAACGACATTGGATGTAAGTAGAATGATTCAAGAGATTGATGATCCCCTTGACATATACAAGGAAGATGAGAATAGGGGTAAATACGAAAGGGCTTTGAACGTTTTGAAGAGTGAATTATCGAGATTAGTTGGCAAGTACGGCAAAAGAGGGGAGTTAGTGGGTACTGGTCATGCCCATATCGACACTGCATGGCTGTGGCCATTTGATGAGACTAGAAGGAAAGTTTTAAGAACGTTTTCAACTATTTTAACACTCTTAGATAAGTACGACTTTCACTTCATTCAAAGCGCTGCAATATATTATGAGTGGATAAAGGCAGATTCTCCAGAACTATTTGAAAGGATAAAGGAAAAGGTTAAGGAAGGGAAGTGGGAGTTAGCAGCACTATACGTTGAATCGGATGCAAATATGGTCTCAGGCGAATCGTTGGCTAGGCAGTTCTTGTACTCTCAGAGGTTCTATCTAGAGAACTTCGGAAGAATTGCCAATATTTTATGGTTGCCAGATACCTTTGGATTTTCAGCATCATTGCCTCAGATAGCCAAATTGGGTGGAGTAAAGGCTTTCGCAACTCATAAAGTCTTTTGGAACGATACCAACGCATTTCCATTCAATGTTTTCCAATGGGTAGGGCCAAATGGTGATCGATTACCTGCAGTTACCTTTGGCCACGGAAAGGGAGGATATAATTCTGACTTTTCAGCTTCAAGCGTATTAGAACAGTACAATAACTGGGCTCAAAAGGATCAACCAATCCTATATTCTTATGGATACGGTGATGGAGGAGGAGGACCAAACGAGGATATGTTAATTAGAGCCGAGGCAATTAACCTTTTACCTATATTACCTAAGGTTGAATTAAGTGGTGTAAATGATTATATACAAAGGATAGTTCCAGTGGAAGAATGGAGAGGGGAATTATATTTAGAAACCCACAGGGGTGTATTAACATCACATTCAAAAATGAAATTGCTTAATAGGATGGCAGAAATCGCGTTAAGGGAAGCTGAGCTATGGAGCACTTTGGCTAGGACTTATGATAAAGAAGTATTTATCAAATTATGGAAGGTAGTATTAAAGGATCAATTTCATGACGTTTTGCCGGGATCAGCTATAAAAGACGTTTACAAGGTAGCTTATCAAGAATTAGAAGATGTGATAAATAGGGCTAATAATATTGCATATGAGGCAATGCAGAAGCTAGTTGGCGGTAATGGCGATAAGACATTTGTGTTTAATTCACTATCATGGGATAGGGAGGAGTTCGTGGAGGTTAATGGCAAATTAGTTAAGGTTAAGGTTCCATCAGTAGGCTTCTCGTTGTTGGAACCTCTTGAAGTTAGGGATAAAGTCACAGTTAGTGAAAACAAAGATGAGTATCTTATTGAGAACAAATACTATAGGATAAGGGTAAGTAAAATTGGACAGCTTCTGTCAATATTCGATAAGGAAGCTAATAGGGAGGTTTTAAAGGATAGGGGTAACCTACTAGTCGCGTATGAGAATATTCCAGGGTGGGCAGATGCGTGGGATATTGAGAAGGGATTTGAGGAGACTCATTTTGAAATTAAGGCCTCTTCATCAGAGATAGTCAATAATGATGGTATTGTAGCTTCAATTAAATTTTCCTATAAATTTAGGAGATCAGAAATTATTCAAATCATCCGTGTTTACGCTGATAGTAGAAGGATTGACTTCATAACTACATTGAAGATGAAGGATAGGGAAGTATTAATAAAGAGTTGGTTTAAATTTGACCTAAACGTGGAGAGGGCAGTTTCCGATATTCCCTTTGGAGTTGTTGAGAGGTTCACATGGACTAATACTAGCTGGGATAAGGCTAGGTTTGAAGTTCCAATCCAAAAATTTGTTGACTTCTCTGAGAGCGATTATGGCGTTGCATTGCTTAATAACGGAAAGTATGGGGCAACGTTGAGAGGTTCTTCAGTCGGTTTGAGTTTGACTAAAACTCCAATATATCCAGATCCCTCTACTGATCTAGAGGAAATCACTTTCGTTTATTCGTTATATCCCCACGTTGGTGATTGGAAGAGGGCTGAGGTGGTTAAGAGGGCTTATGAGCTAAACGTACCATTGAGAGTAGTTGGGGGAATTAGTGAGGTTAAAAGTGAGAGCTTCATTAGGGTTAGCGATAAGTTGATTTTAGAGGCTGTGAAAGTTGCTGAGGGCGATAGTAATAGCATTATATTAAGGCTTTACGAATACGAGAATACCAGAGGAGAAGCTGTTGTTGAACTACCTTTTAATGTGATTGAAGCTAGGAGTCTTGACTTGCTAGAGCTGAATGAGATTTCGAGGGACATTAGAACAGATGGTAATAGGATTAAGGTAAAATATAAGAATAGGGATATCCTCACAATAAGTGTGAGGGGTTAAATGAAAAAGGTAAGTATAGTTACTGGAGGGGCTAAGGGAATAGGTGCAGCAATAGGTTATAGGTTGGGGAAGCAAGGGTATGCAGTAGTTATTGCTGACATAGACGAAAACGCTGGCAAGTATAGGGAGAACCATTTTAGGAGTGAGGGAATAGATTCCTTTTTCATTAAGACTGATGTTTCGTCGGAAATGGACGTCTCAAATATGGTTGAAAGGGTCTATGATAGATATGGGAGGATTGATGCCCTTGTTAATAACGCTGGTATAGGATTTAGTGGAAAGAGTATAGAAGAACAAACTTTGCATGAATGGAGGAGAGTGATTGAGACAAATTTGACCGGAGTCTGGCTTTGTTCCAAATACGTAGTGAAGTATATGAAGAATACTGGTGGGGTTATCGTAAACGTAGCATCAACTAGGGCTTTCCAATCGGAACCGAACACTGAGCCTTATTCAGCCTCTAAGGGTGGTATAATTGCATTAACCCACTCCTTGGCTGTTAGTCTAAGTAAGTACAATATAAGGGTGGTTTCCATAAGTCCAGGGTGGATTGATACTAGTAGTTGGCAAGTCCCTCCTAGAGAGTCATATCTATCTAGTTTGGATCATGGACAACATCTGACTAAAAGAGTTGGAAAGCCTGAAGATGTAGCCTCATTAGTTGCATTTTTAGTGTCTGACGATGCTTCATGGATTAGCGGTGTGAATTTCACAATAGATGGAGGGATGACAGTTAAAATGATATATATTGATGAGAACGTTATTCAAGACTCCTTAACTATGCTATTTAATGACGTAGAGTTCTCATATCAGATTAGAAAATTAATTGAAAAAATTAGAAAAGCAGATAATAAGGAAAATATAAAAAGTAAATTAGATGAGTTCTTAAAGCTATTGTGAACTATGTTTACCATACAATGAGGCTAAATGCCTTAGAGCTAAATAAATCCTCTTGACCATTAAAAATACTTCATATGTGATAGGTTCTCTAATCCTCTCTATTTCTTATGAATGCAATTCCGATTAATAAGAGGTTAATAAGAGGGTCCTTATCTAGCTGAGGAAAAGGTAATGATTTTGAGGATACTATCTTAGAAATTTACGTAGGTTTAAAATTTTTAAGTTATATTAGGCATAAAGTTTATATCTTTCCCACCTTAACATAGCTTTTAATGAAAGCTATAATAGTGAAACCCCCAAATGCAGGAGTGCAGATCAAGGACGTCGATGAAAAGAAATTGGATAGTTACGGGAAACTAAGGATAAGAACTATCTATAACGGTATTTGCGGTACTGATAGAGAGATAGTTAATGGCAAGTTAACATTATCAACTCTACCTAAGGGAAAGGATTTCTTAGTGTTAGGTCATGAGGCAATAGGCGTTGTAGAAGAGTCTTATTACGGTTTTTCTCAAGGAGATCTGGTAATGCCAGTTAATAGGAGAGGATGCGGTATTTGTAGAAATTGTTTGGTAGGAAGACCAGACTTTTGCGAAACAGGTGAATTTGGAGAGGCTGGAATACACAAAATGGATGGGTTTATGAGGGAATGGTGGTACGATGATCCTAAGTATTTGGTTAGAATTCCCAAGTCAATAGAAGATATTGGAATTTTAGCTCAACCATTAGCTGACATCGAGAAATCCATTGAGGAAATATTGGAAGTTCAGAAGAGGGTTCCAGTATGGACGTGTGATGATGGGACTTTGAATTGTAGAAAGGTTTTAGTTGTAGGTACAGGGCCAATTGGCATACTATTTACTCTGCTTTTCAGAACTTATGGATTAGAAGTCTGGGTATCAAATAGAAGAGAACCAACTGAAGTTGAGCAAACTGTCATAGAGGAAACCAAGACTAACTTCTATAACTCAGCCAATGGATACGATAAATTGAAAGAATCTGTAGGTAAGTTCGATGTGATTATAGACGCTACTGGGGCCGATGTAAATATATTAAGTAATGTTATTCCATTGTTAGGAAGGAATGGAGTTTTAGGTCTCTTTGGATTCTCAACTTCCGGTTCAGTTCCACTTGACTATAAGACATTACAAGAAATAGTACATGCAAATAAGACGATAATAGGTTTGGTAAACGGTCAGAAGCCCCACTTTCAGCAAGCTGTAGTTCATTTAGCCTCTTGGAAGACTTTGTATCCTAAGACTTCTAAGATGTTAGTCACTAAGACTGTGAGTATAAATGATGAAAAGGAATTACTTAAGGTGCTAAAGGAAAAGGAACGTGGAGAAATTAAGATAAGAATATTATGGGAATAATACAATAAAAGTCTAAGTTTTTTATATCAGAACTTTTGAGTGTAGATAGGTTCCACTTATGGTATATCTAATATGACAGTACTTGAATTAGATTTTGAGGTTTTATGGTGTTTTTGGTTCGATATAAATTCAGTATTTATATTCAAGCAAGATATAACATAAGGGAGAGTTATAGTGAGTATAAATGAAAAATTAGTGAAAATCTTTTATATTGATGGGTTAATAGTTTATACTCGGACTTATATGAGACTTGACATTACATTTTATCTTTTAGTCTCTACCTTGATATCTATTCTTACTATTCTGTACATTTCCTTTACCTTACCTCTAGCATTTACGTATAGGCCTAAGTCATCTCAAGCCAGTATAAAAAGAAGTGAAATTACCGTATTGATTCCCGTTTATAAGGAAGACGTGGATGTGTTTAAAGAAGTTATAGATTCTGTTAAAAAGCAAGATTTGAAATTTATTGTTGTAGGGGATGGCTGTGATGAACCATATAAAAGTATAGTAAGGACGAAGGGAGGTTTGTTCATTAAACTAGATAAGAATATGGGTAAGAGGAGGGCAATAAGAGAAGGATTCAAATACGTTAAAACCCCATATGTTTTACTTTTAGATAGTGATACAATACTTCCAGATGATTCAGTTGATCTCTTATCCTCTAAATTAATAGGGGATATAGTTGCTGTTAGCCCAGAGATTTCGGTATTGCCAGGTAAAAATATAATAGCTTATCATGTCTCCGAGATGATGCAAAGGTTGAGGGAAATAAGTTATAGGGCGTTAGGTAGATTCGGCAGTATAGTATCACTCAACGGCCAATGTATACTAGTAAGAACTGACGTAATAAGGCCGCTGATCGAATCTGAGGAATTTAATAGTGTTAAATTATGGAGGTTCTCCACAATTTTAGGGGATGACAGGCAGATAACCAATTATATCTATTCAAATGGATATAAGGCAACTGTAACTAAGGATGTAGTAGTCAAGACTAAAGCTCCAGATACGATTAGCGGTTTACTAAAGCAAATGGTTAGATGGTATAGATCAAATAATTTCTTCTTGATTAAGGAAATAGGTGATGGTACTATCTTTAAAAAGGGTTTCTTTTACATGTTTACAGTATTATACTGGTACGCATTACCTTTACTTACGTTACTAAGTTATAGCTTATATACTGAAATAATTTTATCACATGTAGCTAAGCATTGGGATTTCATTGTAAGAGCAATAATCACAAACCCTACTAAGTTCATAGAGAATGTAATAGTATACAGAATTGATAATTTATTTGATATAGATCCCACGCCAATTTTCCATAAATTTAGCCATTTTTTTCCGCATCACTTCAATCCAAGTGGGATTATGTTGATTTATGGTAATAAACTGAGTACAGAAATGGTTCTATTTCACTACTTCTATGTTTTTCATACATTTGTGGGTGAAGTGTCAACAATAGTTAGCATTGTAATGATTGTGTCTATCCTGCTATACACAAGAAGAATAAGGGGATTTGCTTTAGGTTTATTGGCATTTCCATTAATGTTCTTCGCTGATATATTTGCTCTCATGACAATATGGAGGCAAAAGAAGTGGTCTGGTCGTAGCTGAGATTTTAACTTGACACTATTTTTATTCTACTGTTCAGATCCTTAGATAAAACACAAACTTTATACTTTTCTAAACATAGTAGAGTCGGAGTGAAAGAAAACATGGCCTATTTATTAAGAGAAGGAACGCAAAGATCTACTGGAAACGAGGTAATACTAAACAACATAACTGTAGCCAAAATATTACTGGAAATGCTAAAGTCAAGCCTAGGTCCTAAGGGTTTAGACAAAATGTTGGTGGAAGGACAAGACGTTACAATAACTAATGACGGTGCAACAATAGTCAAAAACATGGAAGTGCAGCATCCTACTGCAAAATTACTTATTGAAACCGCTAAAACTGTTGATACCGAGGTAGGAGATGGGACAACTTCAGTAGTTGTTCTTGCCGGGTTACTATTAGAAAAAGCTGAGGATTTACTGAATCAGAAGATCCATCCAACTGCCATAATAGAAGGTTATAGGAAGGCTCTAAATTCGTCATTAGACTTGCTAAAAAATATTGCAGATAAGATTAGTCCAGAGGATAGGAAGATAATTCATGATCTAGTATATACTACTCTATCAAGTAAGTTCTTCTCGACGGAACACACTCTAGAGAAGATAATAAATCTAGTTATTGAAGCTTCATTGGCGGTATTGGATAAAAGAGATGGAACCTATGATCTGGATATTAAGAATATAAAGATTGTAAAAGTTAATGGTGGGGAATTTGACGATAGTGAGCTTGTAAATGGAATCGTTGTAGATAAGGAACCAACTAATGAGAATATGCCGAGAAGATTGGAAAACGTTAAGGTAATGTTAGCTGACTTTCCATTAAAACTTGAAAAAACAGAAATTAGTATGAAGCTGGGAATAAGTGACCCCACTCAGATAAAGGGATACTTGGATGAACAAACAGCATATGTTAAGCAAATGGTGGATAAGATAAAGGCTATGGGCGTTAAATTGTTTATTACACAGAAGGACATTGATGAAGTCGCTTCATATTTAATGGGAAAAAGTGGGATAATAGCGTTAAAGAACGTAAAGAGGAGCGACATAGAGTTACTGAGTAGAGCTACTGGTGCGAAAATTGCAAGTAGCATGAAAGACGCTAATGAGAGTGATTTAGGAGAAGCTAAATTAGTGGAGGTTAGAAATTTAGGAAAGAACAAATACCTCTTCATTCAATCTGATAAAGCTAAAGCGGTGACTGTAATCATAAAGGGCTCGAATAACATGGTAACTGATGAAGCAGAAAGGAGTTTAAATGACGCTTTTAACTCCATAAGAAACTTGTTACTAGAACCCTATATTGTGGCTGGCGGCGGTGCTGTAGAGGAGGAGTTGGCTAAGAGGTTAAGGGAGAACGCTAGAAAGGTTCCCGGGAAAGAGCAATTGGCATTTAATGCATTTGCAGATGCTTTGGAGGAGTACGTTTCAATACTATCAGAAACTGCTGGCATGGATCCCATAAGTGCGTTAACCGAAATAAGGCATAAACACGCAAACGGATTAAAGAATGCTGGGATTGACATAGTTAAGGCCAGAATTTACGATAACATGTTCGAGCTTAAAGTAATTGATTCCCTAAAGGTTAAGGAGCAAGTTTTAAAGAGCGCCACGGAAGCTGCTACTGCGATTTTAAAGATCGATGATATGATAGCTGCAGCACCTGCAAAGCAACAACCCCAACCACAACAACCAAATCCATACTTAGGTTAAAAGGTTAAGATATGATTATTTTATTTAGGTTTTCTTTATTACTTTATGGAACTAAAAATCACTGATTTCAAAGTTTTCGTAGCTCAGGCCAATTTCGAATGGGCTTTCGTGAGAATCTACTCCAAGGACTTGTATGGTACTGGTGAGGCTGGTCCAGCACCGGGTTTAAAAGGAATGGAAAGCGAGTTTAGACAATTACTAATTGGCGAAGATGCGTTTAAAATTAATAGGATAGTTGAGAAACTGAGATATGCCGCACTATACTCCGGGACTACTGTGTATCATCTGATCTCAGCCATTAATATAGCATTATACGATATTATTGGAAAATTCCTAAATGTACCAATATACAAATTGTTAGGAGGGGATAAGACGGAAATACCAGTATATGTTGACGCTCATGGAGGGAAAGGATTAGAAGCGATTAACGCTTTACACTTACCAGTTAACTTACCTTGGATAAAGGAAGCTGAAGTGGAGACAAGTAGGTTGCTCACAACCAATAATCCAGTTCATGGTAGGTTGTCAATGGAAAAGTGGAATGAGGACTACTCCCCTGAGGCTTACGCTAAGAGAGCTTTGAAGATGAAGAACGAGGGTTATAAAGCCATGAAATTTGACCTAGACGTTCCTACACCTTATATAGATTTAAGGAGAGTGAGAAATGGGGATTTATCCCTTAAAGACATCGACTACATGGCAGAAATAGTTAAGGCTGTTAGGGAATCCGTTGGCAATGAAGTCGAAATAATGTTCGATTTGCATTGGAGATATAATTTAAACACTGCTATTAGGATTTGTAAGTCATTAGAACCATATAGGCTAAGATGGCTAGAGGATCCAACACCTGCAATAATGGCTGTTCCCAATTACGACGAATTGAAGTTGTTG